>JANNEF010000079.1:0-33816 GCA_031378375.1 Verrucomicrobiota bacterium | reverse complement strand
ACCCTTCCAACAGCCGCGTCAAACGACGGCGCGTGGGATGCCGCCCCCGCTCATGATAGACCAAGCGATTGCTTGCCAACCGTGGTGCATCCTGCCCAAAATCCGCATCAATGAAACCCGCTCGGCCAAACCACGCCGTGCCAGGCCAAACCTACGTTTGGCCGAATACCTGTTAGGCGACGCGGCGCACTCAGAACATACGAACCCAACATGAACTACAAATCACTCATCGCAGTAATCGTTCACATTTTTCTTTTCGCTTCCCTCTCGGCCCACACACAGATCGTCAGCACATTCGACGCAAATGACGAAGGGTGGAGGGTCGTGGATATTTGCGCGCTGTCGTTCACACCTCCCGATTTGACTGCGGGAGTGCCTTCGTACTCGCCCACCAACGGCAACATGGGCGGCTATGTTTGGCAGGTGGACCGCCTGATCGGCGCTGATTGTAGGACCAACGGCGCCAACTGGTATTTCTTTGTAGCACCAGCAAAGTATCTTGGAAATCGAAGCAATTACTACGGTGGCTCTCTTTCCTTCGACATTCGTCGGCATCAAGGTGGTTTCGACGCATTTGCGGATGTCATCCTTGAAGGCGCAGGCATTAGGCTGGTTCGAGACGCTGGTTCTGGTTCTACTCGTGATGTTTGGACATCGTATATAGTGCCACTCTCGGCATCTACCAATTGGCACATCGGATCAACCGGTGGCGCAATGGCGACTGAGATTGAGTTTCAGACAGTCCTTGCCAACTTGACTGCACTTCGGATTCGCGGAGAGCGCACCGGTGGTGCGGACTCTTGTGACCTCGACAATGTTGTATTCAGCCCAACCATGATTTGCTGCCCTCACTCAAATATCCACGCTTCAGAGGTTCAGGTTTGCTGGGACTCTTATTCGGGGGCTCGCTACCAAGTTCAGTTTCGCTCCGCGTTGACCACCAACGCTTGGGTCAATCTCGGTAATCCAGTTGCTGGTAGCGGCACAACCTATTGCGTCTCAGACGCGATTGCCAGTCCTCAGCGTTTCTATCAGGTAATTGTCGTCCCATGATTGCCGTCAGCATGACGCCGCCTCCTGAGTAACAGAACTCGTAAGTGGTTACGCAGGAACGAGGGTCATGTTCAAGGCCTTGGCCTGGTTTTGCAGGTTCTTGAGCCGTCGCGCGGCGCTCGCCGGAGTTGCCCGCGCCCGCGCCGCATGGCATACAGTGCGCCCATGAAATACCGACGCTTCGGGCGCACCGAACTGGCCATGCCCGTCATCTCCTGCGGCGGCATGCGCTACCAGTTCAAATGGCAGGATGTCGCGCCGGAGGAAATCCCCGCCGCCGGCCAGGCGAATCTCGAAGCCACCATCCATCGCGCCGTCGAGCTGGGCATCAATCACATCGAAACCGCGCGCGGCTACGGTTCCTCGGAGATGCAACTGGGCCGCGTGCTGCCCGCGTTGCCGCGCGACAAGATCATCGTGCAAACCAAGGTCGCCCCGATGGAGCGCGCGGAGGATTTCCTCAAGACGTTCGACACTTCGATGAAACATCTGCGGCTGGATTACGTGGACCTGTTGTCGTTGCATGGCATCAACCACCGGGGACTCCTGGACTGGTCGCTGCAAAAGCACGGTTGCGTGGCGGCGGCGCGCCAGCTCCAGCGCGAAGGCCGCGTGCGGCACGTCGGCTTCTCCACGCACGCCACCACGGACATCATTCTGGACGCGGTGAACAGCGGCGAGTTCGATTACGTGAACGTCCACTGGTATTTCGTCAACGACCTGAACTGGCCGGCCATCGTGGCGGCGCGCGCGCGGGACATGGGCGTGTTCATCATCAGCCCGAACGACAAGGGCGGCAAACTCTACGACCCGCCGCGGAAACTCGTGGACCTGTGCGCGCCGCTCTCGCCGATGCAGTTCAACGATCTCTACTGCCTGGCGCGGCCGGAGGTCCACACGCTCAGTTGCGGCGCGGCGCGTCCCGGCGATTTCGACGAGCACATCCGCGCGCTCGACCATTACGACCGCGCGGCGGAGATCATGGCGCCGATTGAGAAGCGTCTGCGCGCCGAGATGGAGCGGACGCTCGGCGCGGACTGGTGCGCGCGCTGGCCCGAGGGGTTGCCGCATTACGTCGCGGTGCCCGGCGAGATCAACGTGATGGAGATTCTGCGGCTCTGGACTTACGCGAAGTCGCTCGATCTGATCGCGTGGGGCAAGATGCGTTACAACCTGCTCGGCCAGGGCGACCACTGGTTCCCCGGCGTGACTGCGGCGAAAGCTTCCACGCGCAAGCTGGCGCGCTGCCTGGCCGCAAGCCCCTTCGCGAAGAAGATTCCCGCCATTCTGCGCGAGGCGCATGAGCTGTTGGTGGACGCGCCGCAGGAGCGGTTGAGCAAGAAGTAGCGGTCTGACCGGTGGCGCACGCAAAGACTCGTCGCGCGAACTGGAGAGGAGATAGGGTGGCGGTGATCAGCAGGGGGTGGACGGCTTTGGCGAGTAACGGGCAACGGCAGCCAACTCTTGGGCAAAACTTTTTTGGGCGGGCTTGTCCACCGGCCAGCCGATGATGCAGGCATGGTTCAGATTGTCAGGCACAGGTCTTGGATCAACGTCCAGTTTTCGTTGCCTGACCTGCTCCGCAGTAACATTCGCTTTTCCATACAGCGTCGCGGGTCGTGCGTCTGCAATTTCCTGCCCAATGCGCCAAAGATCTTCGATGGGGAGATCTTTGTGTCGGGTAACGGACAAATCGGGATAGGGATGAGGAATAAATGCTTCAGGTTTCACCGTTTGGTCACTGCTTCGAATCCACTTGCTGAAAAGAATGAAGCGCGCCAGCAATTCTTCGGCGGCAATTGAGGTTCTTGCCGACATGTCCCTCACGTGGACATCACTCGCCTGATGAGGTCCAGGATCGTTTTGGGAAATTCATCGAAGAAAGGCTTGGTTCCATAGTCTTTGTCGCTTGGGCCAAGCAGTGCCGCGTAGTGCAAATCACCGTCCGGACTGATACTCACCGATAGCGTGCGCCGGGGAGAACGATACCATTCCAAGGTCAAGTGACCATCTGGCTCGGCTCCGACTGTCGGGACGGGCATTCCCAGCGGCAAGGCCTCCAAAAGCCGATAAGCAACCCGGTAAGTATCTTCTGTCACTGGTGTGGCACCATAACCGTCCCAATTCGAGGCTTTGCACTCTTCAGCAATCTCGAATAATTCGTTGAGCACATCATTTTTGGGCAGCCCGAAGGAAACGGAATTTTCAAAATGGCGTCGGCGTTCTTGGATTGCGCCAGCGATGTGATGAGCAGCGTCACCGGTGGCGCGAGTGCTTACGCCGCCGTACCAGATGAAAGTTGGGGCGGTCATTTCGATTATCATTGAAAGCTCTTTAACGCTGTCTTGGTAATACTGCCAAAGAAAGCTTTGTTTTTCAACCAGCACATTTCGGCCAACCGTGTCTCCAGCATACCATCACTCAGCTCGAACGGTTGGGTGGTGATGACATCAATGTCGAGGATCAATCCAAGCCCCTGAACTGCTGGGTCTTGAGGAGGCTGGATAGTGCGAACAAGATTGATGACGTACGGATGGCCTGGGACTGCCAATGCGTCGTGGTGAAAGTATCCGTTAAACAACAGGGAGTCGAGACCGTGTGGCGGCGCAGGGTGGGGCTGAATGTAATCCTCGAACTTGAACTCTTGAACAGGCAGGGAAATGCGGTTGATGAAGCGAAGGCCAATTTGGTGAGCCGTCGTTGGTCGGGCCTCGTCTGTATGAATGCGCCAGAGTCGCATTGCCTCTTTCAGAAGCTGTTCCCAATTCTCGTAGGGCTTCATCCGGCTAAACACGAATCCGTTGCGATTGAATTGCGCGAGATGCCGCCCATCAGCCGATTGAAATCGCAATCCTTTCCAACCAAGATCATGCTGTGTAGCTTCCGGTGGTTGCCCTGACTCAAATTTGACTTCTTGCTGTAACTCACGCTGTGAAGTCACTCGCGGGTAATCAGGAAGTTTTGACTTCAACTGTTCGGAAATAAACTGCTCATCCCAAGTAGCTTCAGATCGAGCGCGAACTTCAATCACCGCCTCGACAATCGGGGCTTTTGGCAGATGCTGAAACTGTTCTGTCACGTCGATTTTCATTTCATCAAATGCAGTGGCGACAGGATTTAACCAGTACATAACAAATCGCCAACTCGAATTTCGCCGATTTGTGCATTTCAATCAACTAGTCGTTACCGACGCCGTAGCGGGCACTAATGCCCAGCGAACAAATCCATCTGCGGCGGCGGAGTGAGTTTCTGGAGCTTGTCCCGCTCGGCACGGTGGCGCGAGGGCTGGCGCACGGTGCCTTCGGGGGTGAGTTCGCTTTCCTCGAGGTTGCGCAGGATTTCCTTGCTGCGCTCGACGACGCTGCGCGGCACGCCCGCCAGCCGCGCGACATGGATGCCGTAGCTTTTGTCCGCGCCGCCTTCGACAATCTTTCGCAGGAACACGATCTGGTCGTTCCACTCGCGCACGGCCACGTTGAAGTTCTTCAGGCGCGGCAGGCGTCCGGCGAGTTCGGTCAGCTCATGATAGTGCGTAGCGAAAAGCGTCTTCGCGCCGATGGCGTTGTGCAGGTGTTCGACGATGCTCCACGCCAGGCTGAGGCCGTCGAAGGTGCTCGTGCCGCGCCCGATTTCGTCGAGGATGATCAGGCTGCGCGCGGTGGCGTTGTTCAGGATGTTGGCGGTCTCGCTCATCTCGACCATGAAGGTGCTCTGCCCGCGCGCGAGGTCGTCGCTCGCGCCGATGCGCGTGAAGATGCGGTCCACCAGATCCACGCGCGCCTCTGCCGCCGGGATGAAGGAGCCGGTGTGCGCCAGCAGCGTGAGCAGCGCGACCTGGCGGATGTAGGTGCTCTTGCCCGCCATGTTCGGTCCGGTGATGAGGGCGATTTGCGCTTCGCGGTCGAGGTGTGTGTCGTTCGGGACGAAGCGTTCGTCCACGAGCGTTTGTTCGAGCACAGGGTGACGGGCGTCGCGAAGCAGCAACGCGCCTTCGTCGGCGACGCACGGGCGGCAGTAGTTGTGGAGGCGGGCGGTCTCGGCGAAGGCGGCGAGCACGTCAATCTGGGCGAGCGCGGCAGCGGTGTCCTGGATGGGTTTGAGCCAACCCAGCACTTCCTCGCGGACTTTGAGGAACAGTTCGTATTCGAGCTTCACGCTGCGCTCCTCGGCCCCGAGGATTTTGCCCTCCATGTCCTTCAACTCGGGCGTGATGAACCGCTCGCCGTTGGCGATAGTCTGTTTGCGGGTGTAGTGCTGCGGCACCTTGTCGAGGTTCGAGCGGGTGACTTCGATGTAATAGCCGAAGACGGAGTTGAAGCGAACCTTGAGCGAGGCGATGCCGGTGCGGGTGATTTCGTCCTGCTGGAGCTTGGCGATCCAAGCCTTGCCGCCGCGCATGGCGGTGTGGAGTTCATCGAGTGCGGGATCGAAACCGTCGCGGATGAGGCCGCCTTCCTTGAGCGCGAGGGGCGGTTCATCCACGATGGCGCGCGTGATCAACTCGACGAGCGCGGGGAGTTCGGTGATTTGACTGGTGAGCTCGTGGAGCAGTGAAGCGGGTGCATCCGCTGTGGTGGCCACCGGCGGAAGGAGGCCGTGATCTTCCTTGAGCGTCGCGAGCCGCGCAACCTCGGCGGTGCCGAGAATTTGTCTGAGCGCGGGAAGTTGTTCGAGCGCCTGACGCAGCGCCAGCAAGTCACGCGCGTTGCCGCTGCCCACGCTCAGGCGTCCGATGGTACGTTCCAAATCGCGTACGTCGGCTAGCTTCGCGCGGAAGTTTTGCAAGGTCTCCGCGTTGCTCATCCACGTCTGCACCGCGTCCTGGCGGCAGTGAATCGCTGCGGCGTCCGCGAGCGGCTGCGTGAGCCAGTCGCGCAGGCGGCGCGCGCCCATCGGCGTCACGGTGCGGTTGAGCGCGCCGTAAAGCGTGGCGAGGCGCGGGGCGTCGCGGTGCAGCGGTTCGAGGATTTCCAGATGGCGCAGCGTCGTGGTGTCGAGGTGGAGGAAATCGCCCGGCTGATAAAATGACAGCGATGTGAGATGCGCCACGTCGCGCCGCAAATGCTGGGTCAGGTAATGCAACGCCGCGCCCGCCGCGCCGACAGCGGCCGTCCGGTTCTTCAACCCGAACCCGTCGAGCGCGGCCACTTTGAAATGTTCGCGCACGGTGAAAACCGCCGTCTCCGGCGCGAACACCCAATCCTCATGGCCGAGCAGGATGGGGAAGGAATTCCTGAGCAGCGCGTGAAGGGAGGCGGCTTCGCCGGGATAAATAATTTCCGTGGGGCGCAGGCGTTCCAGTTCCGCGAGCAGCGCCGCTTCGCTTTCCACTTCGGTGGTCTTGAAACTGCCGGTGGTGAGGTCCACGGCGGCGAGACCGAAGCTGCCACTGACCGCGCAGACGGCGGCGAGGAAATTATTCCGCTCGGCTTGAAGCATGCGCTCGTCGAAGTGCGTGCCGGGGGAAAGGATTTGCGTGACCTCGCGTTTGACGAGCTGGCCGGGGCGCGCTTCCTCCACCTGATCGCAGATGGCGACCTTGCGGCCGGCCTTCAGGATGCGGGCGATGTAGCCGTTGGCCGCGTGGTGCGGGATGCCGCACATCGGGATAACGCCGCGTTTGGTGAGGGCGACGTTGAGCAATTGCGCGCCAGCCTGCGCATCCTCGAAAAACATTTCGTAGAAGTCGCCGAGGCGGAAGAGCAGCAGCGCATCCTTGGGCAGTTCGCCCTTGATGCGGCGGTACTGCGCCATCATCGGTGTGAGTTGGGTGTCGCTGGCCATCGCCCGCAAGGTTAGGCGGGAAGCGTGCCAGCGTCGAAACGAAAAGTGCGAAACCGCACCATGCCTGCGCGGGAAAGAGCCGAACCGGGGGCGGGCGATGATCGTGCGCGGCCGGATTACGCCGTCTTCATCCGAAACAGCGGCGTCGGATCGGCGAGGTTCATGGCGGAGAGATCGAAGCCCGAGCCGGGGGCGCGCTCCTTGGCGGCGGCCAGTTGTGCGGCGATCAGTCCGATGGTGCGGGCCGCGAAATATTTCACCGCGCCGACGCTGACCGTCGCCGGGAAGATGACGGTGAGCAGGCAATATTCGTCCACGTTGGCGACGAAGAGGCTGGAGGATTCGCCCTGTTGATAAATGCTTGTGAAGGTCGTTTCGCTGACGAGCGTGGCAATCGTCTCGGTGGCGGCGAAGGAGGCGGCGGCAAGCGCGGCGATGGTGGTGAGATCGAATTGTTCGCTCTCGCCGCCCTGCGTGATGAGGAAGCCGCCCTTGTCAATGACGAGCGCGGCGGTGGCTTCACTGTGACGCAGCAACTCGCCCAGCGCGCCGTTCAGCTCGCGGATGTCCTCCTCAATCAGTTGGGGGAGTGATGGCATATCACGCGGCTTTGCGGCCGGATTCAGTGACGAACTTGTGGAGCAACAGGCGGGTGATCATGTTGAGCGTCTCGAACACGCCCTGGCATTGGTGGGCGCTGGCGGTGAAGCTCGGCGCCTGTGCCTCGCGGTTGTTCAGGAGGAAGTCCATGTATTCGACCGGCGCGGCATTCGGCAGGTCACGTTTGTTGTATTGCAGAACATAGGGGATGTCCGCCAGGTTCAGGTGCTGGGCTTTGAGATTCTCTTCGAGGTTGGCGAAGCTCTTCAGGTTTTCCTCCATCTTTTCGTACTGCGAGTCAGCCACGAAAACAATGCCGTCCACTCCGCGCAAAACGAGCTGGCGCGTGGTGTTGTAGATGACCTGGCCCGGCACGGTGTATAGCTGGAACTTGGTCTTGAAGCCCTTGATCGCCATCGCCTCGATGGGAAGAAAATCGAAGAACAGCGTCCGATCCGAACTGGTCGCCAGCGAAACCAGTTTGCCTTTGTTGCCCTGGGCGGTTTGGACGTGCTCGTGAACTTGCACGAGATTGGTGGTCTTGCCGCCGAGCGCGGGACCGTAATAAACGATTTTGACCTGAAGCTCTTTGGCTGCCTGATTGATGATGGCCATAGTGATTGAATTTTTACTTGGTGTGCCGGGCAAGTTCCGTTGCGATGAGTGTCAGCGACGCGAGCGGCAACGCAGCCCCGGGCCGACCGATCACCGCGAAATAAACCAGGCCGGCTTTGAAAACCTGAAAGTTCCCCTGGCCCACTCCCAAGGTCAGACTGGTGATTTCACCGATGTTCAGTTCTTTGGAGTATTGGTTCATGCGTCCGAACATCTGGGGAATAAAGGCGGCGATCGTGTCGGCCTTCCAGGTCGGTGGCAGGCAGTTGGCCACCAGCAAACCATCCTGCAGAGCGATCAGCGCCCCCGCCACGCCGGGCAATTGCAAGGTTTTGTGGACGATGTCGCTCGGAGTCCAATTGCGCTTTTGCGGCTCGCCGAAAAGTTCAGCCAGATCCGCAGGTGCCTTTTGCGCCGCGCCGGCAGTATCCACTGCGGTATGCGGGACGGGCGCGGGCCGCGAGCTGACGGTCGTTTGCGGCGTGGCGAAAACGGCCTGTCCGCCAGCGGGTTGGGCCGTGCTTGCCGCTTGGCCAGTCGGGGTAAACACGTCCGGAATGTTCAGGGTGATGGCAGGGCGTTTGGCCGGCCCCGGGGTTTTGCGCTGCAGGTAGAGGGGCGCGATGACGCTCAAAGGCAACTCCAGCCGCGCCTCCGCATAGGGTGAGGCCAGCGCCGCCGGCGGACAGGGCTTGAGCCAGCCGCAGAGTTGCTTCCAGAGATAATCCACTTTGCCAAACTTCAAGCCGGCTTCGATTGCCTCGATGGGCAGTTCCAGTGCGGCGTTGGCGAGGTTGAGCAGTTCCAACTCCTTGCGCACGGCCACCGGCCAGTTCGCGCTCACGGCGGCAAGCGGCACCGAAATGATGGATTGATCGTCGCTGTCTGGGACGGCCACGGCGGGTGTGGCCACCGGTTCCGCCGACGAAAGTGTGGCGGGCCGCGGCAGGGGTTTGGGTGCCGCAGGTTGAGGCACGACCGGTGGCGCCACGGGTCTGGGGGCAAAAAGTGGACCGGCGGCGGGAGCGCTTTTGGTGAAGTACGACGTGTTGTGCCCGGAAGGACCGGGCGCCTTCTGAGAGACGGCTGCGCGGCAATGTTCCAGGAGCAGTGGCGCAATCACTTTTTGAGGCAACACTAGCACCGCTTCGCCATAGACAAGCGGCTCGGAAGCGATGGGCCGGGGTTTGATCCAGGCGTGAATCTGCTGCCAGGCGAATTGCGCTTCACCGTGCTTCAACGCCTCGCCAACGATCGCGGTCGGTAACTCGCAACGGACGTTTTGCAAATACCGCTGGTTGATTTCCTGGCGCACCGGTTCGGGCCACGCCTCAGCCAGATCCGCCAGGGCCACCAGCACGCACTCGCTGTTCACCGGCTCGCGCGAGGCGGTTACCGCTGCGGCAGGAACGGAGTTCGGTTGAGGCGACGACGATTGGGCGGGTTTGCCGACCGGCACACGATTCCGTGGTGCAACGGGCGCCGCTTGCGAAAGGTCTTTCTTGTCCAACACGCGGACCGGCGCGAGGGCTTCGCCTTGATGCCCGAAGATGTCGGTGATTTCCGCCGGCACGGAAATCTGCTTCTGCCGGGCTCGCGGCGCATAATCCTCCGGGCGAAGCTGGCTGAGAATTTGGGCCAGCGGCAATTCCACCAACCGGCTGTCGTATTCGGGGCTGTTGATGAGAATTCCGTCCGGAGCCGCGCGACGCAATTCGCCGAAGGGCACGCGGACGGCACCACGCGGAAGTTGTTCGAGGACTTGCGAGCGCGGGACGGAAAATATTGAACCATCGTCAGTCACTGGTGATTTTTTGCCGCACAGCTCCTTGGGCAGTTGCGCAAGAATGGAGACATACGGCAGCACAACCGAGTCGCCACCGACAACTGGGCTTGGCGGAACGGCGGTGACAACAGCCACTGCGGGCCCCGCAAAAGCAGGCCTGGCGGCCAGCGGACGGCTCGCAATGGTGGCTGGCAAAGGGACAGCCTCCGGCTCGCTGGCTGGAGGTCTTCGTAGAATTTTTTTGATCGCGTCAAACATTCGGAAATGTTGGGTAGCACATCACAAGCCAGCTTTTCTACCGGCGAAGCTCGGCTTGGATTCTGCTATGAAGAACGCTGTATGGATAATTTAGCGCGTGGTTAGCGATTCATGGCAACGAAACCCAAGATCCTGCTCCTGGACGACGATCAGGGACTGCTCGACCTGTACCGGGAGATGTTGAGCCAGCATCTGCCGAGCATGCCGGAGGTGCGGGTGGCAACCTCGGGCGCGCGCGCGGTGGCCTTGCTCGAGTCCGAAGCGTTTAACCTGCTGGTGGTGGATTTGAACATGCCGAAAATGGACGGCCTGCAAGTGCTCTCCATCGCGCGCCGCAAGTACCCGCAAATGCGTCTGGTGGTGCTCACCGGCATGCGCGACGAACAATTTCGCACCCGCGCCTACGCCATGGGCGTGGAACAATACTGGATCAAACCGGAATCAGACCAGGAACTGGGCCTGTTCATGGAGTCGGTCGAGTCTTTGTTGAGCCGCGAGGCGCAGGGCGGGTTTCGCGGTGTGCAAAGCAAGAGTCTGGTGGATATCATCCAGCTCGAATGCCTGTCGCAAAGTTCTTCAACGCTCAAGCTCACCAACGGCCACGCGGAAGGAAAAATCTGGATCACCCAGGGCGAAGTGACTGATGCCGAGACCCCGGACTCGAAAGCAGAGCCGGCGTTTCAGCGCATTCTTTCGTGGAAGACCGGCAGTTTTGAGATCATGCCCGCCGACACAACGCGGGTGCGGACCATTTTTACATCCTACCAGGGGCTGTTGCTCAATACCGCGCAAGCGTTGGACGAAGCGGCGGCCCAACTGCCCGCGCTGGACAGCAGCGGAGCGCCCGCCAGCGGACATTCCAACGAGGCGTTTACGCTCGCCGAGATGTCGCAGTTAAACGGCGTGGAATTTGTGCTGGCCCTCGGTCCGGGCGAAAACCCCAGGCAGGATTACTGGGGACTCGAAAACCCCAAGCCCGTGGCCGAGTGGACCCGCGCAACCCTGGACAGCTTCCGCGCGCTTGGCGACGATCTCCAAGTCGGCCAGTTGCAACAAATCATCGGCACCGGCCCCCAACGCAAAGTGGCGCTGGCCGCCTGCGGCGGCTCCGAACTGTGCGTCGGCTTTCCAGCCGCGCTGCCCGCGGAACAGTTGCGCGAAACCATGAGAAACATTTTCACCAAATGGGCTTCCTAGGACTATTCCGATCCCGCCGCTCGCGGCTGTTACGGCTGCCCTCGGGCAGCTTCACGCTCGACCGTGCCGGCCGGGTGATGACCTCCACCCTTCCTCACTCCTTTCCAGCCTCGCGCCTGAAGGCAATCGGCCGGCAGGTGCTCGCCGCATTTCAAACGGCGAAACAGGCACAAATGCCACTTTCAGAGATCATCATCCACTACTCGGCCTTGAAACTCCTGGCGCGCGAACTGCGCGGCGGGGCCATTATCTTTATCATGCCCCAGGCCTTGAACCAACCCGTGAGAAAAACCTGACCAACCCGACCCACCCATGAGCCGTCAACATATCGAACAACTCATCGTCCGCATGGAGGGCTACCTCGAATGCTGGAAGCAGTTCAACGCCTTCATGAGCCTCGCACGCCAGAAGAAGTTCACCCAGGAGGAGGAAAGCCAGTTCCTCGAAATCAAGAGCGTCATCACCCAGGAACTCGAACTCATCCTCTCCTCCATTGATTGCGGGCCAATCAGTCGCGAGGAAGTTCACTCGCTCATCGCCGCCGGACCATCCATACGCTTCCTCAGCGAGATGAACGAAAACGCGCTGCGCAACGTGGAAACGCACTGGCACAAACTCTTCATCGGCTGGCAGGCCATCCTCGGCCAACTCAAAGTCCGCCAGCAACAACTGGAGTCCAAATCCTTCATGAACTCCTGGTTCGGCAGCAAAAAAAGCTGACTGCTAAAAAAGCGAAAGCCGCAAGCCGCCACCAGCTTGCGGTCCGGAAAGAGCCGATCCGGTCTGCCGGACCTCTCCAATTCTCCAATTCAGCCGTGTCGCGGTGAAAGCAAAGCAGAACACTTGCACCAAGAAACGCCAATGGCTCCGGCCCGGCGGCGCCGTGTAAGGTCTGCCGCTCTGAAAACTATCAACAGCTCCATCATCGTCACCCCAGCCCTTTCATTCGGCATGTGCTCAAAGCCTTTCGGCAAGGCTCGCTGACAGCCTCCGAGGCCGCCGAACAACTCGGGTTTTCTCGCAGTCGCCTCTACGTTCTCTTCAGCAGTTACCTCAACGATGCGGCTCACCAGAAAAAGGCAGCGGCTGGACGCCGGGCAACTCCGGTGGTGGCCACGCCAAAGCCTGGCCTCAGCCCGTGGTCGGCCTGCTCATCAAGCGCTTGGATTGCTCTCCCCCGTGCCCTAATCATTGCGCACATTTTTGTTTTTGGTTTTTGGCATGAAACAGCCGCCACATCGCCGTCAGGTCGTGGAGTCGATGCAGGCGTAAAGGCCGGTGCGTAAAGGCCGGTTGCTCTCAACGGGCGCTTTCGCTATACTTCCGCGTGCAACGGATAACCCCATGCACATGGCACAACGCGCATCCAAGCCCGGTCGTTGGCTCCGGACCAATTTCTGGTCATGGGCCTTTGCGCTCGGGTCAATGGCTGCGCCCGTGAACGGCGCAACCCCGACGCCCGCAGATGCGCTCAAGCAGATGCGCGCCGCCCCCGGTTTCGAGGTCAAACTGGTGGCGAGCGAACCGGACATCCGCCAGCCCGTCACCATGACGTTCGACGAGCGCGGGCGCCTGTGGGTTCTCCAATATCTCCAATACCCGACGCCTGCCGGACTCAAACCCGTGAAGGTGGACCAGTATCTCCGCACGAAGTATGACCAACTCCCGCCGCCCCCGCCGCGCGGTCCCAAAGGCGCCGACCGCGTCACCATCTGCGAAGACACCGACGGCGATGGGCGCATGGACAAGTTCAAGGACTTCGTCACCGGACTGAATCTCGCCTCCGGGATGTGCCTCGGGCACGGCGGTTTGTTCGTCGCCCAGCCGCCCTATCTGCTTTTCTATGCGGACAAGAATCGCGACGACCTTCCCGATGGCGACCCCGAAGTGTTGCTCACCGGCTTCGGCATGGAAGACGCGCACGCCTTCGCCAATTCGCTCCAATGGGGGCCGGACGGCTGGCTCTACGGCGCGCATGGCAGCACGGTGTCGGCGAATATTCGCGGCATCGAATTCCAACAAGGCATCTGGCGGTATCACCCGTTGACGAAGGAATTCGAGCTGTTCGCCGAGGGCGGTGGCAACACTTGGGGACTCGACTTCGACGAAGACGGCGAGATCATCGCCGGCACCAATTTCGGCGACGTCATCGGGCTGCATCAGGTGCAGGGCGCCTACTACGTCAAGGGCTTCACCAAGCACGGGCCGCTGCACAATCCGCACACCTACGGCTACTTTGAACACATCCCGTTCAAAGGGTTCAAAGGCGGCCATGTCACTAGCGGCGGGATCGTTTATCAAGGCGGCGCATTTCCGCCGGAATTCAACGGCGCTTACATCGCGGCGAATGTGCTGTCGCACGCGGTTTACTGGCACAAGCTGGTGCGCAAAGGCTCCAGTTTCACCGGCCAGTTCGGTGGCCCGCTGATCGAGACAGACGACGAAACCTTCCGCCCGATAGACTGCCTCACCGGCCCCGACGGCGCGGTGTACGTGGCGGACTGGTGTGACCCGCGCGCCACGCATCTCGATCCGCTCGACACCTGGGACCGCAGCAACGGGCGCATCTACAAACTGCAAGCGAGCGGCGCGCCGGCGGTGGCGGCGAAGTTCGATCTCGCGCGGCGGTCGAGCCAGGAACTCATCAAGCTGCTCGCCGACCCGAACAACTGGATGCGGCGCGAAGCCCGGCGGCTGCTGGCCGAGCGACGCGACGCGAAAATTCTCCCCTCCCTGCGGCTCCAACTCCTGGGTGCCGCCAACGACCAACTCGCCTTGGAAACCTTGTGGGCGCTTCACGTCAGCGGCGGCTTCAATGACACGCTCGTAAAACAATTCCTCACCCACGGCAGCGAGCAGGTGCGCGCGTGGACCATCCGGCTGCTGGGCGACGCGCGCAAACTCTCCTCCTCGCAACAGAAACTGCTCGCGTCCGCCGCCCACAACGGCACCAGTCCGATCATACGCAGGCAACTGGCGGCCACCGCCAAACGGTTGCCCGGCAAGGACGCATTGCCCATCATCCGTGAACTGCTGGAGCGCGACGAGGACACGGAAGATCCGCAGATTCCGTTGCTGCTTTGGTGGGCCATCGAGAGCAAGGCCCTTTCCGACCGCGCGGACGTGGTGGCATTGTTCGCGTCGTCGTCCTTCTGGCAACATGCGCTGGTCCGCCGGTTTATTGCAGGGCGGCTGGCGCGGCGTTACGCAGCCGAAGGAACCCCGAAGGACTACGCCACATGCGCCCGGTTGCTCACGCTTGCCCCGGATTTCGCTACCGTGGAAGTGTTGCTCAACGGCATGGGCGAGGCGCTCGTCGGCAGGACCTTCGACGAACCGCCCCCGTCGCTGGAAGTGTGGTTTGACAAGGCCTGGCCCGTGCATCCGCGCAGCTCCACACTCCTCCGTTTCGGTGTCCGGCTGGGGTTGGAACCGGTACGCAGCCTGGTGTTGACGCGGATCCGGGATGTGCAAACCCCCGAGGCTGACCGCATCGGACTCATCGAAATCCTCGGCCAGGTGGGCCAGACGGAAAGCGTGCCGGGACTGCTGGAGTTGCTGGAGAAGTCACCATCCGAAAAACTTCGCGCCGCCGCGCTCACAGCGTTGCAGCGGTTTCCCGAAGCCCGCATCGCCCGCGCGCTACTGGTCATTTACCCCGGCCTGAGCACCGATCTGCGCGCCCGCGCCCGCAGCGCCTTGTGCAGCCGGCCGGCCTGGGCGGCGGCGTTGGTCGGCGCGGTGGAAGCCGGGCGTTTCGACGCGAAGGAGGTGGCCTTTGATCAGCTCCGCCAGATGCGGGAACTGCAGGATGTGGAGTTGAACCAGCGCATCGAAAAGCGCTGGGGCAAGGTGGGAACCGAGGCTCCGGAGGAGAAACGCAATTTCATCAACGAACTCAAGCTGGTGCTCAAGCCGTCTGGCGCGGCGGCCCGCACGGGCAAAGGCAACGGGGAGGAAGGGCGTAAAATTTTTGCGCAAGCCTGCGGCGTCTGCCACAAGTTATTCGGCGAGGGCAACACGCTCGGCCCCGACCTCACCAGCGCGGACCGCCGCAACACCGACACGCTGCTGGCGAACATCGTGACGCCCAGCGCCTACATCCGGCCAGAATACGTCGGCTTCGAGGCTGTGACCAAGGACGACCAGACCATCGCCGGGCTGATGGTTGAGTCCACGGCCGACGCCGTGACGCTGCTCGACCGCAACAACCAGCGGCAGGTGCTCGTGCGCAGCGAACTCAAGGATTTGAAGGAAGCCACGCACTCGCTCATGCCCGAAGGTCTACTCGAAGCGCTGTCGCCGCAACAAGTGATGGACTTGTTCACCTACTTGCAGGGCGAAGGCCGATAAGTTGCGGAGCGGCGGAAAGCAGTGGGCCACCAAGGCAGCAAGGCGAAGGGGGGAAGAACGCCGTCTTTTAGTGGCTTACAGACTTTGTGCCTTGGTGTCTGGGAACCAAACTTTTCGTGTCAAAAGCACGATTTTCCTGTAAGTGATCGCGCCATGCAAAGCGCCGCCATCACCAGTCTGGAAAGCCCACCTCTCGCCAGCACCCGCGCGGCGACGGTCCCGTGGTATTGCGCGGCGGTGGTGTTCGGCGCGACGTGCATTCTCCTCGGCGTCATCTGGGACATCTCGTGGCATCAAAGCATCGGGCGCGACACGTTTTGGACGCCGGCGCACATGGTCATCTACTTGGGCGGCACGCTCGGCGGGTTGAGTTGCGGCTGGCTGGCGATCAAGACCACGTTCTGGGGCACGGCGGAGGAACGCGCGGGCAGCGTGAAATTCTGGGGCGCGCGCGCGCCGCTAGGCGCGTGGGTGACGATCTGGGGGGCGATGGCGATGCTCACCTCCGCGCCGTTCGACAACTGGTGGCACGACGCCTACGGCCTCGATGTGCAGATCATCAGCCCACCGCACTCGATCCTGGCGGCAGGGATGTATCACGTCGTGGCCGGGGCGATTCTGCTGGTGCTGAGTTTGCAAAACCGCGCGGCGGGCGTGGGGCGCACCACCGGCAGTTGGCTCCTGCTCTTCGCCGGCGGCGTGTTGCTCGGCATGGCCGCGACGATGGTGATGCAATACAACTTTCCCAACCAGCAGCACACCGCGCTCTACTACCAGATATCCTGCCCACTCTACCTGATCGTGCTGGTGCCACTGGCGCGCGCCTCCCGACTCCGATGGCCCGCCACGACCATCGCGGCGATATACATCGCACTGTCGCTGGCGATGGTGTGGCTGCTGCCGTTGTTCGCGGCGACCCCGAAGCTCGCGCCCATTTACAATCCGATCACGCACTTCGTGCCGCCGCCATTTCCCCAACTGCTGATCGTGCCGGCGCTGGCGATTGATTTGTTGCTGCGCTGGCTGGGCGGCGGTCGCGGTTGGTGGCGCGACTGGGTGCTGGCCGGCTTGATCGCGGTGGCGTTCACCGGATTGTTCCTGGCGACGCAATGGTTCTTCGCAAAGTTTCTCCTGTCGCCTGCGGCGGCCAACTGGTTCTTCGTTGGCGACCGCTACTGGTCCTACGGCGCGCAGCCCGGTGTCTGGCGCAATGAATTCTGGCAGTTGAAAACGGACCCTCTCACCTTGAAGGGACTGGGCCTCGCGCTGCTGCTGGCGTTCGGCGCGACCCGCATCGGCTTGTGGTCGGGCAAGTGGCAGTCAAAGGTGCAACGATGAGGCGTGAAAACTTCTTCACCCTGCTGCTGGTATTGCTGGCATTGCCGGCGGAGGCGCACGTCGGCAGCCCCAACGTCATTTACGAGGGCAACGCCGGCGCGTATCCCATCCGGGTGATCGTTCGCATGCCTGGCGTGGTGCCGGGGTTGGCCGAGATCAGTGTGCGCGTGACGGCACCTGATGTGCGGCGCGTGACCGTGCTGCCGGTGCATTGGCGGGCTGGAGTGGAAGGGGCACCGCCGCCGGATGAGGCAAAAGCGGTGCGCGGTGAAACCAACCTCTACAGTGCCGAACTGTGGCTCATGACCCGCGGCGCCTACAGCGTGCATGTCCGTGTCGAAGGCGGGCGCGGTGACGGCAAGGCGATCGTGCCGGTCAATTCCGTGGCGGAGACAAGGTTGCCGATGCCGCGCGGACTGGCCGTCGCGCTGGGAGGGTTGGGCGTATTGCTGTTCCTGTTCTGGGTGACGATTCACGGCACGGCGACGCGAGAAAGCGTCCTGGCAGCGGGCGCGGCACCGTCACGGCGGGACGTGTGGCTGGGCCGCGGCGCGATTGTGGCGTCCGCGCTCGGTTTGGCGGCGGCGCTGTTCGCCGGCAAACATTGGTGGGACAACGTGGACCGGGATCACCGCAACAACCGCCTGTTCCAACCGATCGCAGTGACGACTTCTGTACGCGTCGAAGGCGCGCAACGCATCGTCCGATTGCAGGTGGACGATCGCAACCAGGGCAGTCTCGGTTGGACCCCGCTGGTGCCGGATCACGGGAAATTGATGCACGTCTTTCTGGTGCGTGAGCCGGGGATGGATGAGTTCGCGCACATCCATCCGGTGCGGCGTGATGCAACGACCTTCGAAGTCGCATTACCACCGGTGTCCGCCGGAAACTATCGGGTTTATGCCGACGTAACGCACGAGAGCGGCTTGTCCAAAACGCTCGTCGCGCTCGTGGAAGTTCCCGATATGCCGGCCGTCGGGGCGGTGGGGGAATTTTTGCTGACGCCCGACGCGGACGATTCCTGGCACAGCGGAACGGCTGGTGAAAAGCCGTCCGCGCCGCTGGGCAACGGCCTGACGATGGAGTGGGAGCCGGGGCCGCCGCTGCTGGAGAAGCGCGAGGCTTCGCTGCGCTTTGTGGTGATGGACGCGCAGCGCCAACCGGCGAAGTTGGAGCCGTTCATGGGCATGTTCAGCCACGCCGCGATTCGGCGCGCCGATGGCGCCGTGTTTGCGCACCTGCATCCCGGTGGCAGCCTCTCAATGGCGGCGCAGCAGGTTCTGGAAGCGCGGGCGGAAAACAAACTGCCGAAGATCATCACGGCGGCATCAATGGAACCCTTTTGCAAATCGCCCCCGGCGCTGTTGGGCGACCAGACGGTTTCTTTTCCCTATGAATTTCCCCGGCCGGGGCGATACCGAATCTGGGTGCAGGTAAAAATAAACGGCAGGATTCTTACCGGCGTCTTCGACGCCGACGTGCAGACGGCGAAGTAATCCCCCGCTTTGTCCCGGAATTCCACGCGACTGTCCTGCATCGGGACACGTCGCGAACCGAAAAGAAAATCTCTGGTGGGTCTGTCACGCGCGGAGCCGCGAGAATCGCTTGTTTTGTTCAGCAAATACGGAAGTACAGAAAGTTTTGGAACGACGCGCGGAGCGTGGCATCACCGCTGCTAAAGAGCAGATGAGTGCGTTGATAAATGTGTTTGTTCTCTGTGTTTTAAGCGGGTGGAATTCGGGCTCATCTGAACCACGCACCTCCAAGTGAGCCTCCCGGCGCAATTGCTGGACCCCTTCCACCCGCTTTTTCTTTTCTCCGGGGAGCGCGGCGGCGAACGCCGCGCTCGCTCACGCCAACACCTGCTGTTTGATGACGTGATAAACGTCCGTCGCCTGGATGGGCGTGTCCGGAAGCGGTGCGTCCGGCCCGGCGATGATGATCGGGAAATCCCGCGGGTCCGGCGGGCGCAGGCCGTGCGAGCCTTTGACGAGCGCAGCGTCGAGGGGAATGACATCCATCAGCATTCGGAAGCCGATCTTTTTTTGGAGTAAGCGCCAGGCGATTTTCAGTTTGGGAAAAGACAAAGCAGGATCGAGAAACAGCTCCACCGGGTCATAGCCCGGCTTGCGATGAATGTCCACGCAGCGCGCGAAATCCGGCGCGACGGCGTCATCCAGCCAGTAGTAATAGGTGAACCAGGCATTCTCTGGAGCCAGGGCGATCCAGTCGCCGGCGCGCTCATGGTTGATACCCCACGCGGCTTGTGCGGCTCGGTTGAGCACGCGCTCGGGACCAAGCTGGTTTTCCAGGAGCCGGCGCACCGGCTTTTCCAATGAGCGATCGTTAAGATAAATGTGGGCGATTTGGTGATCGGCCACCGCGAAGACCCGGCTTGCTCCGCAATCCAGCAATTCCAATCCCAGTTCGTTTTTGATGGCGAGCCAGCCTTGCTTCCGAAAGAGGCGGTTCAGGTGAATGGGCGTGTCAACCGGCGCGATGCCGTATTCGGAAAGCAGCACGACCTGCACACGCCGCTCGGCGAAAAAATCAATCAGCCCGCCCACGATGGCGTCAATGGCCCGCACGTCCTGTGCAACCGCCGGATCCTGCGGGCCGAGGCGTTGGAGGTTGTAGTCCAGGTGCGGCAGGTAAATCAGGTTCAGCGTCGGTTGATATCTATTTTCAATCCATTTGGCTGACTCGGCGATCCAACGCGACGTGGCGTCCGGTGGGCCTTGGGGGGAACTTATGCCCGCCGCCGGTCCCCAGAAAGTCGGGAACGGAAACTCGCCGAGGTCAGTCTTGATTTCCGAGCGGATGGAAAACGGCGCGGTGTAGATGTCGAAAACCTTCCGCCCATCCGCCGGATACATCGGACGCGGCGTGATCGAGTAGTCCGTGCTGGAATACATGTTGTACCACCAGAAAAGTTTCGCGCAGGTGAACTTGGGGTCGCGCTCGCGCAGTTCCTCCCACACCTTGCGTCCGTGGACAAGGTGGTTGGACTGTTTCCAGAACTGCACCTCGGCCAGTTCGCGATCATACCAACCGTTGCCCACAATGCCGTGTTGCGCGGGCGGCAGCCCGGTCAGGTAAGTGGCCTGCGCGGCGCAAGTGACCGCCGGAAACGCCGGGACGATGGCGGATTTCCGTCCCCTGGCCGCGAAGGCATTGAGCTTCGGAGTGGCTGCACCAAGCAAGGCCTCCGTGAGGCCGACGATGTTGATGACCGCCGTGCGCTTCATGTGCGGAGACTTTCGTTCCTGGCTTGCTTCGCGCGGGCCATTAAGAGTGCAAGCGAGGAATCACGCCGGTCTGCTTGTGGGCGAAGGGCAGCACGCGCCGGGTTTGGCGCGCCTGCAACTCCTGGATGGACTCCACCACGACCGCGTCCTGCATCGCATGCACTTCAAAGCCATCGCCGATGCCGCGCAGCAGCGTGACGGTGAGTTGACCGCCGAGATGCTCGCGAAATTCCTCCAATCCCTTCAACACCATCAGGTCGCCGTCGGAATCCACGTTGAGCAGTTCGTTCGCATACAGATCGAAGCCGAGCGCCTCGATGAGTTGCAGAATCCGCTCCGCGCTGGCCGGGTCGAGAAAACCCATCCGCCGCGAGTAAACCACATCCAGCGCAATGCCGACGGCCACCGCCTCGCCGTGGCGCATTTTGAATTCCGAAAGCTGCTCCAGCTTGTGCGCCGCCCAGTGGCCGAAATCCAGCGGGCGCGCCGAACCCAGTTCGAAGGGATCGCCCGAAGTGGCGATGTGGTTCACATGCAACTCGGCGCAGCGATAGATCAGGCGTTGCATCGCCTCCGGATCGAATTCGCGGAGCCGGCGCGCGTCGTGTTCGATGCTTTCGAAAAACTCCGCGTCGCGAATCAAGGCGACCTTCACCGCTTCGATGTAGCCGGCCCGCTTGTCGCGCGGTGGCAGCGACGCGAGCAAATCGAAGTCGTTGATCACCGCGAAGGGCACCGCGAACGTGCCGATGAAATTCTTTTTGCCGAAGGCGTTGATTCCGTTTTTCACGCCCACGCCCGAATCGTCCTGGCTCAAGGTCGTGCTCGGAATGCGGACGTGCCGCACGCCGCGATGCGCCGTGGCTGCCGCCAGGCCCACCACGTCCAGCAACGCGCCACCGCCGACCGCCAGCAGGAAGGAATGGCGGTCAATGTGATGGCGGTCGAGGTGCGATTGAATTTCGGAAACGTGGAAGTAGGAGTTTTTCACGCGCTCGCCGCCTTCGAGAATCAAAGGCGGGCAGACCAGCTTCAGGCAGTCCGCGCAGGTGGCAAAATACGTTTCGATGTTCTGCGCCAGCCCGGGCTGGGTGGCGTGCAATGATTCGTCCAGCACGAGGAAGGCTTTCGCGGTCTGGCTGGCCGGGCCGGCCAGCACGTCTTTGAGCAGTGGATTCGCCAGGCCGAAAACGTTCCGGGTGAAATAAACCCGGTGCGGAAAACCGATCTGAATAGTGCGCTCAATCAGGGCCATCGTCATGAATGTGCAAACTTGGACGCAGGAATTCGAGGGAATATTTGAACGGACATTGGAGTTGTCCGCTCGACCGCTGCGGACGCGCTTCAGGCATCAGGGGTGCGCGGTCCCGAGGCTCCGGTGCGGACGCATGAATCACGTTGCCGCGCTCACCAACCATTCGCGCGCGATGCGTTCCAAGTTGGCCTGGCCGTTGGTCTCACCGGCGGGACCGAAATAATCCTGTTCCAACTCCCGGATGGCACGCGCCAGTTCATCGCGCCGCTCGACGGGCATTGGCAGTTGGTGGTCCTGCTCCATCCGCCGCAGGAGGTTCAGCACGGTAAAGGGCGTGACCTGCGCCGGCAGCGTGTAGGCGGCGACTTGCTCCACTGCCGCCGTCTTCCCTGACCGCAACAGCAAATACAATCCGCCGCCGCACACGACGACAATCGCCGCCGCATAGTACCAGCCGCGATGGCTCCGGGGGCGGATGGGCACGCCGGCGAGCGCCAATTCCGCTTTCACGTCCACGATGTCCGCGTCGGCGTAGCGTTTGTAGCTCAACTCCGCCGAGGCGAGTTTTGGTTTTGGAAAGGCGAACGTCGCCGCTGGCTCGCCCGTTGAATCGGCGACGAGGTTCACCAGCCAGTTGCGCTCGGTCACGGGCGCGACTTTGTCGCCGTCGGCGTCTATCTTCGTCACGGACAGACCTTGATCGGTGAGCTTGTCCACCTTGAAGCCGGCGATGGTCACGTCGAGGAGGTCTTTCAACTCGGGCAAAATTCCCCTGGCGCTCGCTTTGATTTCCAGCGTCAGCTTGCCGCTCTTCAACTCGCGTTCGTCGAGAATTTGCGCGAGCGCCAGTTTGCTCAAGGGCCGGGCGGGCGGCGCGTCGGGGCGGGCGTCCACGAGCACCACTGGCGATTCAATCGGCAGTACCACGGTCCCGCGTTTGTCCATGAAATCGAGGTCAAGCTGGATGGCAGGAAGGCGATCCACTGAGGCGTCTTTGGCCTTGAGCAGCAGGTAGGCGATGGGCGTCTCGCGCCAGTCCGGCCGGCCGTAGCCGCGCGGCTCCACCTTTTCGTCATGGAAGGTGATGGATAAAATCTCGAAGCCGGCGGTGAGCGTCTCGCGGATTTTCTTCTCCAGGTCGTCGCGGTAGTTCACCGGCGGGCGCCCGCTCGGATTGTAGTAATACTGCTGGCTCTGCTGGTTCATCAGATACTTGGCAAAGCCGCCGCTCTCGCGCCCGACCGCGTCCGAGTGGCGGATGCCGAGGAACACGCCGAAGGGGCGTCCGTGCCCGACCGCCGCGTTGCCATCCACGCGCAGGTCCAGCGCGACTTCCTGCAACAGCCCGTCGTAATACGCCACGAGCTGGCGCGCTTCGCCGGCGCTTTCGTGGTCGCCGACCACGCGCAGGCCCGCCTTGAGATAGCGGGGCTTCAACTCCGGCGGCAGCCCGGTGATGCTCTCGGTGAGTCCCCGGCCAAACGCTGCGACGTGGCGCTCGGCCGCGTCGCGCGGCAGGGCCAGCATCGCGTCGCGAATGAGGTCAATGCGATTGGTGTCGAGCTGCTGCTGGCGCGTGAGGAAGGCGAGGTCGCTCGCGCCGAGCGTGGCGTTGAACCATTGTTGAAAGACGATGGGCGACTGTTCCCGCTCCTCCATCGTGGAAACTTTGTCCGCGTAAAGCCTGGCGGCTTTTTGCAGCGCGGCAAAGGCGGCGTCGCGTTTCTCCGTGTAAATGGCCAGGGCGACTTCCTTGCCGTATTGAAACTCCGCCCAGTCGAAGATCGTCGCGCCTTTCGCCGTGAGCAGGCGCCAGTCGTTGGGCCGCGTGGCGAGGCTTTTGTCAACCAGACCGATCACCAGTTCGTAGCCGCGGTTCACTTGGGCTTCGATTTCCTTGTCGCTGCGTTTGGTCCTGGCCTGTTGCTGGACGATGGGCGCGCGCCATTGTTTGGCGAGCCGTTCGCGTATCGCCTGCAACAGTTCGGCGAGGGTTTCACCCTTGAGCGTGTCCACCTGGCCAAACACACGCTGGATGTCCTCGACGCGGAAAACCTCCGCCTGGCTGTGACTGGCGGCGAACGCGGCGATGACAGCCTTCTCGTCCAGCGGTGGCAGCGGGAGCTGGCGCAACCGCTCGAGCACCACCGACAACTGGCCGAGGTTGCGCGCCTGCACCGCGCGCGTGAGCGGAATGCCGGGTGCCGGCTGCGGGCCGTAGGGACCGTAGTAAATGCGCGCGTTGCGCTGGCTGCCCTGATTCGGGTCTTTCGACTTCGCCCAACTGCGAAGCAAATCGTTGGCGAGCGTGAGCGCGGCCCTGGGTTGCACGGCCGCCACGGCTTCGATGAAGGGCAGCGCCTTTTCCTCCTGCTCCAGTTTCATGTAAAGCTCCGCCAGCGTGGCGCGCACTTTGGGCGCGAACGATTTTTCCAGCGCCGCAAGCCAGGCGTCGCCGGGCGCGGTGGGCAGCAGAGTTTCGATGGGAATGAACTGCGGTTCGTTGGGGTTCTGGTAAGGCTGGCCGTAGTTGCCGTAAATCGGATTGCCGGAGGGATCGTAGTCAATGATTTGATTGTAAGGCGACTGCCGGCGCGAGACATGCCGCAGCTTGCTCCGCTCGGCCTCCTGCGCCCAGCCGAGCGCGAGGAGATTGAGCGCCGCCTGCCACGGCTGCGTGTCCGGGCCGGCGACGGCGAGCAGTTCGTCCACGATGCGGCGCTGGGATTCGAGGTTGGCGCGGCGTTTCTCCGGGTCGCGCAGGTTGAGATCCAGCGAAACGCGTTCGCCGACGGCGGCGAGAATGGTCATGCCCTGCTCCGGGTTGTCCCGGAAATTTCGCCGCGCCCACTCGGCTCCCAATTGTTTTTGCAGCGCGGGCAGCAACTCGATGGCGCGTTGCAGGGCAGATTCTCGGTTGGTGGCGGCGGCCGATTTGTCGGCGAGCACAAACTGCGTCAACTCCCACGCGCCGCGCAACGAAGGCGTATCCTGCTGGTCACGGCCCACCGCCGCGAGCTGGCGCGCATGCTGGTCGAGCGCGGCGAAATCCTTCCTCGCCTTGGCGGCGTCAATGGGCGGGAGAAACTGGCCGGCTTCCGCAACGCGACCGGCGGCCATCAACAGCACGGCAGCCAGGCCGCGTTTTTTTTCGTCGCCACCGCCGAGCCGTTCGGTGCCGGTGTCAAGCCGCGCGAGGAATGGTTCCAGCGCCGCGCCTTGCCGCAACGCGATGGCGAGGAGTTTGCCGAGCAAGTCCGCGTCGCCGTCGTCGAGCGCGGTGGGTTTGGCGTCGGCGAGGGCGAGGACGTCTTCGGGCAGCAGCGCGGGTTCGGGCGGCTTCGTGTTGGCGGTGGCGACGGCCGGCTGGCCGGGTTCGGGCGGCGGCGGCGCAACCGGCGCGAGGCGGGGCAAATTCACCAGGACATGCCGGTAAACCTGACCGGCGTGCTTCTCCGGCAGCTTCGCCAGAAACTCCTTCACCGCCTTCCAATCCCCGGCGACGACATCAGTTTGGAACCGCTGCAAATCACTGGTGACGTTCTTGTCGCTGCCGTCCGACTTTTTCGCGAGCGCCTTCAGGACGTTCACAGGCCGGCGGTCGAATTGGAGTTTCAGCAATTCCTGGAGGCGTCTGTCGTCTTCGGTCGGCACTGGAGCGCCTGGTGCCGGCGGTCTGGGGATGGGAGTTGATACAGCGTTAGTAGCCGGTTTGATCAGCGGTGGGGGCGGGTCGTTTGCCGGGTTGGTCGTTTGAGCAAACAAGCCGACGCGCCCCATGAACAAGAGACAACAAATTAGAAGCACACTGGCGCGGGCGATTGGCATCATGTCGTCCCTTACGAACCGGTCCCGCTGCGCCCGCTGCTGCCGGCGTTCTTCTGCTTCTGGTCGGAGATTTGTTCGCGCACGTCCTGCGATTTGCCGGGCGCCTTGCAATTGCTCTCCCGCTGTTTGCGGCACTTCGAGCTACAGTTGCTGCAATTCTTACACTGCTTGGGCAGCGGCAGTCCCTGCAACTCCGAGAGATCCATCAGTTCCAGCCGGATGACGGCTTCGAGGTTTTTCTGAAAGCCCACCGCGAGCGTCTGCTCGCCCTGCTGTCGCGCCTGCTCGGCGAGCAGACGGAAATGTTGACGGGAACTTTCCGTCTCCGCCATCCAGTCCTCGGTCGCGGCGCCTTCGAGGCGCATCAGCCAGCCGGCGTAGTATTGCGCGCCGGCCAGCGCGCCGCGCACCTCGCGTGCGAGCGCGGCGTCGGCGTTGGATTTGAGCGCGTCGCCCAGCAGCGTTTCCATGTCGGCCATCGCTTCCGGGAGTTCGCCGCTGAAGGCGCGCACCTTGGTCTGGGCGAGGCGGAGTTTGAACCGTTCCTTCAAATTGCCGACGGGCAGGGCGGCCAGCGCTTCACCGTAAAGTTCCATGGCCTCGGTCCACGCTTCCGCACGCTCGGCCTTCTGCGCGGCGGCGATTTTGGCGGCGGCTTTGTCACGCGCGACGCCTTTCTGGCCCGGCCCGTAATGAACGGCGAGCAGGACGATGGGGATGAGCAACCAGACCGCGACAAATATTCTTTTGCGCATAACGTGTGTCCTTTCCAGACCGGCCACCGACAAAGGGTGAACCATTAACCGCAGGATGAATGTAGTGCCAAACCGGCCGGAAAGTCACGCGGGAAATTCAACCGGACTCGTGCCGTCCGCAAGCTGGACAATCGAGCCTGCAAAGCTGTTTCATTTCGGTGTGCGGTTTGAATGTTCCCAAAATACCCGCCGTGCAGGATGGGTTGAAGCCGGTTCCTGTTCCCAACTGCGGGCACGGCCGTCCGCGCTCCTGTCGCATCATGTCGAAGCTTGATTGGTACTGGCACCGGCTTCGCGCGATGGGGCCGGCGGAAATCGGCGGGCATCTGCGGAAGAAGTTTTTCCAGTTCGCGGACGCGCGGCGGGAGCGGGACTGGGCGGGGGTGAAGCTGGAGGCGTCGGTGGCGTTTCCCTCATTGCCGGCGCGCGAACGGGTGCCGGAGGTTTTGCGCGCGGCGCTCCAGCACGACGTGGAAAATATCCTGGCGGGCCGCTGGCGCGCGTTCGGGCACTTGCAAATCAAGGTGGACGACCCGCCGCAGTGGCATTGCGATTATCTCGCCGGGAAAAATCTTTCGGCCACGCAATCCGCTTTCAAACTGAACCACCGCGATTTGCCCGGTGGCGCGGATGTGAAGCTCATCTGGGAGTTGAGCCGGTGGAATCAACTCGTGCGGCTGACGCAGGCGGCTTACGTATTGAACGACGAACGCGCAGCGGAGAAATGCGTGCTCTGGCTGGAGGATTGGGTGAAGCACAACCCGCCGTATCGCGGCTGGAACTGGACCAGCGCATTGGAGGCGGGCCTGCGGCTCATTCAGTTCACCTGGGTGGATGCGCTGCTGGCGGAACGCGCCGAGGCGTGGGGTTTCGACGCGGAACTCGACACGTTGCGCTACGAAATCCTGCCGGCGCATGTCTGGTTTGCGTGGCGGCACAAGTCGTTCGGCTCGTCGGCCAATAATCATCTGCTCGGCGAACTGGTCGGCCTGATTGTGGCGACGGCGCGCTGGCCGGCGCTGGCGCAGTGGGGCGCCTCGCTTGAAACGTTGCACGCGCAATGGGAACGCGAGGTGTTGGCGCAGTTCGCCGAAGACGGCGGCAACCGCGAGCAGGCGTTGAACTACCAGATGTTCTCGTGGGAGTTCGCCTGGCAGGCGCGCGCGGCGCTGCTGGCTGCGGGGCGGAAGATTTCACCGGCAGTCGAGGAGCGTCTGGCGCACGCGGCGGATTTCTTTGTGACGGTGCAAACGCCGACGGAGCCGTGGGACTACGGGGATTCGGACAGCGCGTTCGTCACGCCGTTCTTCGCGGACGAGCGGAGCGTGACGAAGGAGTGGCACGATTGGTTCAACAAGTCCGAAAGCAGCCCCGCCATCCGCTATTGGTGGGGCGACGCGCCTGCCCCGCCGGAAAAGCCCGCATGTGTGACCATGGCCACGGACTGGCTGGTGTATCCGCAGTCCGGCCAGGCGGTTTGTTGGATCGACGATTGGAATTTGCGTTGGGACTTGTCACCGCTCGGTTACTTGAAGACGGCGGCGCACGGGCATTTGGACGCGCTGCATCTGTCGCTCTGGTTCAAAGAACTGGCGCTGGTGGTCGATCCGGGCACCGGTGCTTACTACGGGGACAAACAGTTGCGGGCGCATTTGGCGTCGTGGTCGGCGCACAACGGGCCGCATCCCGGCGGATTGGATTTTCCGAAGCGGCTCGGACCTTTTCTCTGGTCGGAACATCACGCTTTGCCGGTGGTGAAGCGCAGCGACGACGCGAGCATCACGGCGGAACTCGCCCTGCCCGGCGGGCGCGTCGAGCGCACTGTGACGCGGCTCCCGGAGAAACATGGCTGGCAGGTGGACGATAACTACGAGCCGGCGACGCCGGACGCGGACACAACCTTCTCGGTCAACTGGCAATTCGCGCCCGGCTGGCGGCTGGAGCAGATGCGGGAAAGAATTTTTCAAGTCACCAAGTCGGGCGTGACCGTGAGCATCGGATTGGATGCGGCGTGGGCGCAGGTCGAGTCGTTCATCCCATCGCGTGAAACCGCCGAGCATCCTTTCGCCGGCGAGTTGCGCGGGGTTTGCTCGCCTGCGTTTCGCAAGGTCGCCTTTGGCCCGGCGCTGTTGCTCACCGCGCGCGGCCATAATCCTTGCCATTTCCGCACGACGTTTTTAGCCTCTCATCTTTCATGAACATCAGCATTTTTGGCTTGGGCTATGTCGGCGCGGTGACGGCGGGGTGTTTGACCAAGCAGGGCCATGCCATTGTCGGCGTGGACGTGCATCCCCAAAAGGTCGAATCATTCAATCGTGGCGAAGCGCCCATTGTGGAACCGGGGTTGGGTGACCTGCTCAAGCAGGCCAAGGCCAACGGGCAGTTGCGCGCGACCCAAAGCTGCGAGGAGGCAATCGCGGCGACGGAAGTTTCCATCGTGTGCGTGGGCACGCCCTCGACGGCGGTGGGCGGGCTGGACCTGGGTTTCGTGCGGCACGTCACGGGACAGATCGCCGAGGCGTTGCGCCGGAAAGTGAAAAGCCACGCGCTGGTTTTTCGCAGCACGATGCTGCCGGGGAGCACGGATCGGCTGGTGCGTGAATTGTTGTCCGACCTGGCGGGCGTGCGACTGCTCCAAGTTTACTATTACCCGGAATTTTTGCGAGAGGGCACGGCGGTCGCCGATTTTGAAAGCCCGTCCCTCGCGGTCGTGGGCACGCGCGATGGTTCCAAACCGGCGGTGGAATTGATGGACGCGCTCTTCGGCGAGCGGGCGGCGGTGGTGAACTGGCCGACGGCGGAGATGGTGAAGTACGCGTGCAACGCCTTTCATGCAACGAAGATTGCCTTCGCCAACGAGATCGGCCGCGTCGGCAAGCAGATGCAGATTGATTCGCAGGCGGTGATGGCGTTGCTCTGCCAGGACACGAAGCTCAATCTTTCGCCCTACTACATGCGCCCCGGCAATCCCTTCGGCGGGTCGTGTCTGCCGAAGGACGTGCGCGCTCTGACAAACGTCGGGCGCCTGGGGGGCTTGAACCTGCCGCTGCTCGAAAGCCTGCTGCCGAGCAACGAGCGGCATTTGCAAAGCCTGCTGCATGCCATCACCGAGTCGGGGCAGAACGAGGTGTGCATCCTCGGCCTGTCGTTCAAGTCGAACACCGACGACTTGCGCGAGAGCGCGATGGTGGAGGTGGCGCAGACGCTGTTGGGGCGCGGGTTCAAGCTGCGCATCTATGATCCGGCGCTGAACCTCGCCGCGATGATCGGTGCGAACAAGCGCGTCATTGACGCCAAGATGCCGCACTTGGCGTCGCTCTTGAAGACCGACTTGGGCGAGGCGCTGGGAAAACAGGGTCTTGTGGTTGCGGCGCAAAAGTGTGCGACGGTGGAGGAGTTGAAGCGATTCATCACGCCGGAGCATCGGGTGCTGGACGTGAACGGGTGGGCGGAGTTGCGCGGGCTGCCGGCGAGGTACGAGGGTTTTTGTTGGTGAAGCTCAAAGCTCCAAGCCCAAAGCTCAAGCGAAGCTCCAAGCTCCAAACACCGACACCGATGCCGCCGGTGATTGATTGCAGTTTGAAGTTTTCAGCTTCTCTTGAGCTTTGGGCTTGGAGCTTTGAGCTTATTTCGCTCCGTTGACTTCGTTGTGTCCGCCAAACCCTGCATCCTCATTCTCGTCGAAAACCTTCCGGTGCCGCTGGATCGCCGCGTCTGGCAGGAGTCGTGCGCGCTGCGGGACGCGGGCTACGAAGTCGTAGTGATTTGTCCGCAGATGCGCGGGTTCACGCAGGCGGAGGAGTTGCTCGATGGCATCCAGATTTACCGGCACTGGATCAGCGAGGAGGCGGGCGGGTTCGTCGGGTTCTTCCGCGAGTATGCGTCCGCGCTCTGGGGCGAGACGCGGCTGGCGTGGAAGGCCTGGCGGCGGCACAAGTTAAAGGTGATTCACCTCTGCAACCCGCCGGATCTGCTGTTCCTCGTCGCGTGGCCGTTCAAACTTTTCGGCGTGCGCGTGATCTACGACGTGCATGACGTGTGGCCGGAGATGTTCGAGGCGAAGTTCGGGCGCGGCGGTCTGCGCGGGCTGTTTTACTGGGCGGTGCGGCTGGCCGAGCGGCTCACCTACGCGTGCGCGGACGTGGTGCTGGCCACCAACGAATCGGTGCGTCAGACGGCCATTCAGCGCGGCGGTAAATCGCCCGATGAAGTCTTTGTGGTGCGCACCTCTCCGAAGATCGCCGGGCTGGATCGACCGGCGGACCCGGCCTTGAAAAAAGGCCGGCGTTTCCTCGTCGGCTACGTCGGCGTGATGGGTGACGCGGACGGCGTGAGTTACCTGATTGATGCGGCGGCGCACATCATACATGGCCTGGGTCGCCAGGATGTGCAGTTTCTCCTGATGGGCACCGGGCCGGAACACGCGCGGCTGGTCGCGCAGCGGGACCGGCTGGGGCTGGGCGAGTTTGTGGATCTGCCGGGGCGCGTGACGAACGATTTCCTGTTCACAACATTGCAGACGATTGATGCCGGGGTATCCTGCGATCCGATCAATGCGTACAACGATCACTGCACGATGAACAAAGTTCTCGAATACATGGCGTTCGCCAAACCGCAGGTCATGTTCGACCTGAAGGAAGGCCGCGCTTCGGCGGGCGACGCGGCGGTGTACGTGGGCGAGAACTCGCCGGTGAAGCTCGCCGAGGCGCTGCTCAAACTGCTCGATGACCCGGCGGCGTGCCACAAGATGGGCCGGCGTGGCGCGGAACGAATCCAGACGCAATTGGGCTGGGAACGGTCGGTGGAGCAATTGGAGCGCGCGTATGTGCATACGTTGGGAAACGGACGATGAACGCTCCCGCCCTGCGTCCTTGATTGAACGAAACCCGCGCCAGCCTTTCAGATACTCAATCAGACGGTATGACCGACCAATCCCCGAAAACGCCAGGCGAAGTGGAGCAGTTCCGTGAGGAACTCCTCCGCTGCTGGCGGGCCATGCCCGGCAAGGCGCTGTTCTTCGCGCTGCTGGCGGCGTGGGTGGCGCTGTTCCATTTCCTTGGCAACTCAACCCTTGGCTACAAGAACACCTCGTCGCTGTTCGGCTGGATGGAATACGCCTACTCGATGTCGCAGGATGACGCGCACGGCCGGCTGATTCCATTTGTGGTGCTCGCGTTGCTCTGGTGGAAGCGGGCAGAACTGCTGGCAGCTCCCAAACGCAACTGGTGGCCGGCGATCACGATGCTGTTCGTCGCCATTCTGATCCACATCGTCGGGTACATGGTTCAGCAGGCGCGCATCTCCATCGTCGCATTGTTTGTCGGCTTGTATGCGTTGCTGGGGATGGTGTGGGGTCCACGGTTTTTGTTGGTCACCTTCTTCCCGATTTTTCTGTTCGGGTTTTGTCTGCCAGTCGGGACGTTGGCGGAAACGATCACGTTCCCCTTGCGCCTGGTGGCGACAAACATCACCGCCATGTTCAGCCACGGGGCGCTGGGTATCAACGTCATCCAGGACGGCACGCGCATCTTCGACGCGAACGGTACTTACCAGTATGAAATCGCCGCCGCGTGCAGCGGCATCCGCAGCCTCACGGCCACCTTTGCCATCGCGATTATTTACGCCTTCGTGATGTTCAAGACTGGCTGGCGGCGGCTGGTGATGACGGCGGCGGCGGTTCCGTTGGCGGTGGCCGCGAACGTATTGCGCCTCACGACGATCATCGTGGCGGCCGAGGCCTTCGGGCAGAAGGCCGGCAATTTTGTGCATGAGAACAGTTGGCTGAGCCTGATGCCCTACGTGCCGGCGATCGGCGGCATCCTCTTGATTGGCCACTGGCTGCGGGAAAACAAGCGCCCGCGCGTGCCGAATCGACAGCCGGCCTTGGCGGGCGCGAAGCAGGAGTTATGAAAAGACAGGCATGGGTCATCTTAATCGCGGGACTGGCGTTGATGGGTGGCACGGCGGTTTTCCTCAACCAACGGCAGGCGACGCAAAAGCTGGGCGTGCCTGGCGTGCGCGTGGCGCCGCAGCCGGTGTTTGACACGGGGGGCAAGGAAGTGGCGAAGGATTCGGTCCCGCTGCCAGAGCGCGTCCTGGATTTCACTTCGAAGCCGCAACCGGTCGCGCCGATTGTCCTCAACTGGCTGCCCAAAGACACGACTTACGGCCAGCGCCTTTACAAGGCGGCGGACGGATTCGATTTGCAGGTCAACGTGGTGCTCATGGGCGGCGACCGCACCAGCATCCACAAGCCGCAGTATTGTCTGACGGGCCAGGGCTGGATGATTGCCCGCACGGAACAAGTCGCCATCCCCATCACGCAACCGCACCCCTACGCACTTCCGGTCATGAAGCTGACGACCACACGCGAGTTTCCCTTGTCCAATGGGCAGAAAGTCCTCAAGCGCGGCATCTACGTCTATTGGTTTGTGGCGGACAATCAAATGACCGCCGACCACGTCGAGCGGATGTGGTGGATGGCGCGGGACATGGTCCGCCTGGGGGTGTTGCAGCGATGGGCCTATGTGGCGTGTTTCGCCGTCTGCGATCCCGGTCAGGAAGACGCGACCTACGAGCGGGTGCGGAAGTGGGTCACGGAGGCAGTGCCGCAGTTTCAACTGGCGGCCGGACCGCGCGTGGAGCTGGCACGCCGGCGTTGATGTTCATGAAGGCACGCATGAGGCGATTTACTTTTCTGCGAGCTTTGACAGGGGTTTGCCCATACTCTCAGCCCGACTGACCAGCCATGCTGCGACGTGATCGACAACTGCGGACGCAAATCCATCAACTGATGGACGCGACGCTGTTTGCGCTGGCGCTCTGGATGGCTCACTTGTTGCGCTCGGCTTGGGTCGGAGATTTCTTGTGGTGGTACAATTCCCCGATCGACGAGTTCGCCAAGTTCACCGGACTATTCCTCATCATCATTCCCTGCGCGCCCCTGGTGCTCGAATGGCAGGGATTTTACCGGCGGCCATTGCTGGCGTCGCGGGGGGAGACGGCGTGGATCCTGTTCAAGAGCTGCCTGCTGGTGACGGTGGGCGTCATCCTGATGATGTTTCTCTTCCGCATCACCCTCGCGCGCAGTGTCATTATTTTGCTGGGAGCCGTCGGCTTCATCCTGCTGACGGTGAAGGAGGAATTATTGCGGTGGGGCTACCGGAGCAAGTTTGGCAAGCTGCAAACACAAAAACGCATGATCCTCGTCGGCAGCCGCGAGGACACCCAGCGGATGCGCGCCGACATGCGGGACAAGTCCGGAGCCGACATGGAAATCCTGGCCGAACTCGACCTCAACGAGAGCACCATCGAACAACTGGTCCGGCTGATGCACGAACGCTCGGCCAACGGTGTCATCATCAACGCCCGACATACTTACTTCGGCCAGGTGGAAAAGGCCATCCAGGCTTGTGAACTGGAGGGCGTCGAGGCTTGGCTGGTGGCGGACTTCTTCCGCACCCAGATTTCGCACACCACGCTGGACGACTTTTATGGGCGGCCCGTCCTGGTGTTCCGCTCCGTGCCCGAAGCGTCCTGGCAGGGACTCATCAAGCTGGTGGTTGACCTGGCGGTGGCTGCAACGCTGCTGCTGATCCTCTCGCCGGCGTTGCTGGTGGTGGCGGTGCTGATCAAGCTGACGTCGCGTGGGGCGATTTTCTTCCGCCAGCAACGGTGCGGCTTGAACGGCCAGCCCTTCACCATGCTCAAGTTCCGCTCCATGGTCACCGACGCCGAGCAGCGCCA
>JANNEF010000006.1:0-2034 GCA_031378375.1 Verrucomicrobiota bacterium | reverse complement strand
AAGCCCGAAATCCGAAGGCCGAACCCGACTTCGGCCCTGCGATGGAAAAAGGGTGAAGCGCCCACCCTGTGGAATGCGGCCTTTCGGCCTTCGGGCTTCGGATTTCTTTCGGATCTCGGATTTCGAACTTCGGGTTTCGGGATGAATTGCCCCCGCGGTGTTTGAGCTTTGAGCTTTGAGTCCGACTTCCGAAGTTGTGCCCGCGAAACACACGAACGGACGCGAAAAGGGAAGGAGTTGAAGCACCAGGCTCTGGAAAAAACTTCCCCTTCCAAGGCGTTGCTTTCGCGCTTTTTGGCGTGTTTAGCGGGAATCCATTTCGGGTTGAGCTTTGAACCTCCCCCGCCCTACGCCGCCGCCTGCAAGGTGATCACATCGCTGGCCGTGCCGGTGCCCACGCCGTTGAGCGGCACGATTTTCAACTTCACCGTCGCGCCCGCGGGCACGCCCGTCAGCTCCGCCTCACTGTCGTCCACCGTGGTCGCCAGCACGAAATCCGTGTCCGTGCCCACCACCTGCTTGAGCACCTGGTAACGCGCCGCCCTCGGCGTCTCCGGCCAGTCCACCGTGATGACGCCGCCCGGCTGCGCCGTGGCCGTCACGTCCTCGACCCCCTCCGGCACGCGATCATCGCCCGGAATGCGATCGAAGAACTTGAGCCAGCGCGGGTCCGTCTGGCTCAGCACGATGTCCAGTTCGCTGCGCAAGTCGGCAATCTTCTTATCCAACGCCACCTTGGCCGTGGCCCGCGCGTCGCGCAGGGTGCGCGTGTCGAACTTGCAATTCTCCACCGCCGTCCGCGCATTCGTCATCGGGGTGCAGATCGAGTTGGCCTTCGCGGCGGTATATTCCTTGGCCGCGTTCTCGAACTGTGGATTGTCCGTGAAATACCCGTTCACGTTTTCCAGCATCGCGCAACGGTCCACGTCCGACTCCGGCAACGCCAGCGAGCCATTGATGAACCCCAGCGGCGCCCACAACGGCGACCAGTTCTCGCCCAGAAACGCCTTGAGATAACTGCGCACGTTGCTCAGGAAGATGTCCGCCGCCGCCCGTTCCTGGCGCAACGCGATGAAACCGGCGGCCTTGCCCTGGCGGGCCTGCTCGAAGGCCCGGTGTTGGGTTTTGAAATCAATGAAGACCGGCTCGTAAATGGCCTTGGTGACGTGCGTGAGATTCAGCGGCCCGCCGAGGTTGGTGAGTCCGCGCAACACGCGCGCCCCGTCGTCAATGTATTGTTTGTAATCGCTCATGGATTTGTTTGGTTTGGGTTTTTCGTATTTTAGATTTGTCAGATTTCAGTTCTCTGCGGCGTGTTAAGTTTGCCGCTTCCCCGTGTAATGCAAGACGAGTGCCAACGGGCGGTGCCGGGGAAAATGGTTCCCCGGAGTTATCAGGGAATCGGCCGGAGCGACGAGCCTGGAGGGAACAAACGACCGCCCTCACCCCGGCCTTCTCATGAAGCGCTGGAAGGGCGGCTTCCCAGCCGCCCAGGCACTTGGCGGCAAGGATGCCGCCATTCCTGTTTTCTGGTCCCGAAGCGCAGTGGACAAACCTTGGAGACCCATGAACCTCACGCAGATTCAGGACGACCTCCGATGGAATTGGGCATCTGCGGGTGCCCTGAATCGGTGGGCAGTTACCTCCGTTGCCGTCTCAAAATGAGACACGCCAAGACACGAGTGTCCAAAAATCCGGACATTCCCGGCGTCAGGATCGTACGGTTTTCCGCCAAACCGATCGATCCTGACGCCAGGATCGTGCTGATCCGTCTCGATCACATCGATCCTGACGCCAGGATCGTAATATTTTGCTCCGAACACGTCGATCCTGACGCCAGGATCTTACTAATTTTCACCAAACACCACGATCCTGACGCCAGGATCGACGTAGTGGGTGTGATTAAAAGTGGGTGAGGTTAATTCCAGAGGGAGAGCCATTGGTCGTTGGCGCGGAGGACGCGCAGGTGGGCGATCTGGTCGGCGTGTTCGGGCAGCCAGGCGGCACCGGCCTTTTTGAGCCGGGCTTGGAGCA
>JANNEF010000004.1:0-34953 GCA_031378375.1 Verrucomicrobiota bacterium | reverse complement strand
AAGCCCGAAATCCGAAGGCCGAACCCGACTTCGGCCCTGCGATGGAAAAAGGGTGAAGCGCCCACCCTGTGGAATGCGGCCTTTCGGCCTTCGGGCTTCGGATTTCTTTCGGATCTCGGATTTCGAACTTCGGGTTTCGGGTTCAAAGTTCAAAGCTCAAGAGAAGCTTCAAACTCAAAGCGGCTCAGTGTTCGTCCGCCAGCGGGGCCAGCGGCGATTGCTTGGCCTGGCGAAGTTGAGCCTGGCGTCGAAGGATGCCGACCATCTCGTCATCGGGGAGACCCGGTTCGCCCAGGCGTTGTTTAAGCCGGGCGATTTCGTGGTCGAGGAAATCGTTGCGCAGATTCAGCACGTTGCCGGTGATTTGTTTTTCGAGGTTTTCGCAACGAAAGTCCTCGGCGACGGCTTTGGTGATGAGGCTGTGCGTGGCGGGGTCCGGGCATTCCGCGAGCAGGCCGGGGATGCCCTGCCAGGCATGGCCGGCGTGCGCGTTCAGACACGCGGAAATTATGTGCCGGACGGACGGGTGAGTGACCCAGTTGAGATCCAGATGTTGCGCGAGCCACTCAATGTGGTCATCACCGGACAGGAGAAATTTCAACAGCCAGATTTCCCGTTCCGGCGGCGGCAGATCGGGGATGGCGGGATCACCGGCTTCGATGGACTCGTCAGGGTCACGCGCGGTTTGTGTGCGCGGCGTCTTCTTGAATTCCGCGCGCACGGCTTCCGGCCCGACGGCGAGGCGCTGCGCGGTTTTCTGCGCGTAGGTATCGGCGAGCACGGCGTTGCCGGTTTTTTGCACGGCCTCGGCCATCGCCTTCGAGACGGCCAGCCGGCCCTTGTCGGTGGCGACATCGTTGGTGGCGCAGAGGCGGTTGAGATAGAAATCGAAAAAGCCTTCCGCCTTGGTGATCAACTCCTGAAAAGCCGCGCCGCCGAATTGCTTGATGTAACTGTCCGGGTCGTGTGGCGCGGGCACGGTCGCCACGCGGATTGCCAGGCCGGAACTGAGCAGGCTGTCGAGCACGCGCACGGCGGCGTTCTGGCCGGCGTTGTCGGAGTCGAAGCACAGCACCACTTCCTCGACGTATCGCTTGAGGATGCGCGCATGGTCGGGGGTGAAGGCCGTGCCCTGCGGCGCGACGAGGTTTTTCACGCCGGCCATGTAGCACGCGATCAAATCGAGCTGCCCTTCGCAGACGATGGCGTAGCCGGCGTCGAGGATGGCGCGCTTGGATTTGTCGAGGCCGAAGAACACCCGGCCCTTGCTGAAGATGGGCGTCTCCGGCGAGTTCACGTACTTCGCGGTCTTCTCGTCGCCGCTGAGGATGCGCCCGCTGAAGGCGATGACGCGCCCCTGCTCGTCGCAGATCGGAAACATCAGCCGGCCGCGGAAGCGGTCGTAGTAACGGTCGGTTTCCTCCTTGCGGATGATGAGGCCGGCCTGTTCGACGAGCGGCAGGTCGAAGCTCTTGCTCTTCGCCCAGTTGACCGTGTCGTCCCAGGCTTCCGGCGCGTAGCCGAGGCGGAAGAGTTGCACCGCCTCGTCGGAGACGCCGCGTTTGGCGAGATAGTCGCGGGCGATCTGGCCGCCGGCCTCGTTGGTGAGCGCGGTCTGCCAGCGCAGGGTGATTTGCTCGTGCATTTGCAGGAGCGTTTCCTTGAGGTAACGCGCCTGCTGCTGGCCGGGTTGCTGATCGAGTTCCAGGGGGATGTTCGCCCGCTCGGCGAGGCGGCGGACCGCTTCGATGAAGGTCAGATTTTCATACTCACGGATGAAGGTGAACACGTCGCCGCCCTTGTGGCAGCCGAAACAGTGAAAAATCTGCCGGTGCGGGTTGACGTTGAAGCTGGGAGATTTTTCCCGGTGGAAGGGGCAGAGCGTCACGAAGTTCGCCCCCGCGCGCTTGAGCGGCAGCGTCGCGCCGATGACGTCCACGATGTCGCTGGCGGCGCGAATCTGTTCGAGGGTTGCTGGTGAGACGAGTCCGGCCATGCACCAAGGCTGGCCGAAACGCTCACCGCCGATCAAGCATTTCGTTGACGGATCGCTCGCGCCGGCTGCCCAATCGCTCGCTGCCGCCCAGTCCTTTGTCTTCGGGCGCGGTCGGCTTGATGAGCACCACCGGGAGATATTGTTTGGTGAGACGGCCCGTCCATGAGTCCTTGAAAACCGCATCCTGCAGGCTCGACAGCGTGGGGAACGAGATGTCGCCGAAGTTCTCTTGTTGGAAGCTGGCCGCCGCGCGTAACTCCTGCACGCTGTAGTGGCGGGCGCTGAGAAAGGCCATGAATACGAGCACAATGCAGCCATAACGAAACGCGCCCGCCACCATCCCCAGGTAGTACTCACCGTCGCCAAAGATCGCGCTGCTCATGAGCTTGTCGCCGACCTGCTGGCGAATGAGCGAGAAAACGACCTTGATCGTCACCGCCACCAAGGCATACACCGCGACGTAGCAGGCGAGCAGGCTGAACACGGAAAACTGCGACGCCAGCAACCGTCCGCCCGGTTCGTAGGCCAGACCGGCCAGCACGACGATGAGCGTCCATTGGATCCCGACGAGCAGTTCCTCCGACATGCCCCGCTTGCGTCCGCGCATCACGCCGACACACAGCAGGAGAACGATGACCAAATCCACCCAGCCAAAAGTAAAGTTTGCCACTTTCATTTGTTTCTACTCCAGACAACGGGCTTCGTGAGTGAAACCCGTCGGCGGCAAGATTTGTCCATCTCACGCCTGGCAACACGGATGCAACATCCGTGCCGCCGGGCCTGGAACTGGGGGGTAATTTCGAGAGGACCGAATCGACCGAGGCGCGGAGCCGGGCAGGGGACTACGGATTCACTCCGAGCCAGTAGCGGATTTGAGGTGCCTGAGCGTGCCCCGGCTCGTTCTCCAGCACTTTGAGGTAATGCGCCCGCGCTTGTTTCGGCTGGTTGAGTTGCTGCGAGTACACGTTGCCGAGCGAGAGGTGCGCGCGAGTTTCGTTCGGGTGGTCTTTCAAGATCGTGGCCAGCTCGTTCGCGGCATCCTGGGGATAATTCGACTGCCGGAGCGCGAGCGCAAAGTTGTAACGCGCCTCCACCGAGTCCGGCTGAATGGCGAGCGCGTGCTCGAAGGCCGCCAACGATTGCCTGCCTCGATTCGCCGCCTGCGCGGCCAGGCCCTGATTGTAAAACGCATCGAAATAGGCCGGGTCTGCCTGGGTGGCCGTCTGGTATTCCGAGATGGCCTGCGCGGGCCGGCCTTCGCGCTGCGCTTTGACGCCCTGCTGAAAAAATCGCTCCGCGATCCGGCGGTCTCCCGCAGCGGGCTGCGCGGGAGACAAATAACTGTAACGCGGCACGGGCGGTGGTGGCGGTGGAGCCGGAGGTGCCGGCGGGGCGGTTTTTGTGATCGGGGGCGTCACTTCGATTTTGCGCACTGGTGCCGGTTCCGCCACGGCGACCAGCATTGACGTGTTGGTGGCCGGTTTCGACTTGCCTCCAAACGGATTGAGGCGCTGGAAAAAATTTCGCTTCTCCGGCTTTGGCTCTGTTCGCGCGCCCAGCACGGGCGTGGCGGTGGCCGGCTGGTCGGGCGGGTTCGTCCTCGGCACCACGCGCGGCGGCGCAGCGGGGGAAAGCTCCTGCGGCGTCTTGATAATCGGGTCCTCTGATACGCGTGTCACTTCGACGAGCGTTGATCGGCCGGGCGGCGGAACCGGTGGTTTGGTGGTTTCGACGGGCGGTGGCTTGGGCGGCGGACTGATTGGAGCGGGCGTGGCGACCACCACCGGTCGGGCTGGCTGAACCGGAGGCGGCGGATTGGTGCGCGCGACCGGAACGGCAACGAGATTGGACGCGCCGCGCGGCGCGACGCTCGCCAGCGGTGCGACGAGATTCGTTTTTGCGATCACCGGGGCGACGACGACCGCCGGGGCCGGACGCGGCGTCGGCGGAGCCAGTTCGGCTTCGATTTGTCGCGCGACGGCGTCCACCGCCTCCCAATTGGGCGGGGTTGGTTTGAGCGCCAGGTAGTCGTGGTATTTTTGCAGCGCCAGCGCGCGGCTGTTGGGTTGTTGCTGGGAAACCACCGCCAGGTTCAGCAACGCGGGCGCGTAGTCCGGCTGTTGCGCGAGCGCGGCATTGAACCAGGCCAGCGCGTCCGCCGCGCGCCGCCGTTGCGCGTGAACCATGCCCAGTCCGTTCAAGACTTCCGGTGTCTGCGTTTCGAGTTTCCGCAGCAGGTGTGTGTAGGTGCGCTCCGCGTCGTCGAACCGGCGGGCGCGCAGTTGGGCGCTGCCGAGCCTGAGCCAGCCGTCCATCGCCTTGGCATGGCGCGGGTGCGCGGTGTAACTGGTCAGCGCGTCAATCGCGGCGGCGGGATTGTTATGTTCGAGATAAAGGCAGCCGAGATTGTAGTGAACCGCCATCAAGTCCCGGTCCAGCGCGAGTGCGCGGCGGTAAGCGGGCAGCGCGTTGGTGAACTGCCCGGCCCGGTGATACGCCAGCCCCAGGTGGTTCCAGGCCTGCGCGTTGGTCGGCATCAGGGTCGCCGCCGCTTTCAATTTCTCCATCGCCGCCGGAATGTTTTCCTCGCGCAACAGACGTTCACCCTGGAGCAACGCGCGCGGACCAGGCGCTCCGCACCCGGCAATCAGCAACGCGAGGGCAAGTCCCGCCGCGGAAAAAATTCCCGAGCCGGTGGTCCCTTTTTTTGTGGCCTGCATCGCGGCTCGTGGTACCATCCACTCCTGAACGTGTCAAGAAACGCCCCGTTTGATCCCAGTAAAATTCGCTCCCGACCCCGGCGGCTCCGCCAGTTGGCGTGGCTGTGGTTGCTGCCGTTTTCCGTATTCGGCCAGACGTCCGGCACCAACCCGCCCGCCTTCACCGGGCGTGCCCGGGTTGTCATTGTGCACGATGCCGAGGCCACCGCCGCGTTTGTGCCGCGCGCGGACACCGTTCTGGCCATGGTCAATCGCGCCCTCACGAACCTGACCGCTAAGTCGAGTCCCTCCCACGCCTGGCGCAGCCTCGTCTCCCCGCAGGACACCGTGGGCATCAAGGTCGTTTCTGCGCCCGGCGCCAACAGCGGCACGCGCCCAGCCGTCGTGGCGGCGGTGGTCGAGGGGTTGCTCAAGGCGAAGGTGCCCGCCAAAAAAATCATCGTCTGGGACAAACACCGCGCGGACTTGCGACGCGCGGGATTCGTCGAGCTGGCCGGCAATTACGGCATCCGCGTCGAGGGCAGCGCGGACGCCGGATACGACGAGAAGACTTTTTATGAGAACGAGTTTCTTGGGCACCTGGTCTGGGGAGACCTGGAGTTCGGCCGTGAAGGCAAGGGGCGCGGCGGGCTTGGCCGCAAATCCTTCGTCTCGAAACTGGTCACGCAGAAGCTGACGAAGATCATCAGCATTGCCCCGTTGCTCAATCACAACAGCGCCAGCGTTTCGGGACACCTGCACAGCCTGGCGATGGGCAGCGTGGATAACTCCATCCGCTTCGACACCGATCCGGTGCGGCTGGCGCGAGCCATGCCGGAGATTTACGCGCTGCCGGCGCTGGGCGACCGCGTGGTGCTGAACATCACCGACGCGTTGACCTGCCAGTATCAGGGCGAACAGCGCAGCCTTCTCCATTACTCCGCCGTGCTGAATGAATTGCGCTTCAGCACCGACCCGGTGGCGCTGGACGTTCTCTCGCTGCTGGAACTCGAGCGCCAGCGCCAGGCCGCCCAGATGGCCCCGGACCAGATGAACTGGCAGATCTATCGCAACGCGACGGAAGTGGAAATTGGCGTGAGCGACCCGGCGAACATTCGTGTCGAGCGGGCGCAGTGAACCGGCTTACTTCGCCGCCGTCAGCTTCGCCGCGCCGACGCACCACAGGTGCTTGTAGGTGCGGATGAAGAGTTCACCGTCGGAAACGGCAATGGAGGAGTTGCTGCGTTCATTGCCGAGCGAGTTCACGCCCAGTTGCTCGAACTTCGGGCTGGCCTTGAGCACGAGCGTGTCGCCGGACTGGTTGAGAATGTAGAGCGTGTCGCCGGCGCGGACCATTGATGACCAGGATTCGGTGTTGGGCCCGGCGGCCTTGAGGCGCTCGCTCCAGACGGTCTTGCCGGTTTGCAGTTCGATGCACTCGGCGATGCTGCCGTTGAGCATGTAAATGTGCCCCTGGTGAATCACGCCCGAGCCGATGCCCGCTTTGGTGCGCACGTTATGCCACAGACGGCGGGAGCCGGTGACATCGCCGGTGCCGCCGGTCTTCACACCGATGCTGTTGCCGAAGTAGCCGCCCATCGCCACCGCCACGCCGTCGCCGTGCAGCGGCGAGCCGTAGATGAGCGGATTCAAGCCGTCGCAACTCCACAGTTCCTTGCCGGTCGTCGGATTGAACGCGCGCAGGTAACGGGGGAAGCTCATCAGCAACTCGTCGCGGCCATCCGCGCGGACGAGAATGGGCGTGCTGTAGGTGCAGATGATGCCCGGCTCCTTGCCCTGGAAGCCGTCGGTGCGCTTGCCCACTTCGATGTCCGGCTCGTTATACTGCCAGATCGTCGCGCCGGTTTTTTTGTTCAAGCCGAGCAGTCGCGAACCTTTGCCGGGGCCGAAGTAAAGAATGCAGATGTCCCCATGCAACACGGGCGACGAGGCGTTGCCCCACTGAAAGCTTTGTTTTCCCAAGTCGCGTTTCCATAGTTCGCGCCCGGCGAAGTCGTAGCAGAACACCCCCGCCGAGCCGTGGCAGACGATCACGCGCTCGCCGTCCGTCACCGGCGACGCCGAGCAGTAGGGATTGGTCTCGTGCGTCTCTTCTTTCTCGGCGTAGGTGACGGATTTTTGCCAGAGCTGTTTGCCGTCCGCCCGGGAAAAGCAAACCACCGAGCGAAGGTGATCCGCCTCGATGGCCTGCGTGAGAAAAATCTTGTCGCCCCAGACAATCGGCGTGGAGTTGCCGCGATCGGGCAGGGGAATTTTCCAGCGGACATTCTCGGTGGCACTCCACCGGAGGGGGAGATTTTTTTCCGGCGTGACGCCCGATCCGTCCGGGCCGCGCCAGGCCGGCCAGTTTGCGCCCGAGGCGGTCATGGCCACCAGTGCCATTGACGAAAAGAAGGAGGGGACCATCCGGAAGAGTGGTCGCAAGCAGAAGGATGTTTCAGTTTTCATGGCGCAGACCATAGCGAAACTTCGCGCCGGCACAATCCCCTATTCCGGCGGTCAGACTTGATTGAAGTCGGCGGTGGATTTCGCGCGTGACCGGCCCGCGCCCTTTCGGCAATCTGTCGCCGTGACGACCGTCGAAGCCATCGCCTTGTTGGAAGCGTTTCGTGCCGGGAAAACCCCGCGCGACCGGGTGCTGCGCGCTTTTCAGTCCGCGCCGATTGCCGATCTGGGCTTCGCGCAGGTGGACCTGCATCGGTCGCTGCGAAAGAATTTTCCGGAGGTCATCTACGGCGAAGGTAAGACCCCGGCGCATGTCGCCGCCATCGCCGCTAAAATCAGCCAGCGCGAGCAACGCCTGCTGGTCACGCGCGTCAACGACGAGCACGTCCGCGCCCTCCGTAAGCGGCTCAAGCGCGCCGTTCATCATGAGGTCGCCCGCTGCATGACGTGGGAAAACAAGCCCCTGCCCAAGCGCCCCGGCGTCATCGCGGTGCTGTGCGCCGGTACGAGCGATTTGCCGGTGGCGGAGGAGGCTGCCGTGACCGCCGACATCATGGGCAACACTGTGGAGCGCGTTTACGATGTGGGCGTGGCGGGATTGCACCGGTTGTTGAACCGGCTCGATGCGTTGCAACGCGCGCACGTCATCATCGCCGTGGCAGGCATGGAAGGCGCGTTGCCCAGCGTGGTTGCCGGGCTGGTGAACAAGCCGGTGATCGCGGTGCCGACCAGCGTGGGCTATGGCGCGAGTTTTCACGGACTAGCGGCGTTGCTGGCCATGCTCAACAGTTGCGGCAGCGGCCTGACCGTGGTGAACATCAACAACGGTTTTGGCGCCGGTTACGCGGCCAGCCAGATCAACGCGCTGGCGGCGGGAGAACTTTTATGAAAACCATCTATCTCGATCTATTCAGCGGCATCAGCGGCGACATGTTTCTGGGCGCGCTGCTCGACCTGGGCGTGGAATTGCCCCGGCTCGAATTCGAACTCGCCAAGCTAAAACTTCCCGGCTACCGGCTGCGCGCGGCCCGCGCGCAGAAGATGGGCATCAGCGGAACGAAGTTCGAGGCGCAGATCCACGAGGGCCAGCCGCACGTCCACGAGGAGCCGCCCGCGAACATCCACGTTCTCGCGCTGCCGCAAACGGCGCCCGGCCCGCGCAAGGGACCGCATGGCGGGCCGGTGATTCCGACGTTGCAGGGATGTGTCGAATTGAGCGTGTTTGAAACCGGCGTGCCGCCGCGCTTCCGGCTTTATTTCCACGACGTGCTCGGCCACGCCGTGAAGGCGCCGACGCCGGGGGACATCATCGTGGAGACCATGCGTCCCGGTGGTGTGCAACACACCTACGATTTCCGGCGCAATGGCATTTGCCTGGAAGCCACCACGACGATACCTGAACCGCACCAGTTCATCGCCGTGCTCAAGCGCAAACGCGGACGGCGCTTCGTGAAGTATCAGACGCAGTTCATCGAGACGCACGATCATCATCACCATGGCGCGGCGGCCGCGAAGCCGCACGCGCACGGGCGCAACTTCACCGAGATTAAAAAAATCATTGCCGACAGCTCGCTCTCCGAGTGGGTGAAGGCGAAGGCCACCGCCGTCTTTCAGCGCGTCGCCGTGGCCGAGGGGAAAATCCACGGCAAGGCGCCGGATGATGTTCACTTCCACGAGGTCGGCGCGGTGGATTCCATCGTGGACATCGTCGGTGCGTGTGTCGCGCTGGAGCTGCTTGGCCAGCCGCGCCTGCTCGCCTCGGCGGTCGTGGATGGCACGGGCTTTATTCAATGCGCGCACGGGCGGTTCCCGATTCCCGCGCCGGCCACGCTGGAAATTCTCGGAGCGCGTGGCGTGAAGGTGACACAATGCGAGGAACCGCACGAACTGGTCACGCCCACCGGCGCGGCGCTCCTGGCGGAACTGGTGGACAGCTTCGGGCCGATGCGCGACCTGGTGGCGGCGAAGGTGGGTTACGGCCTGGGCACGCGCGATCACAAGACCCGCCCCAACGTGCTGCGTGCCGTGCTCGGCCAGAGCGGCGCGGCGGGGACGCTGGATTGGGAGACCGACACCATCGCCACGCTGCAAACCAACCTCGACGACATCAACGCGGAAATCCTCGGCAGCTTCGTCGAACGCGCCCTGGCGGCGGGCGCGCTCGATGTTTTCTTCACGCCCATTCAAATGAAGAAGAGCCGTCCGGGCGTGTTGTTGACCGTGTTGTGTGCGGATGCCGACGCGGACAAGTTTTCGGAATTGATTCTGCGCGAGACCAGCGCCTTCGGCGTGCGCCGCCTCGCCTCCGAACGCCGCAAGTTGCGCCGGGAAGCCGTGACGGTGAAGACGCCTTACGGCGACGTCGCCGTGAAACTCGGTCGGCTGGGCGGGCAGGTGATTCAAGTGGCGCCGGAGTTTGACTCGTGCAAACAACTGGCCGACCAGGCGCGCGTGCCGGTGAAACAGGTCTATGAAGCCGCGCTCAAGGCTGCGCGGACTTGAGCGATGCTCCACCCCGACCTGCTCAAAATCCTCTGCTGCCCGGAAACGCGCCAGCCGCTCGCACTGGCGGACGCGGCGCTGATTGAGCAGATCAACGCACAGATCCAGCGCGCCCAGTTGCGCAACCGTGCCGGCCAGCCCCTGACCGAACGGCTCGACGGCGGGCTGTTGCGCCAGGATGGGAAGTTCCTTTATCCGATTCGGGAGGAGATCCCGGTGATGTTGGTGGACCACGCAATTCCGCTGCCGGGCTAATCGCCTTTCGTGATCCAGACCACGCCGTTCACGATTTCAATTGGAATTGGTCGCAGCTTTTCCCCTTCGCACGGCCCCCGCACGCAGACGCCGCTCGCCGGATCGTAAACCGCCCCGTGCGTCTGGCAGACGAAGTGGCTGGCGTCGCGGTCGAAGAATCGGTTGTCGTCATAGTCCAGCGTGAGCGGCAGATGCCGGCAGACGTTTTCGTAGGCGACGAGCCGCCCTTGATGACGGGCCAGAAACGCTTCGACGGTTTTGCCGTGGCGCGTGAATTGGAATTTGACGGTCGCGCCTTCCGCCACTTCGCTCACGTTCACGATGCGTTTCCGGCTCATGCTTGCGGCGCTTTCGCCAGCGTGCCGGCCTGGCGCGCGAACCGGCCATAGACCCATTCAAACACCGGCGACGCCATCAAGGTCGTCACGATGGCCATCAGCACCATCATCGAGAAGAGCGCCGGCTGGATGATGCCCTTTTGCAGACCGATGTTCAGGATGATCAACTCCATCAACCCGCGCGCGTTCATCAGCGTGCCCACGGCCAGCGCGGTGCGGTTGTCCTGGCCGGTCAGCCGCGCGGCGGCCCAGCAGGCTCCGCCCTTGCCGAGGATGGCCGCCGCCAGAATCACGAGGGCGATGAGCAGCAACTGCCAGGTGTTCACCATGTCCAGCCGCGTGTTCAATCCGGAGAAGGTGAAAAACATCGGCAACAGGAAGACCACCGCGAAGGTCTCCAGTTGGCGGATCAACTCGCGCGCAAACAATCCCCGCGGCATGGCCACGCCGAGCAGGAACCCGCCGAACACCGCGTGAATTCCAATGGCATCCGTCACCCACGCGCCGAGACAGAAGCACATCAGCGTGATTGCCATCATGGTCGGCGTGAACTGGCCGCCGCGTTCCGCCGCCGTGCCGAGCCGCGCCAGCAGCCGGCGGCCCACGGTGAGCACGAGCACGCCATACGTGACACCGCCGGCAATCGCCATGACGGCCACCATCGCGCCGCCGCCGAAGCTGGCCAGCACGATGGCGAGCACGCACCAGGCAGCCATGTCGTCAATCGCCCCCGCCGCCAGCGCCAGCGTGCCCAGCGCGGTGCCGGTCAACCCGCGTTCGTAAATGATTCGCGCGAGCATGGGAAAGGCGGTGATGGACATCGCCGCGCCGAGAAACAGGATGGCTTCAAACGGGGTGGCCTTTTCCGAGAACAGCCCCGGCTGCTTGATCAGCCACAGTGCCAGCCCTGCTCCCAGCGCGAAGGGCGCGACCATTCCGGACACGCTCACGGCGGCGGCGCTGCGCGCGCGGCTGGCAAACAGTTCGGTGCGAAAATCCACCCCCACGATGAACATGTAGAGGCCCACCCCAAGCTGGGCACCGACGAACAGCACCTTGAGTGACTCGGGCGGGAAGAGCGCCTTCTGCCATTCCGGAAAGCACAGTCCGAAAAGCGATGGTCCCAGCAGCACGCCCGCGATCATTTCGCCGACGACTTGCGGCTGGCCGATGCGCCGGGCGAGCGCGCCGACGAGCCGGCAGACGGCGAGAATGACGAACATCTGGAGAAAAAAAGCGACAGATAGCTGGGGTGCGGTCATAAATACGTGTACGTATTAACTTGCCGCCGTGTGCCGGTCAAATTCATTTTTATCGCGGCAGTGTGACACCGTGGTGATGCCCGGGTTGCGCCGACGGGAAACGAATCGCCCGGGGCGCAGCTCAGTTTCTTGCAACCGTGGTGGCGCGCGGTGGCCGAGGTGGGGCAGACATCCTGTCTGCCGGTGCTGGCAGCAGCCTGCGGCCAGTGCCCAAGCCCCGCGCACGGGGGAACGCGGGGCAGGGATGCCCCGCCCACCGTCAGGCTGGAAGCCTGACCCACTCACCCGGAGCGCCCGGCGCTCCCCCCTGGCAAGAAACTGAGCTGCGCAATCGCCCGCCGTCCCGCTCCGGCTCATTGACCGGCCCGCGTGGGCGCGATACAACGCCAGCGGCATGACGATTGAAGCCGCCTTTTTCGACACCAAACCTTACGACCGCCGGTATTTTGCCGCTGTGCAAGGCGCGGAACGCATCGCGTGGGGCTTTCACGAGTTTCGACTGAACGCCCAGACGGCGGCGACCGCGAAGGGAGCGCAGGCGGTCTGCCTCTTCGTCAACGACCACGCGGACCGGGCGTGTCTGGAACAGTTGGCGCAACTGGGCGTGCGCTTGATCGCGCTGCGCTGCGCGGGTTTCAACAATGTGGATGTGAACGCCGCCCGCGCCCTCAAACTGCCGGTGGTGCGCGTGCCCGCCTATTCGCCGCACGCGGTTGCCGAACATGCCGTGGGTTTGCTGCTCACGCTTAACCGCAAGATTCACCGCGCCTACAACCGCGTGCGCGAGCACAACTTCTCGCTCAACGGGTTGGTTGGCTTCGATGTTGCCGGCAAGACCGTCGGCATCGTGGGCACGGGGAGAATTGGCCGGATCGCCGCGCAGATCTTTCACGGCTTCGAGGCGACGGTCGTGGCGTATGACCCCGCGCCCGCCACGGACTGGGCGCAGGCGCGCGGCGTGCGCTACATGGGCATGGAGGAGTTGCTCCGCGTCAGCGACATCATCTCGCTGCACCTGCCGCTGCTACCGGAGACGTTTCACTTGCTGGATGAGAAGGCGTTCGCCCGGATGAAGCCGGGCGTGTTCATCGTGAACACCAGCCGGGGCAAACTCATTGACACGGCGGCGCTGGTGGCGGCGCTCAAGCGCGGGCGCATCGGCGGCATCGCGCTGGACGTTTACGAGGAGGAGGAGGGCGTGTTCTTCGAGGACTTGTCCGACCGCGTGCTGCTCGACGATGTGCTCTCGCGGCTGCTGAGTTTTCCCAATGTGATCATCACCTCGCACCAGGCGTTCTTCACGCACGAGGCGCTGACGGAGATCGCCCGGGTGACGACGGAGAACGTTTTGAAACTGGCGGGGGGCGGCGGCTGGCTCCCCGGCACGGCGTTGTAACGCGGGGGCGCTTCGCATGGCTTCGCTCGAATCCGGTCTGCGCATCTCGAAGGTGGCGCTGTTGATCAACACCGTGCTGGCGGCGGCGAAAATCTGCGCCGGCGTGCTCGGCAATTCCTACGTGCTGATCGCCGACGGGATCGAGTCCACGGCGGACATTTTCAGTTCAATTGTCGTGTGGAGCGGGCTGCGACTTTCCGTCAGGCCGCCGGACGACAACCACCCGTACGGACATGGCAAGGCGGAGTCCGTCGCGAGTGTGATTGTGGCGTTGCTGTTGTTTGGCGCGGCGCTGCTCATCGCCGTGCAAAGCGTGCATGAGATCCAGACGCCGCACGGGGCGCCGGCACCCTACACGCTGTTGGTTCTGCTGGCGGTGATTGCGATCAAGGAGACGTTGTTTCGCTTTGCATTGAAGACGGGCCGTTCGCTGGGCAGCCTCGCGCTGCAGGGCGACGCCTGGCATCACCGCTCCGATGCGCTCACGTCCGCCGCCGCGTTCGTGGGCATTCTCATCGCGCTCCTCGGCGGGCCGGGATACGAGGCGGCGGATGACTGGGCGGCGCTGGCGGCGTGCGGGGTGATCGTGTGGAACGGGCTGCGCCTCTTGCGCGCGGCACTGGATGAAGTCATGGATGCCAGCGTGTCCCCGGAAACCGTGGCGCGCGTGAAGGCGCTCGCGGCGGATGTCGAGGGCGTGGTGGACATTGAGAAATGCCGCATCCGCAAAATCGGCCTGCACCTGGGACTGGACATCCATGTCGTCGTGGACGGCGAACTGAGCGTGCGGCGCGGGCACGACATCGCGCATCAGGTAAAGGACCGGTTGCTGTCCTCGCCGCATCGCATCAACGATGTGACCGTCCACATCGAGCCGGCCGGGCACTGACCCGGCTCAATCCAAATCGCTGTCGAGGATCGTCAGCACGGAGGTTGGCTGGTTGCCGAGCCGGGCGCCGCCTTTCGGGCTTTTCAGCGTCAAGCGCACCGTTTCGTGGCCCTCGTTCAAGTTGTCGTCGAGGATCGGCACGGCGACAATTTTCACGGACTCGCCGGTGGCAAAACTGACCTTCACGTTTTGCCGCACAAAATCCTGGCCGGCGCGGGCCGTGGCCGACTCGGCAAGGAATTGCACGGACACTGACCGGGTCGCATCGCCCTTGCGCACCACGGCGATGGTGGCGAAGCCGGCGCGTTCATCCACAAAGTAACGGGGCGCGTTGAACTCAAGGTAAGGATCAAACCGGTCGTTGTTCAGTCGTGCCACGCTGGGCAGCGCCGCGCCGCCGACGCTGGTGAGCGAGCCGCTGATGAGCACCCGGCCGTCGTTTTGGAGGGCGATGGCGTACACCAGATCCTCATTCTGGCAGCACATCTGGGCGTCGAAACTGTTGTCCAGCGACCCTGCCGGATTGAGTCTCGCGAGCATCGGGCGCGGAACGCCGCCGATGGAGTAGAACGCGCCGCCAATGATGATCCGGCCGTCGAGTTGGACGGCCAGGGCATGCACCAGGTAATTCTGGTCCACGCGGGGTTTGAAACCCGTGTCGAGTTTGCCGTCCGCGGCGACGCGCGCCACGCCGACGCGGGTGACGCCGTTGACGGAAACAAACCCGCCACCGAGGAGAATCCGACCGTCGGGCTGCACGGCGACGGCATGGATCAAAGAATCAGTGACCGGCGGGGTGAAGGTGGCGTCCACGGAACCGTCGGGGTGCAGCCGGATGAGCGCACTGAAGGCGTTGCCCTGACCGTCGGCCGTATAGCGGTTCATCAGGAGGTTGCCATTCGCAAGTTCTTTCAAAGTGAAGACGATGTCGAGCGGGCCCATCGCGGGGTTGAATCCGAAGTCGGTCGTGCCGTCGGGCATCAGTCGCACGATGGCGGGGCGATAGTTGCCGTTGATGGAGTAGAAAAAACCGCCGACGAGCACGCGACCGTCGGCCTGCGCGGCGATGGTCAACACCTCGCCGTCAGGTTGCTGCGGCAGGGCGAACGTGTCATCGAGAGCGCCATCCGAATGCAGGCGCACGATGAAATGGCTGCCACCAGCGAGAATTTTCCCATCCGCCTGGAGGGCGAGGGCGAACACGCCGGGCAACGTTGGCGCGGCAGCGGAGAAGGCCTGGTCCAGGGAGCCATCCGGGTGGAGCCGGAAGACACCTTCCGAACCGGCGGCCACGATGTTGCCGTCCAGTTGCACGGCCATGGCTTCGATGCGGCCGAGGCCGGGCGGCGGGTTGAAACTCGCGTCCACCGTGCCGGGTTGGGCCAGCGAACGGGCGGGGGATGGCAACCCCAGGGATAGAACGATTGTGACCAGGGAAAGCGCCAACGTAAAATTGGAGTGCGGGCAGGTTTTCATACGACAGATTGGGGTTGATTGCATGCAGGGATTAAAGCGGGGAAACGGCCTTTTCGCAAGGTGATATTCTCCACGCCTCGAACATGAGGCGCACACAGTGCGGTTCCGTTGCGACCGCCCTTGGCTATGCCACCGTCAGCGGTCCGTCGAACACCGTGAGACTGATGACCTCCGTTTTCGCGATGTGCGGCCCGTGCGGTGCGCCCTTGGGCGCGAAGAAAAAATCTCCCGCGCCGTAGGTGACGCCCGACTCCTCCCATTGGCCCGACAGAATGTAAACCGATTCGTTGGCGAGCGGATGCGTGTGCGCGGGCACGGTGACTCCGGCGTGGAATTTTCGCAGCGCCGTCACGCCGCCGGTGGTTTCGTGCTTGTGCAACACCAGCAACTCGACGCCGTCGTAGGGGCCGGGCTGCCACGCTTTGTCTTTGGCCGAAGCGGTGTATTGAAACATGCGGCGAAGTCAGGCGCGGAGGCGGTTCACGGCAACTCTTGCAACCGCACGTTGCGGAAGCGCACCTCCAGCACGTCCTCCCGCTTGCCCACGCCATGCACCTGGAGCGCGATAAAACCCGAGGCCGTGAGGGAATCCTTCAAGTCCGCCGCCGCCACGCCGTTGATCCACGTCTTGAGCGAGTCGCCGCGTGCTTCGATCCGAAACTTGTTCCAACCCTCCGTCTTGAACGCCTTGCGCGCCGCCTCGTTGTTTTTGAGGTCGTTCAGCCAGCCGCGCCGGCCCTCGTCATAGATGCCACCCGTCCATGCGCGCGCTGACGGATCGATTTCGACCTGGTAACCATGCACGCGCCCGGATGGGACTTTGACCGTCTTGCCCTTGACCTCCAACACGGTGGCCTGATCGAACGCATGGCTGCGAATCTGCACCCCGGAGTTGAGTCCGGTGGGCACCTTGAATTCCACTTCGACGATGAAATTTGTGTAATCCCGCGCCGTGCAGAGGAACGAGTTGGGCGTATTCGGCACGGTGGAGCCGATGATCTGGCCGTCCTCCACGCGATATTTTGCCTGGCCGCCGCGTTGTTTCCAGCCATCCAGATTTTTGCCGTTGAATAAATTCACCCAGCCCGCATCCGCGCCGTCCGCGCCGTGGAGATTCAGAGTGAGCACGAGGAGTGCGCCGCCAAGGATGGAAGATGATTTCATGTGGCGACGAGAATTGCCTTTCCCCGGTGGCATGGCAATCCGCAATTGTGTTGTCTGGCGCCGGGTGCGGAGCATCAAGCTGCAACCCGGCGACCGGACGCTGCTCGCAACAAAACTTCAGGACGGCCAGTTTATTACCGCCGGCATCCGGCTGCGGTGCTGAAGCCACGCCCGGCGTCCACGAGGTTCAGAGCTTCCAGCCGGCACGATAGGTTGAACGCAGCCACGCGTTGGCCGCCTTGTGGTTCGTGAAGCGCATCGCCTTGTCGTTCCATTGGAGCGTCTGGCCGGGGAAACGAATGGCAATCAGGCCGAGCAGGGCCACCTGGGTGAGCGGGCCGCCGTAATCGAAATTCGATCCCGCCTGACGGCCCGTCCGAATGGCTTCGATCCAATCCCAGGCGTGCCCTTTGACGCGGGGAATTTTTTCCGCGGGTGCATTCTTGCCCGAGTATTGATCCATGAGGTTTTCGGGAAGCAGATGGCAGCCGCCGCCGCCGTGGGAACCGTGAACGATCATGCCCTTGTCGCCAAAAAGAATGGCTCCGGTGCCGGGAATTTTTTCGTCGGCCGGAAAATCCTGAGGTTTGGGAATCGCCGTGTTCCCGTCATGCCAGACGAGCTTGACCGGGCCGCGTGACTTGCGGGCGGGAAACTCGAAAGTAATCTTCGTGCCCGGAGGGTAGGTCAAGCCGTGCTTGTCCGGGTCGTAGCCGGTCACTTCGGCCTGCACGGTGGCCGGAGCGTCCAGATCCAGCGCCCAGAATGACGGGTCCAGAACGTGACAGATCCAATCGCCGATGACCCCGCCGCCGAACGGCATCCAGCCGCGCCAGTTCCACGGCACCCACAATGGCGAGTACGGCAGAAACGGCACCGGCCCGATCCAAAGATCGTAGTCGAGTCCCTTGGGCACTGATTGGGGCTGGGTCGCTTTGGCCAGGTTGGGCAACTGGCAATAGACATTCTTGAAAGCATCGCAGGAGGCATGAATCGTATGGACCCGGCCAATGGCACCGGCCCACACCCACTCGCAGAGCCGGCGAATCGAACCACTGGCATGACCCTGGTTGCCGAGTTGCGTGACCACTTTGTATTTGTGGGCTGCGGCCATGAGTTTGCGGACTTCATCCACGGAGTGGGCCAGCGGCTTCTCGCAGTACACATGCTTGCCGCGTCGCATCGCTTCCATGGAGATGATGGCGTGCGTGTGATCCGGAGTGCCGATGACCACGGCGTCAATTTCCTTCCCCATTTTGTCGAGCATCACGCGGTAATCGGTGAACCGTTTGGCCCCGGGGTATTTGGCGAATTCCTTGGCGGCGTAGTTTTCATCCACATCGCACAACGCGACCATGTTGTGGCCCAGTGCCGCGACCTCGCCCACGTCGCTCCCGCCCCGGCTGCCGATGCCGATGCCGGCCACGTTCAGTTTGGCGTTGGGGGAGAGCTTCTCGGCGCCCTGCAGCCAGCTCCCGGGCAGAATGTTGAACAGTGCCACGCCGGTGCCGGCGCGATGGATGAACTGACGGCGATTGATTCCATTGAGTTTGTTGTGATTCATAGTTTGAGATCGGTTCATGGTTCAGCGTGTGTTGATGCGCGTATCCTGTGGCATGGCGACAACGAACGCCAGCACGAGTTTGAGTTGATCGGCGATTTCTACAGGGAAGCCAGGGCAGGGCGCACAACCGCTCTGGCCGTCCTTCCAGCAGGCTTGAACTGCCGCCGTGGCCGTCGCTACCTTCGCGGGGCATGTCACTACTGTTCAGAACATTTCTTTCCGTGACGCTGGTGGTTTTCACCGTGGCGAATTCACCGGCTGCGGAACCAATGTTCGCTGCCAAGGATCGTCAGCCCACACCGGAGGAACTGACCAGGCTTCCCGCCGTCGTGCCCGAGAAAGCCGCCGCTCTGTTGAAGGACGTCAAGGTTCCTGACGGTTTCGGCGTCACGATCTTTGCGACTCCGCCTGCGGTCAATTATCCGGTGTTCGTCTCCGCCGCCGTGGATGGCACGCTCTACGTTTCCAGCGACGGCAATGGTTCGATCGACCGGAAGGCGCACATGGGCCGGGTGCTTCGTGTGCGCGACACCAACGGGGACGGGCAGGCGGATGAAGTGAAGGCGTTCGTTCCGGATGTTGATTCGCCGCGCGGGCTGGTCTGGGATCAAGATCGACTTTACCTCCTGCACCCGCCCGACATCAGTGTGTTCTTCGACCGCGACCATGACGGAGTGGCGGAAGCACGGAAGACGCTGGTCTCCGGCATCGGCTGGACCTTCAAGGATCGTCCGGCGGATCACGCGTCCAACGGGTTGGAGCTGGGGGTGGACGGCTGGCTCTACGCGGCGATTGGCGATTTCGGATTCATGGAAGCAATCGGCACGGATGGACACAAGCTGCAGTTGCGCGGCGGCGGCGTGGTGCGAGTGCGCCCGGACGGGTCGGGTCTTGAATTGTGGGCCAACGGCACGCGGAACATTCTCGAGGCGGCGGTCAGCCCGCTGCTGGATCTCTTCGCGCGCGACAACACCAACGATGGCGGTGGCTGGGATGTGCGCCTGCATCACTTCAGTGGTCACACGCAGCATGGTTATCCGCGTCTGTTCAAGAATTTCCCGGGTGAGTTCGTGGAGCCGCTGGCTGATTACGGCGGCGGCTCCGGCTGCGGCGCGGGTTGGATCGATGAGCCGGGAATTCCCGCCGCGTGGAACAACGCCCCCTTCACCGCGGACTGGGGCCGGGACCGGATCTATCGTCACGGTCTGACTCCGAAGGGCGCGACCTTTGCGGCTACCCAGGAGGAATTCATCCGGCTGCCGCGCCCCACCGATCTCGATGTGGACGGGAACAGCGCAATCTACGCGTCTAGTTGGAAGGGTGCGTCATTCACATGGGTCGGGCCGGACGTGGGCTTTGTCGCACGGGTGGTTCCGAAGGATTACAAACCAGAGCCAGTGCCGGACTACGTGTCGTTGCGTAATGATCAGTTGGTTGCCTTGCTGGAATCGCCCAGCCACAGCCGGCGTCTGGCCGCGCAGCGTGTCTTGATTGGCCGCGAGCCGGTGGATGCAATCCAGACTTCCGTTCGCGCGCTCGCGGGCAACCGCTCCAAGCCGCTGGCCTCGCGGGTGGCGGCACTGTTCCTGTTGAAACAGAAATTCGCCGCCCGTTCCCATCCATTTCTCGCGAAGTTGATCTCGGACCCGACGATAGCACCCTGGGCGATTCGCGCGCTGACCGACCGGCAGGATCAGCTCACCGCCATTCCTGCGGCCCGCATTGTGTCGGCATTGGCTTCGGTGAACCCTCGCACCCGGAGGGAAGCCGCGCTGGCGATGGGCCGGATGGCAACTCCGCCGCAGCAGAAAGCGTTAACCGCGCTCCTGGCGGATGCGGATCCCATTGTCGCGCACACGGCGGAGCAATCGCTCATCCAGCTCAAGGCTGCTGCTGCCTCGCTGGCAGTCTTCGATGATTCCAAAACATCCCCAACTCTTCGTGCCGGTGCGCTGCGGGTGCTTCAGTCGATCCCTGAACCCCCGGTTGTGACCGCGTTGGTGACGAGACTGGAGAAGCAATCGAACCCGGCGATCCGCGCCGGATTGATCACCGCGCTCTGCCGGCTGCATTTCGTCGAGGGCAAGTGGAAGGGCGATTCCTGGGGAACGCGTCCGGACACTCGCGGACCATTTTACCAGCCGGAGTCATGGAGCGAAACTGCGAAGATAGCCGCCGCTCTCAAGCTCGCACTGGACCAGGCGACCTCCAGTGAGGCCGCTCTGATTGGCGGCGAGCTTTCGCGGCATCGCATCCCCGCCGGCGCGGCGTTGGATTCGCTGATCGCCCGCGCTGCGGCCGATCCCGGTCTGCTTCCCGCCATCGCCAGTCAACTGGCGCAAGCGGAGGAGATTCCGGCACCGGGCATTGCCCTGATGATCCACGCGGCGGGGGCCGAAGCGTCCACGGACGCCACGCGAGCACAAGCAGTGATGGCGCTGTCAAAGACCGCCAGCGCGGACGCCTGGCGCGCCATCCTCTCCGCCCTGCCGCGGGTGGCGAACACGAAAGCAGAGAACAACCTGGCTGAGAAGGCGCGCAGCGCGGTCAACAATGCCGCCAAGCTCGACCAGGTTCACGCCGTGTTCGCGGAGATCGCGGCGAAGGTTGAGGGGCAGGAATCCCAGATTGCGGATGAGCTGCTGTTGAAGCTGGCTTCGCGGAAAGTGGGTTCACCGGAGGCGCGGGAGGCGGCGCGGGCCGCGCTTGACACGGGCTGGGCGGTCGCGCCACGCCGTGCCCAGATTCTTCGCGCCGCCGCGCGGGCGGGTGACTCCAGTCGGGCGGCCCAGTTTGTCGCCGCACTGGATGACACGGATCCTGCGGTGGCAGCCGCGGCGAGGGAAGCGGTGAAGCGGTTGAAAATTGACCCGGAGAAGGTCCGGACCTCCGCTGCGGCCAGGAAGGTCGGAGACTTGCCGGTGGATGCCGCGGTGGCGGCGGCGGTGAATGCGAAAGGCGACGCCGTTCGCGGCGAACACCTCTTCACGCAGGTTGGTTGCAATGCGTGTCACACGGTCAAAGCCGACGAACCGCTGAAAGGCCCGTTCCTTGGCACCGTTGCGAACATCTACCGGCGTCGTGAACTGGCCGAGGCCATCCTCCTCCCGAACAAAATCATCGCCCAGGGATTTGTCGCCAATCATTTCGAGTTGAAGGACGGCAGTGAGCTCGATGGCTTCGTCGTGCGCGAGGCGGCGGACGCCGTCACCATCCGGAACATCGCGGCGCAGGAACTGACCGTGCGGGTCAGCGAGATCGTGAAGCGGGAGAAGCAGGAACGTTCGCTCATGCCGGAAGGCCTGGCCGCCGGCTTGACCGTGCCGGAACTGGCTTCCCTGCTGGATTACCTCGAGGGACTGCCGAAGGCCAAATGACGGCGGGTGATGGCGAAAGCATCCTGCGCAACTTGAGGAAGGCACCGCCCGCCGCGCGAAACCGATTCGCCTGGCCGCAACGAACGCAAGGAAACGCAAAGACTTTCGCAACACCCTCTTTCTGTCTGGGACTTGTGGTCCACGGCGAATGCAGAAGTGCGAAGTTCAGTCAGTGCGACATGCCGAATTCGGCAGTTGAAATTCTCCCGGCCCCTGGCGAGTCGGATCAGCACTTGAATCACCCTGCGTTGTCGAGATGGCGCGGGCAACCTCGATCGCCTGTCTCAGGCTTTACTTTGCCACTATTCGTGAAAAAGTATGAAGCGTGATGGCCAATGACGGATGTTGCGTCAGGTCCCAAACGTCCAACCATTCGGCCAAATAACCAGCCCCAAACCGATGCCAATCACACTGCCCCAGATCACCACGTCGCCCACCACGGTCAGCGGCGTCAGCAAGATGCGTCCCGTCTGCCCGCTGCTGTCCGGATAGACTGGCAACTGGTAGGTGACGGGCGCATGGCCTTCAACGTGGAGCATGAACTGATGTCGTTGCCGGGTGCGGGTGGCGCCGAGCAACGCGCCGGGTGGCGGGTTGGTCGGAACCGGAGTGGAGTGCGTCAGCGGAATCGGAATCATCGTGTCCGCGAGCGCGGCGTTGACGAAATGCGGCTTGCGCCGCGCTTCAATGCGTTTGCGATTGGCCAGGAGGAAATAGGCGCGACGCTCGATGACGCCGTTCTTTTCGCGCTCTTCATCGTAACGCACCAGCACGTCATGCCGGTGGGCGGTGCGGAAGAGTTGCAGGTTCGGTTCGGCCGCCGGCTCGCGGAAGCCGCGCAGGTCGGGACTGTTCCACAAGGCGCCCGTGAGGGTGTATTCCCGGGCTGTTTCGCATCCGGTCATGAAAAGAAGGCTGGCGACGAGCAGGCCCGCCGTGAACTGGCGTGGCAACTGGGAGAAGGTGCGCATGAGCGTGATGATTCCTTCGGCGTGTGGGTCGTCAAGGGGATTTCCCCGCCGTACGCCCGTAACTGCGGCGCGGACGGTGACATCCACACCGCGCCGGGTTAGCATCCGGCGCGTGAGTGACATTGCTGACAAACTGGTGCGAGCAGCTAAGACGCTTTCCGCAGCGGTGGGACGGATGAAGTTTCGCCCGCCGGTGGCGCACGTTTACCATCCGCTGGTTTACGCTTGGCCCGCGCATGAAGCGTATCTGCGCGCGTTCGGCGCGACCCGCAAGCGCATCGTGTTCCTCGGCATGAATCCCGGCCCGTTCGGCATGGCGCAAACCGGCGTGCCCTTCGGCGAAGTCGCCGCGGTGCGCGATTGGATGAAGATTGTCGGGCACGTCGGTCAACCTGCGCGTCCGCATCCCAAGCGTCCGGTGGAAGGCTTCGCCTGCGCGCGCTCGGAAGTCAGCGGGCGGCGGTTGTGGGGATTGTTCGCGGAACGCCACGGGCGCGCGGAGGATTTCTTTGCCGATCATTTCGTGGCGAATTTCTGTCCGCTGGCATTTCTGGATGAAGGCGGTCGCAATCTCACGCCGGACAAACTCGCGGCTCCCGAGATGGCGCGTCTGTTTGATGCGTGTGACGAACATCTCCGCCAGCTCGCCGCGGCGCTGCGGCCGCAGTGGTTTGTGGGCGTCGGCGATTTTGCGGAGAAACGCGCCCGAGCCGCGTTGGACGGTGCGGGGGTTCGGTTCGGAAGAATTTTGCATCCCAGTCCCGCCAGTCCGGCGGCGAACCGTGGCTGGGCGGGGCAGGCGACGAAGCAATTGAAGGAGTTGGGGATTTGGTGAGGGATGGTTGCGGGGTGCGGGAAATCAGTTCGGCGTGCCTGGCCGTTTTCACGCTTCACGAATCACGTTTCGCCAAACTCCTTGGTTGCGCCCGCCCGCCCGCCTGCCGTAGCCTGCCACCGTTTTAGCGCATGAAAATTTACATTGACGGCAAATATTACGACGAGAAAAACGCCAAAGTGTCCGTGTTCGACCACGGGTTGCTCTACGGCGACGGCATCTTCGAGGGCATCCGTGCCTACAACGGGCGGGTGTTCAAACTCGTGGAGCACATTGACCGGTTGTTCTGCTCGGCGAAGGCGATTCTCCTGACCATCCCGTTGTCGCACGCGGAGATGATGCGCGCGGTGGTGGAGACGTTGCGGCGGAACAAAATCCGCGATGGCTACGTCCGGCTGGTGGTCACGCGCGGGGTTGGCGGATTGGGGTTGAATCCGAACAAATGCAAACTGCCGTCGGTGATCGTCATCGCCGGCAAGATCCAATTGTATCCGCCGGAGCTGTATCAACGTGGTCTGGACATCATCACGGTGCCGACGACGCGCAACTTGCACAGCGCGCTGAACCCGGCGATCAAGTCGCTGAATTACTTGAACAACGTGATGGCGAAGATCGAAGCGAACAACGGCGGTTGCGAGGAGGCGATCATGCTCAACGCCGAGGGATTCGTGGCGGAATGCACGGGGGATAATATTTTCATCGTGAAGGCCGGACAGGTGTTCACGCCGCCGTTGTCCGCCGGGGCGCTTTATGGCATCACGCGCGGGGTGGTCATGGATTTGGCGCGCGCGGCGGGCCTGCCCGTGAGCGAGCCGAACCTGACGCGCTACGACATGTTCAACGCGGATGAATGTTTTCTGACCGGCACGGGCGCGGAACTGATTCCAGTGGTCAAGATTGATGGGCGAGTGATTGGCACCGGCAAGCCCGGGCCAGTGACGCGTGATCTGGTGAAGCAGTATCATGCGCTGACGCAGGTGTCAGGCGAACCGATTTTCGGCTAAAGCGGTGGGGAAGGCGCTGCGGGCGCTTCAGCTTTGGCGATGATTGCGCCGGTGTGTTCGCCGGCGGACGGCTGGATGTCAGGAATATTGCCCGGTGTGGTTGACACCGTATCTTCACTCCCACTACGTTTGGGCCGACAGAACAGGTAGCGAGCTATGATGTGTTGCGTCTGCAAAGAGAAAGAAGCGAAGGTGCATCTGACCCAGATCATGGGAGAAAAGATGCAGAAGGTGGACCTGTGCGAGGAGTGCGCCAAGCACAAGGGCGTGAATGATCCGGCGGGCTTTTCCCTGGCGGATCTGTTGCTGGGTTTGGGGGCGTCGCAGGAAATGGAGCAGGCGACCGGCGGGCCGGAAATTAAATGCCCGCATTGCGGTTTCACCCAGGCGGATTTCAAGAAAGCAGGCCGGCTGGGCTGCGCGGAGTGTTACGTGACGTTTGCCGACGGTCTGGAGGGGTTGCTCAAGACGATGCACACCGGCACCAAACATGTCGGCAAAGTGCCGCAGGTGTTGCAGCAAGCCAAGGATTTGTCGGATCGCCTCAAGGCATTGCAGAAAAAACTGGAGAAGGCGGTGGCCGACGAGGATTTTGAGCGCGCTGCGTTAGTGCGGGATGAGATCAAGTCCACGCGCGACAAGCTGGCCGACGTATCGATGTCTTGAGGCCATGAACATTCACGAATTTCTTTGCCCTGCATCGGAGGCGGCCCGTCGTGAAGGTCCGCACAACCGCTTCGTGCTGTCGAGCCGGGTGCGGCTGGCGCGCAATCTTAAAGGTCTGGCGTTTCCCGGTTGGGCCAAGAAAGCCGAGCGCATCAAGACGCTCGAGCTGATTCGTCCCGCCGTCGAGTCATTGCCCCAGTTATCCGGCGCGTTTTCCGAGGCGATGGATAACCTGACCCCCTTGGACAAAAACGTGTTGGTGGAGCGCCACCTCATCAGCCGCGAGCATGCCGCCAAAAACGCGGGCAGCGGACTGGTGCTGAACCGCGAGGAATCGTTGTGCGTGATGATCAACGAGGAAGACCATTTGCGGATGCAAGCATTGCGGCCAGGCATGCAGTTGAAACAGGCATGGAGTGCGATTGACCAGGTGGATTCGCGCCTGGAGCGCAAACTGGATTACGCGTTCTCGCCCGAACTGGGTTATCTCACCGCCTGCCCGACCAATCTCGGCACGGGCATCCGGGTGAGCGCGATGTTACACCTGCCCGGCCTGGTGCTGGCCGAGCAGATCAACCAAATCATCCAGGCGGTGAACAAGCTCGGTCTCGCGGTGCGCGGCCTTTACGGCGAAGGCACCGAGGCGCTGGGAAACGTCTTCCAAGTTTCCAATCAGAAGACCCTCGGTGACGCCGAAGCCGACATCGTCGAACGGCTGAACAAAGTTCTGCTGCAAATCATCGAGCACGAGGAGAACTCGCGCGCGATGCTCATCGAAAAGAAATCCAAGTCAGTCTATAATCAGATCGGCCGTGCCTACGGCATTCTTGCCAACGCGCACAGCATCTCGTCGAAGGAGACGATGAATTTGCTTTCGTTCATGCGGTTGGGGGTGGATCTGGGGCTGTTCCCGGATTTGGAACGCTGGTTGGTGGATGAGCTGTTTGTGGTCACCCAGCCGGCGCACTTGCAGCGTCGCTACTCCGAGAAACTCGGCGCTGAAGAGCGCGACCTGCTGCGCGCGGACATGCTCCGTGAACGGCTCAAAATGGTGAAACGCCCGATGATCCAGCCGGCCGCGCCAGGTGGGAATTGATTGGCAGGCTCGGAAGTGTGAAAATTCGTGGCGCGTCACCACGAGAGCCGGGCGGTTTTTGTAGTTTTCAAATTGTGCCGCGCGGCGGCACGAAACTTTCTCTGAAGATTGCCAGATGACACGAACAACTGAACCTCCTCGCCACGGTGAGTCACGGTGTGCCGTTTCGTCCCGGACGGTGCCGATCCGCTTGAACACCGTGGAACAGCGCTGGACAAACCCAACCACAAGTGCATTTATTTATTAATTATGAGCGAAGAAGCCATGAACAATTTCACGCCGCGCGCCCAACAGGTGCTCGCGCTGGCGCGCAAGGAAGCTGACCGCTTCAATCACAATTTTGTTGGCACCGAGCATCTGCTGCTCGGCCTGATCAAACTCGGCCAGGGCGTCGCGGTGAACGTGCTTCAAAAACTCGGCCTTGACCTCGACACCGTTCGCATGGAAGTCGAGAAGCAAGTCGGCACCGGGCCTGATCAGAAAATGATCGGCAACATTCCGTACACTCCGCGCGTGAAGAAAGTGCTCGCACTAGCGGCCAAGGAAGCCAAGGCGCTCAATCACACCTACGTCGGCACCGAGCATATCCTGCTGGGCCTGCTTCGCGAAGGGGATGGGGTTGCCGCGCGCGTGTTGAAGAATCTGGATGTGGACATCGAACAGACCCGCCAGGAAATCTTGAAGGAACTCGACCCGAACTTCTCCGGGCAGGAAGAGCCGGCGGTGCCGGAAGCGGCGGAAAAAGCACCGGAGAAGAAAGGCGAGGTCAAGACGCCCGCCTTGAAAGCGTTCGGGCGCGACCTCACGGAGATCGCCCGCAAAGGAGAGATGGACCCGGTGATCGGTCGCAAGAGCGAAATCGAGCGGGTCATCCAAATTCTCTGCCGCCGCACCAAGAATAATCCGGTGCTTCTCGGCGAAGCGGGCGTGGGCAAAACCGCCATCGTCGAAGGTCTCGCCCAGGAAATCGCCAAGGGCAACGTGCCCGAATTGCTCCGCGAAAAACGTGTCATCACGCTCGACCTCGCGTTGATGGTCGCCGGCACCAAGTACCGCGGCCAGTTCGAGGAACGCATCAAGGCGGTCATGGATGAAATCCGTCGCGCCAAGAATATTCTCCTCTTCATTGACGAGTTGCACACCATCGTCGGCGCCGGTTCCGCCGAAGGCACGATGGACGCCTCCAACATCATCAAGCCCGCCCTCAGCCGCGGCGAAATGCAGTGCATCGGCGCCACCACGCTCAACGAATATCGCAAATACATCGAGAAGGATGCCGCGTTGGAGCGCCGCTTTCAGAGCGTGAAAGTCGAGGCTCCGTCCATCGACGACGCCATCGCCATCCTCAAGGGGCTCCGTCCCAAATATGAGGAGCACCACAAAGCTGAGATCACCGATGCGGCGGTGGAGGCGGCGGTGAAATTCTCCGATCGTTACATCACCGACCGCTATCTGCCCGACAAGGCCATCGACCTGATGGACGAAGCTGGTTCGCGCGCACGGATTGGCGCGATGACCCGACCGCCGGAATTGAAGGACATCGAGGCGGAGATCGAAGAGATTAAGACTCAGAAGGAAAAGGCGATCAAGGAACAGGACTTCGAGGGGGCGGCCGCGATGCGCGACAAGGAAAAGCACGCTAAGGAAAAACAGGATGCCGTTCTTGCTGCCTGGAAATCCAGCCGTGAAGAGAAGAAAGTCCGCGTGGACGAAGAGGACATCCTCCATGTTGTTTCCAAATGGACCGGAATCCCCCTGCGGCGCATGGAACAGGACGAAGCCCGGCGGTTGCTCGACATGGAAAAAGAAATGTCGCGTGTCGTTATCGGCCAGCAGGAAGCCGTCACCGCCATGTGCAAGGCGCTACGCCGCTCACGCGCGGATCTCAAAGACCCCAAACGCCCCATTGGCACGTTCGCGTTGCTGGGCCCGACCGGTGTGGGCAAAACGCTCCTCGCCAAATCACTCGCCGAGTCCTTGTTCGGGGATGCCAAGTCCCTTATTCAACTCGACATGTCCGAATACATGGAGCGTCACAACGCTTCCCGCATGGTTGGCTCGCCGCCCGGTTATGTCGGCTACGAAGAGGGGGGGCAGCTCACCGAGCAGGTTCGCCGCAGGCCCTACTCCGTCGTGCTTTTCGACGAAATCGAGAAGGCCCACCCTGACGTGATGAACATGCTCCTGCAGATTCTTGAAGAGGGCAAACTGACGGACAACGTCGGCCGCGTCGTGAATTTCCGGAACACGGTCATTCTCATGACGTCCAATGTGGGCGCGGAGACGATCAAGAAAAACTCCACGATGGGCTTTTCTCCAATCAGCGACGAGGGCAGCTACGAAAAGATGCGCGAGAAAATCATGGACGAGGCCAAGAAACAATTCCGTCCGGAATTCCTCAACCGTCTGGATGACATCATCGTCTTCCGCTCGCTGACGAAACCGGACCTCATCCAGATTCTCGATCTGGAAATCGCGAAGGTCGTGGAGCGCCTCAAGCGCCGGAACCTCCAGCTCGTCGCTGACGAAAAGGCCAAGGATTTTCTGGTGGAAAAGGGCTACGACCCGACCTACGGCGCGCGGCCGATGCGCCGTTCGGTCGAACGCTATCTCGAAGACCCGCTGGCCGAGGAAATCCTCAAGGGCAACCTGCACGACGGCGATCCGGTGAAGGTGAGCTTCGAGGATGGCAAGATCATCTTCACGCAAAGCTCGCCCGCCGCGCCGGCGGCTGGGGCGCTGCAAAGCTGACCGATTGCGAATCGTTACGTTTCACCATTGGTAAATGCAAATCCGGAGAGTGCGCGCCCCTGCCGCAGCAGGGGTGAGGGCGTTCAAACGCCTGCGACCGCGAACCCCAGCTTGTGCCTTGACTCAGGTTGCTTCGTTCCTATGATGCGCCCTCATTTTTGAAACTTGAACCTGACCTATGAGCACTATCTCAAATATCCAAGCCCGTGAAATCCTTGATTCGCGCGGCAACCCCACTGTGGAAGTGGACGTGATCCTGGCCGACGGCACCATCGGACGCGCCGCCGTTCCCTCTGGAGCCAGCACCGGCGAACACGAAGCCCTCGAACTGCGCGACGGCGACAAGGCCCGCTACCTCGGCCGCGGAGTGGCGAAGGCCGTCAAAAACGTCACCGGAGTCATCCTTCCCAAATTGCGCGGGGTGGACGCGCTCGATCAGTTGACGGTTGACCGGACAATGATCGAACTGGACGGTACCGGCTTCAAGAAAAGCAAACTCGGCGCGAATGCCATCCTGGCCGTTTCGTTGGCCAACGCCAAGGCGGCGTCATCATCACTGGGTCAGCCACTGTTCAAATACCTCGGCGGGCCGAATGCCAAGGTGCTCCCCGTGCCGATGGCCAATGTCATCAACGGCGGCGCGCATTCCGACGCGCCCATAGATTTCCAGGAGTTCATGATCATGCCGCATGGCTTTTCCTCCTTCAGCGAGGGGCTGAGGGCAATCACCGAGATTTTTCACGCACTCAAGGCGGTGTTGAAAAAGAAGGGATTGTCCACCGCTGTTGGTGACGAGGGCGGGTTCGCACCCAAGCTCGACAGCGTGGAAGCCGCGCTGGACGCCATTTCGGTCGCCGTCGGTGCTGCAGGCTACAAGCTTGGCAAACAAATCTTCCTCGCACTCGACGTGGCTAGTTCTGAATTCGTCAACAAAACCAAGGACGGGAAGCCAAACGGCACCTACACTTTCAAGAAGAGTACGGGCAAGACCATCACCGGCGCGCAACTCGTGGACTTCTACGCCAAGCTCTGTGCCGACTACCCCATCGTCAGCATTGAGGATGGTTGCGCCGAAGGCGATTGGGAACACTGGAAGATGCTTACTGACAAAATCGGAGCCAAGGTGCAGCTCGTCGGTGACGATCTCTTCGTGACGAACGTCAAGTTCCTCCAACAGGGCATTGATAGTGGCACGGCCAACGCCATCCTTGTGAAGGTGAACCAGATTGGGTCACTTACCGAGACGCTCGACGCTGTCGAACTAGCCCAGAAGAACGGATACCGTGCCGTCCTCAGTCATCGCTCCGGCGAAACCGAGGACGCCACCATCGCCGACATCGCGGTGGCGACCAACTGCGGCCAGATCAAGACCGGTTCCCTCAGCCGCACCGACCGCACCGCGAAATACAACCAACTCCTGCGCATCGAGCAACTGCTCGGCAGGAGCGCCGTGTACGCAGGCACCACGGCCTTACCCAAGGGGCGTTAGCCCGCCTCCCGGCACCCAAAGGGCACGAGTTTAGGAGATTTCCTTGTTCTTCGAGCGCGGTCGTCCGGGTATGTGGAACGCGGGTGGTAAGTTTTCTGAATTCGATCGCAACCACCCGGTGGACCCGGTGTTTGACTGGATATGCGGGCGCATTCAGTGGTTGGCTCAAGTGTTGTTTGGGACGCCTGCTTCCGCGTGGTTTTCAAACAGAATCATTCAAGGAGCTTTTTGGTGAATTTTCCGGCGTGGGGAGCCAGCGCCGGAACCCCACCTCTTTATAGCCGGTTGCGTGAATTTCACCTTGGCCGCGCAATGATGTCGTGTCACGCATGAACGTTCTCGTGACGGGCGCGTCGGGGCTGCTGGGTGCTTCGCTGGTGAGATTCCTGGCCACTGCGGGGCATCGGGTCGTGACCCTTACCCGTGCCGCTTCGGCTACCACCGACCTGCCGGCGGTCTGGAATCCTGTCGCCGGTCAGATTGATCTCCATCGCGCTGGCCGACTGGACGCCGTTGTCCATCTGGCGGGAGAAACCATCGTCCAGCGGTGGACGGCTGGCGCCAAGGCGCGTATCCGCGACAGCCGCGTCCGAGGCACAACGCTTCTGTGTGGAGCGCTTGCCCGGTTGTCGGAGCCTCCGCGAGTGCTGATCACCGCTTCCGCCACCGGCTACTATGGTAATCGTGGCGACGAGTGGCTCGATGAGCAGAGCGTGGTCGGCGGCGGATTTCTGGCCGAAGTCTCACGCGACTGGGAAGCGGCCACGGTGCCGGCGGCGGAGTGCGGCATCCGGGTGGTGCGATTGCGCCTGGGTCTCGTGCTCTCCGCCCGGGGCGGCGCGTTGGGCCGGATGCTGCCAGCCTTTCGCCTCGGTATCGGCGGACGGTTGGGTGATGGTCGCCACTACTGGAGTTGGATCACACTTGACGATGTGTTGCGGACCATCGAACACGCGCTTGGCGACGAGGCATTGAACGGCCCCGTGAACGCCGTGTCACCAAACCCGGTGACGAATCGCGAGTTCACCAAAATTCTCGGCGAAGTCCTGGGGCGGCCCACCATTTTCACGGTTCCCGCTGTTGCTGTCCGAATGCTATTCGGCCAAATGGGCAAGGAAGCCCTGTTGGCCAGTGCCCGCGTCCGTCCCGTGCAGTTGGAGCAGACGGGCTTTGTATTCAACTTGGGAGAACTCGAACCGGCCCTGCGCCATCTTTTGCACAGGTAAATGCGCCGATGGCCGTTTACTTCATGCCCAGCCCCAGGGTCTCTTTGCAATACTTGATGCTCCGCTCGATCTCCGCCTTCTGGCTGAACTGATTCGTCTCCGTCTTGTCCCTGCCTTCGGGATTCTTGACCGTCGTGAATGGCTTCCCGCGTTTGGCGAGCGCGACGAACTTCGCGAAGTCCCGCGCCCGCATTTTCGGCCACGTCTCCCAGAACTCCTTCTTCAAATACGGAAAGGGCCGCGCGAAACCGGAAATTGTCTCGATATGCACCGGTGCCACGGGACACAACTCCACGAACCGCTTGAAGTAAGCCTTCAAATCAATCTGCCCCTCGCCCATCGCCGTCCACTGCACCTTGGCACCGTCCTCGTATTCCCAGATCGCGGAGTCGCGCAGGCTCGACGTGAGGACATAGGGGCCAAGGTTCTCCAGGTTCTCCAATGGATCTTCGAGTGTCCAGCAGGCGTTGCCCGAATCAATGTTAGCGCCGACGAAATCCTTCCCTGCCGCCTCGATGAGCGTCACCAGCTCCGTCGAGTGCAGATCGCCCGCGTGGTTTTCCACGGCGATTTTTACCCCCGCGTCCACCGCCCGGCCGCGCTGCGACTGGAGCACCTTCACCGTGTCCGCGATGCGTGCCTCGATGCCGCCGGGGGTTTTGCGGTCCGAATCCGCACCGAGCACCACGCGGAACACCGTTGAGCCAAGCGCCCGCGCCATGCGAATGCCCAGCGCCAGATGCTCCTCGGCGCTGCCCCAGTCTTTTTTGAAGCGCGTCGAAGTCGGACAGATGCTCCAACTGCCGAGCTGAATCTGAAGCCCCTTGTCCGCCGCCAGTTTGCGGAGGTCCGTCAAATAATCATCGTCGAACTTCTCGAACGGGCTGAAGTCCGTGATGAACAGCGAATCCGTGCGCAGCGCCGCCGCGTAATCAATCAACGCCGGGGCCTTCCACTTCAGATCGCGCACGGCGAAGTTGTCCAGGCCCAGCTTGAGATTCAATTTGGTCGGCACGTTTTGCACAGCGGCGGATGCGCCGGACACCAGCGCCGCGCCGGCCAGCGCGGTCGTTTTCATAAAGTCACGCCGGGAAAACGTGGTGGGAGATTCAGGGGTGGTCATAGGGTTGAAATGGTTTTGTAGAACACGTTACCACTTTAGCAAGTCGTCGCGCCATCGGGCAAGCCGGCAAAAGGCGCCCCCTGCTGTCGGCGCGTGCCTCAATCCACGAAGAGAAACTCGTTCGCCAGCAGCAGGGTTTGGGCGTAGCTCTCCCAGGCAGTCAGCGCCCGCGCCGGCGTGGGCGGTGGGCCGCCAAAGTCTTTCTTCGCGTTCCATTCGGTCGCATCGGCGGCAGTTGAATCTGCCGATTGAATCACTGGCGACCACTTGAACATGTCCGTGTTCAAATTGGCATGGAAGTCCACGACGAAATCAATCGTGTCGCCCGCCTTCACTTCGATGGACTCCGCTTTCGTCTCCGCTTTGTTGTTGTGCAGCGTCCAGAAGCCCAGGGAACCCGCGCGACTGGAAACAATGCGCGCGGTGATGCCGTCGCCCTCCTGATATTCGTGCCGGGCGGTGCCGCTGATGTTCACAGTAACGTCCCGGGGAGCGATCCAGCGGCGGATGGCGGCGTGTTGCCGATCGTTGCCGGCGTGGCCGCCTTCCGCGGTGAGTTGGACCCAGCCGAGTTTCGCGTCGGGCCATTGCGCGCCGCCCTGCCACGCTTCGCCGGTGAAGTGTGGCAGCGCCTCAAAAGATTTCACACGCCGGGTCGTCGCGTCGTATTCACCCCAGCCGTAGCGCCATTGCGTGAGCACGGGCCTGGTCGGTGGCTCGGGCGGTTCGGTCCGCGCGCTTTGGAGAAAGGCAAGCCCCAGCGCAACCTGCTTGGCCGTCGCGGGCCGCTGGTAGAGGATTTGATGTAGCCGCTGAATGCGGTCCGACGGTTTGCTGACCGCCTGTAACTCGCGGCGGTTCACCAATGCCCGTGCGCGGTCGGCGACGAACGGGCTGTTCATAAAGAACAGCGCCTGTTGCGGCACGGTGGTATCGGAGCGCTGTGGTGCGTGCAAATCCGGGTTCGCGAAATCAAACACCCGGAACACGCCCGGCAGAAACTGGCGGTCAATGTAGCCATAGACTGTGCGGCGGTTGCTGAAGGGAGTGGTGAACAGTTCGACCGGCTTGCCGCCGACCTGCGGATCCAGTTCCCCGGAAGCAAACAGCAGCGAATCGCGCATCGCCTCAAAGTCGAGCCGCTGGCGGCTCATGCGCCCAAGCAGGCGGTTGTTGGCATCAGTGACGGCGCTTGCGCCATTCTCGTCGCTGGTCTGCTGGTAAACACTCGACAGCATGATCAACCGGTGCAGTTGCATGATGGACCAACCGCCGGCCATGAACCGGGCGGCCAGCCAGTCGAGCAATTCCGGGTGGCTCGGCGGTTCGCATCGCGTGCCGAAGTCGCTGGGCGTGGATACCAGTCCCGCGCCGAAATGGTGCAGCCAGACGCGGTTGACCATCACGCGCGCGGTCAGCGGATTGTCGCTACTCGCGATGGCTTGCGCCATTTCCAAGCGCCCGCTGCCGTGCGCGAACGGCTTCCGTTCCGCTCCGGCGACCACTGCGAGAAACTGGCGTGGGACTTCCTCGCCCTTGTTGGCCGGGTTGCCGCGCAACAGCACGCGCGCGTTCTTCGGCGAGGGGCGGTCGGCAAGGATGACCGAATGCGGCGGGGCGCCGGGGGCTTTGATGATCCAGCGGTCAACCTCCGCCTGGAGTTTGGACAACTCGACGCGGGCACCCTCGTCGAAGAACCATTCGATGTCCACGACCGCGCCGTTGGGCACACTCGCGGGCGAGTTGGATCCAAATAGGATTTGTCGGATTGGCTCCTGATTGGGATCGAGCGTGGTCGGCGCGGTCGCCTTGTTCGCGGCGGCGGCATTCGTCACTTCTCGCCAGGCTTTCGCGATCTCGACGAAAACGTCGCCGTAACGCCGGGCAACTTCACGCATGGACGCGGGCGGTGGGCCGACGAAGGCTTGCAGCACGAGCGGATTCACACGCCGGCTCGGGTCACCATCGCTCGCCAGTTTTTGGTAAACCCCGGCCGCCTTCGCCGCGAAATCTTTTTCCCCCACCGCCGCATAGGCATGCCACGGCGCAAAGACCGGGTGAAACGATTCGCGTGCCTTGAAAATGAAAGCTTCCCATTGGCGAACGATGGCGGGGTTCAAATCGTCTGGTCCCATGATCGCGTAGAATTCCTCGCTCGGGAGTTTCGCCACGTCGAGCACGGCCAGCAAATACTCCGGTGTCTTGACGCGCAGGCGGTCAGCGAGCGCGTCACGCTTGGCGCGAAACGTCTGCTCCAGCTTCTCTTCCCGCGCACGGAGACCTTTCACGTAGTCCTCGTAATCCTTGTCCGCCGGCCCGGTGCGCGGCAGCGGCACGGTCTGCTCGGTGGAACTGTTGAACACGCCGTAAAGCGCGTAGTAATCGCGTGTCGGAATCGGATCGAACTT
>JANNEF010000415.1:0-5078 GCA_031378375.1 Verrucomicrobiota bacterium | reverse complement strand
AAGCCCGCATGTGTCCACTTCTTGACCTTTTTCGGCTCCCGCACCAGTTCACCCAATGGGATTGTTTTCATCGGCTCAGATTATACGACTTGTTCCCCATGCGTCAACGAACCCGCCGCGTTCAGCAAGTTACGGTTCGTCCGGGGGCTCACCTTCCCGCAAATCAATTCGGGGCCAGTCGCGTCCATGGGAGATTCGGTTTACCGCGTCCAGACGCTGATGTTGCAGAAGGAGCCGGCGGGGATGATGACATTGATGGTGCCGATGGTGGCGTTGGTGCTGGACACGGCGATCTCGCCGTCATAACGCGCGCTCGGCCCGGCTTCCGGGACCACGGCCACCGTGACGGGCACGTTGGTGGTGAAACCCGTGGCCTGCACGCGCACGGTCTGATTCGTGGGTGTAAGCGCGGGCAGCGCGATGAGGACGGCGTTGGTGATGCCGGCGGCAATCACCTGCCCGGCGGCTTCCACGATGTCCAGCCGCGGATTGTTGGGCGGGAAAACATACATCTGGCCTCCGACCGTCCATTTCTCCCCGTTAGCAGAAAGAATCAAGCTTCGCCAGGCGATGCGGTCTGGCGTGTCGATTCGAACACGGCCTGGACCTGCATGAGCACCGACTATCTGAGCGCTGCCTCCATAAGCGCTGATCCTGCCATTACCATCGACAATCGGTGCCACCAGACGCACGGCACCCCCGCTGCCGGCGCCTCCCTGAGCGTTGCCATTCCCACAATTCCCACCGTTCGCCTCAATGTTGCCGTAGCTCGTGATCCTGAGGTTGGACGCGATAAGTATTGCACCGCCGCCACCTCCCCCACCAGTTGTGTTTGACGGCTCACCGGTGCCGCCAGAGCCGCCAATCAGCGGGACCAGCAATGTATTGCCGTACACATTCGTGTTCTGTCCCTTTGGCGATGCGAAGACACCGCTGCGGTATCCTGCAAGCGTGCCGGCACCGGGGCCTAGCCCGTCGCCCGCAGGAAAGCCCTGGATCACTCCGAAGCCGCCATTGAATCCACCCGGTCCTCCGCGACCAAGGGTGCCTACGCCAGAGCTAATCCCATCCACTCTGATGATTCCGTTGATTAAAACATTGCTCTGCGCCAGCAAATACACAGGAGTGTTCAGTTCATTACGAGTGAAAGTCACTACCACACCGATTGGAATGGTGACCGTCGTGAAATGGAAGATGCCGTCCGGTGGCAGTTGCAGGTTCGTGCCGGTGGTCGGATTGAACGCGCCGTGCGCGCCGGTGCTGCCGGAGTCGAACGCTGCGCCACAAAGCGAGGTCGCGCCCAGGAGACAAAACCCGAAGCTGAGGGTTGCATGGTGTATGGTTTTCATAGTTTTGTTCCGGTGGTTAATTCATGAGTGAAGAGTGAGGTTTTTGGAGTGCTGCGGCTTGACGCAGCTTTCCCTTTCGCAAAGCCAGGGCGCAGTCGCACCGCCTGAACCGTCCGCAATCCAAAGCGGTGTCGAGCCACCGCACTCCAAGGTTGTCGCTGTTCGTTGTCCGCGCGAGGTCATGGTGAGTTGGTGTTTCCGATACGCAACGGCGGACGGGCGAGGAACAATGGTGCTCCCGCACTGCCGAAAGTTTCAGGACTGGGAAGGTCAATGGAAAGCGGCGGACGCGCCAGAAACACGGGTGCTCCTGCTGTGCCGAACGTCTCCGGGCTGGGCAAGTCAATGAGCAGTGGCGGACGCGCCACAAACGTCATGTTCGGACGGCTGTTCGGATTCAGCGGGTCGGTGCCATCATCAATCTCCACGCGGTCGGACCAGCCATCGCCGTCCGTGTCGGCGAGGAACGGGTTCAGTCCGCGCGCAATTTCCTCGGCGTTGGTCACATCGTCGTTGTCGTCATCACCGTTTGGGCCGGTGGAGAGGTAGGCGAAGGTCGAACTGAAATCGTTGGTCAGATGGTTGCCCGCCACATCAGCCACCGCCGCCGTGATGACGGCGCGGTAGATTCCGAATGGCAGCGGCGATGGGAAGGCGATGACGGCGGCGTTCAAAGTGTCACGATACGACACGGAGCCGGTGCTCAACGGCACATCGTCCGCCGTGCCGAGCCGCGTGTCCGGTCCGGCGGAAACCAGGTAGAACGATGCGGTGTTCAACGTGGCCACATCCATCGGCTCGTTGAAATAGGCAATCACCGTGTCCGTCGCTTGCGTGATGACGCTTCCGCTGGCCGGCAGCGTTCGCACCACGCGCGGCGGAGTGGCGTCGGGCGTCAACGTGACGGTGAGTTCGTCGCTCCACGCGAAGTTGCCGCCGGTGTCCGTGGCCTTGGCGCGCACCGCAAAGTTCGTTCGACCCGATGCGAGCGTCGGCGTCACGAAGCGATGCTCGAAGGGGAAGTTGCCGTCCGTGCTCGCCCGCACGCCGTCCACGTAGAATTCCACGTTGCGGACCTGCACGTCGTCGGTGACGGCGGCGGTGATGCGGGCTTGCTTGCCTTCCTCGGCCAGGCCGTTCGTGCCGGTGAGGGCGAAGCTCGTGGTAAGGCTGATGGTGGGGTTTGTGCCGCGATTGTCGTAGGCGATGTAGTTGATCACCTGCAAGCCTGCCGCGCCGTCGGCCACGTAACAGAGGCCGTTGTAGAGGCTCACCGCCCGCGCCACGCCGGGTGTCGGCAGTTCCGTGATGAACGTGGGGAAGACCGTCGGCGCGCCCAGTCCGTAAAGGCGGACGTTGTGCGGGCCGTCGAACGCCTGGTTCGGACTCACCGCGCCCAGCAGCAGGCCGGAGCCATTCAACGCCACGCCCTTCCAGCCGAATTGCGCCGGCGTCTCGTTGCCTTGCAGCAACAACACCGGCGCGGCGGCGTTCGTCACGCTGAAGACGTTCACCCCGCGCGTATGCACCAGATACGCCCGGCCCCCGCCGACAAACATCCGGCCCCGGCCATGCGCGCCATTGATGCCACTCGGACTGGGCGACGCCGCGACGCCCAGTTGCGCCACGCCGTCCTGGAACGAAAACGTCTCCAGCCCGTCGCTTGTGTAGGCGTAGAGCACGTCCCCGGCGACGACCAAATCTTCAATTCGTGCGGCGATTTGCGCGCGTTCGAGCAATGCGCCGGTAGGCAGGTCCACCAGGGCGAGCGAACCGGAATCCGTGCCCACGAAGGCGAGATTGCCAAACGCCGCGACGGCTTGCGCGTTGCCGCCGCCGAGCGCGCCGGAGGAAAGCGCGTGCAGGATGCGCGCCGCCGGCGGGTCGGCGATGTCCACCACGGCCAGCCCCGCCGGGCCATCGGCCACGGCCACGTAACGGTCCGCGCACGACACGGCCAGCGCGTTGCCCGGCGTGTCCACCTGCGCGATGCGGACGGGGTTCTGCCCGCTGGCCACGTTGAACACGACCGCGCCCGCGTCCCCGGCGGCCACGATGGCAAGGTCGTTGAGGGCGCAGACATCCACGGCGGTGCCGGGCGTGGGCGCGGTGGCGATAATGCCGGTGATGGTGGGCAGGCCGTCGAGAGGATTGGTGCCCTGGTCAACTTCGGCCCCGTCGGGGATGCCGTCGTGATCGCTGTCGGGGTTGCTAACGTCAGTTCCATAAACAAACTCGACAACATCAGGAAGACCGTCGTCGTCGAAGTCAGAAAAAGTAGAATCCACGGGCAATAATTCAAACCGAGGCAGCAAATACTGTGGATTTGGTCTAGTGTGAGGGAACACCACGCCAAAAGATTTTGTGCGTGAGTCGTAAAAACTGACGCTCATGAGTACGCCATCGCGTGGCAGAAACAATGCGTACTGACCAAACGCTCGCGTTTGTCCCCTTAATGTGAGCAGACCATTGGGGCGACGAACAATTGCCGAATAAAAGATCGGATACGGTGGTGCGTTCCCCGTAATCTCTCCTTCTACTGCAAGTTGTTCGTCGAGTCTGGCGAGGGTCTGGCGCAAATATGCTTCGGCGTTCCCTCCAGCAAGTGCGTTTGCTTCCGCCAACAAACTATCGACTTGGCTCTGCACGCTTTGGGGTGCCTGTTGGCCGACGATGAAATAAGGATACAGCAGTGTCTGAATCTGCGCGTATTTGTCACGAATCTGATCGGCGATTGGGTCACTTTCGATAGGGGGTGGACCTACAGCTTTGGCAGCAGCAAATGCTGGCGCCGGAGCAGGAGGCGGCGGGCAGGGATTCTTTTTATCACACCTCTTCAAGCAGATTTGATGAGTGGTGATGCAATAAGCTATCGCGAGTGCCAGCCCTGGAGTACATCCGCCAAGGGTGAAGACTTCGCACGCCAAACCGCCACCGGCGGCAAATGATAAACAAACAGTTGAGTCCGTATTGCACTCTGATTGGCAATCGGCCAATCCTGGATTTGATCCACAGGGCGGAGGTGGCGGCGGAGGCGGTGGAGCCGCCGGAGGCGGTCCAGAGCCATGCCAACCCGGTTGTAAGATTCCAACACCCGGGTCCGTCAAAATCATCCTTCCGTCTGCGCTGACGGTCATTGGGCCGATGGCTTCCCATTCGCCTTTGTCGTGGTTGAATGAAAAGAGGTAGTTCTTGGTGCCGGGCGGCAAGGGTTGATGAGTGCTTGGATCGGGAAGATTTGGAAAACACGCGGGCACGGGGCGGTCGAAGTTTTGAGGGCCGTCGGTTTGCACGGTGATGACGAGCGGGAAGTTCAAGCCGGGCGGCAACGGGCCGGGCAGGCGGTCGGGCGGCACGGGCGCGATGCCGACTCGGCCGCCGCGCGCGCCGTTGTCCGAGTAAAGCGCGTTGGCCGGCACCATGATCATCGTGCCCGCCAGGGCCGGGTTCGCCGCCAGCACGGAGGGCGGAAAGGTGATCATGGTGTCCTGCATCATGCTGACGGGCTGGAGCGCGTCCGCCGCGATGAGCGGCAGGTAGATGAGTCCCGTGCCGGCGGCGAGGTTGGTGGCCACGCCGGGCGCGGCGTCCCACGCCTTGCCCACCACGGGGTAGTAGGCGCCGTTGGGCCACTGGCTGCCGGTGGCGGTGCGGCCATCAATATGCACGAAGAACCGTCCAGCGGGACAGGGCGCGAGCGAGAAGTAGCCGTTGACGTCGGTGAACGCG
>JANNEF010000413.1:0-28408 GCA_031378375.1 Verrucomicrobiota bacterium | reverse complement strand
CGATGAGCGTGAAGGCGCGGACGCGGGCGAGGTGGGTAATGCGGGTGACGGATTTCATCGTCGAACAAAAGCGGCGCTTGGAAAGGAACCGGAAACGCTCTATGGCCTCCGTCCCCGAAGCGGGCCGCCACTTTCCATCATCCGCTGCATCTCTTCCAGCAACGGCGCGACTTCGGCCTTGGTCTGCGCGGAGCTTTCGGCAAAGAAGGTTTTCAGCCCGATGGTGCGGACCTTTTGTTCCAGTTCCGCGCTCAGGACCGGCGGTTGGTTGGTCCCGGTCCCGGTGGCCGCAGAATTGTCTTCCGCCATGTCGTCGCGCGCGTCGCGGAGGCGTTTGAGGGCATCGTCAATGGTCTTCTTGCGCTTGTTGTCCGGCAATTGCTCGAAGGCCGAAAGCATCTGTTTGACGCCCGCGGGGAAGGTGGCCTCAATGAACGCCTCCTTCTCCAGATCTGTCATCTGATCGAACCAGCCTTCCGCGATGCGTTGCAAGCGGGCCTGGCGTCGTTCGTCGGGCGGGAGGGCGTTCAGCTTGTCGGTCAACTCGCGGATCGCCTTGGTCCGCGCGGGGCTGGTGAGTTGGTTGAGTTCCACGGAGCGGACGTAACGCGCGAGCCTTTCCGCCGTCATCTTGGAGTTGGCGGAAAGGCGATGCCCGCCCCACGCCAGCAACCAAATGGCGAGGATGCCCAAGGCGGCCAAGACGAGCGGGCGTTGACGTTGGTTTAACATGCGGGCAGAAAAGCCATGCGGTAAGGCTGCCGGGATTGTGATCGTTGCGTCACGCAAAAAGCGGCGGCAACCGTCGCTTACACCATCCGGTCTCGCACCGCCAGCCGACGGGCCAGGGTGACGCCAGAATTAAGCGCGCCCTCCATGTAGCCGGCGAATTTGTAGCAGGCGTGTTCACCGGCGAAGTGCAAACCGTCCAGCCCCCGTCGAAGCAAAGGCCCGACCGTTGTCACCTGTCCGGGCGCGGGAAATGAAAAACCCGCCGCCGTCCACGGATCGCCGGGCCAGTCCATGAAGCGCGATCCGGTCAAGTTTTCCGCGAACTTCGGATAGAGTCGCTCCAACTCGCCATGGAATGCCAGTTCCTTCTCCGCCAACCAACGCTGTCGGCACGTTTCTGCGGCCGGGCCACCGGAGTAAACGGTCAGGCACGCCCCCGTTTCACCCGCCTGTCCGTCCGTCCCATCCCAAGTCATGCTTAACGGGCCGTCGGTGAAACTGTCGGGAGACAAACGTGCGTCGCGCCAGAAACGCCGTTTCACCGCCGCCAGATATTTCACCGCGACCCCCATTTGAGGGCGCAACGTCGCGGGCAGCTCGGGGTTGAACCGGATCCGGCTCCACACACTCGGCGGCACGGCCAACACGACGCCATCGGTTTCCAAACTCGTTCCGTCCGCCAAACTCACCATCACCTGTTCGTTCAACACGGCTATGGCCGTGACGATTGTCTGGAAGCGAGTCCGATACGGGCCAATCGCCAGCGCCAGCCGCCGGGCTAGATCGTGGTTCCCCGTCTGGCAGCGGAACACCTCGGTCTCGGTCCAGAATTTCTCCAATCCGCCGCCTTTGACTTGCGTCAGATTGCCGAGATAGCTCTGCCGCGACAGCGCCACGCCATTGTTGGCCTCCAGTTCTGCGGTGATGGCAGTTCTACACAAGGCCGACACACCCAACCCGGCCAGCCAATCCGCCGCTGACTTCTGATCGAGCGCGGCGGCGTTGGGGCTTTTCCACGGCTCGTCGGAGTTAATCGCCCTGGCGTCAACGGTCATCGTGGCAAACGCCAGTTTCATTTCGTCGTGCAGCGATCGGGCCTCCGCTGGCGAGAGCCGCCTGCCGCCGAGCTGGATCGGCGCTTCGAGATCCTCGTTCTGCGTCACGTCAGCGAGTTTCAGATGAAAATTCTTTGCGTAAGCCATCCAGGTTGGATGATTGGAGCCAATCAGCTCGCCACCGCCTTCGATGTTCTTGCCGGGCACCAGATCGCGGAAACTCACCACCCGTCCGCCGATGCGGTTGCGTGCCTCCAGCAGCGTCACGTCGTAACCGACGCTGATCAACTCATGCGCGCAGGCGAGTCCTCCCAAGCCACCGCCGATGACGACTATGCGCGGCCCGGCGGAGCCGCTCCGCCCACGGTGGTCGGGACCGCTTGCACAACTCATGAGTAAACCGGCGGACGCGGCGAGCGTGAGTTTCAGGAACTCGCGCCGATCCAGTTCATCAGTTCGGCGGTCAAAACGGTGGGCGAGCCGGGCGTAGATTGATCGTGACATAACAGTGGTTCTTTCGATGCGGTCAAAACACAATGAGCAATATTTCTGGCGGGACCACCCGGTGCATCGAACAGTATTCATGTCCGGTCAGCCCTGCCAGGTGTAATTAGAGCAACCGCCAGACCATCGCACATCTGATAATAAGCGGGCCACAGGGGAGGCTCCACTCTGAACAAAAACTCAAGGGCGGATCTCAACCTTCTGCGCGCAAGACCCAAATCCCGCCGGCTGAAAGCGGGGGCGCTGACGCTTGGGATGGGAATCTCCCGCGCCTGCTCTACGGCAGCAGCCGGACGCGATAGAATCGTTGCGACCCGCGCGCGACGTCGTCATCAACCACTTCCAACAACGCGCCGTTACCGGTCAAATTGTCAGCCACGGGTTTCCAGTGGTTGCCACCCAGATCGTCCGACCACTCCACACGGTAGCGCTGGCCGGGGTTACTGCTGAAACTGAGGCGCACCTCACCACCCCTCACTTGAATGGTCGTCAGACGGACCTCGCTGAACGACGGAGTCACAGCGTTCACGTCGAAACCGTTGCTCAGACCGATGTGCCCGTCGCCATCGCTCACCGCCAGAAAGATGAAGACGCCCGGTTCCAAAATCGTGAGCTGACCGGTCCAGGCTCCATCCACAAAGTTGCCGGAGTTGGTGGGCGTCATCGTGACGGTGTGGCCGCGAGAAAGTCGCAAGTTGGGCACGCGGTTGGTGGCCAGTGCCGGCGGCGTGGTTTCGCCGGACCAGGCCAGCGGATCGCCAAAGGCGCTGTCGCTCTGGAAATATACGGAGCGGGGCTGACTCGTCACAAACGTCCGGCACAGGCCGTTGCCTGTGTAGGAAGCGTTGTTGAAACTTACGTCCACCATCAGGTTGTTGGTGCCGTCGTAGTTAAAAGCCGTGTCAAAAAAGAACGTCACGAACCCGGCACCCGCGAAGGTCACGTCTTGCCGGAAAACGGTCATCCATCCGGCGGATTCCCATGCGGGAGGCGCGAATCGGTCCAGTCTCGTGGGTTTCAACCGGATGGTAAAATTGGTCAATGCCTGGCCCGGCACCGCGGCCACATCCAGCGCCAGCGCGTTGAACTTGGCCGCGCCGCCGATCTCGCCCGCCAGATAAATGCTTTGCACCCGCGCGTCGTGATACAGCGCGCCCAGCGGCACCTCCCACAGGTTGGTTCCGCTGCCGACGGACTGATCCTGACCGCGTTGAAATGCCCGCAGCGCGACGATGCCCGTGTAGTTCGTCGCTGTTTCATTCAAACCGGTCTTCGCAGTAATCGTCACCGGAAAGGGAATGTTTGCAGGGGACGGAGAGGGGATTTCGCTCAATTCAAAATGGTCCAGCGCCGTCGCATCGTCATCGAGAATCGTGCCCACGCCCAGGCTGTCGCTCAGAGTGACGTTGGCCGGAGCGCTGAGGATGACGTGGAACGTCTCCGTCGGCTCGAAAATATTGTCACCTCGCACCCCCACCGTGATCGTCTGCTCCGTTACGCCGGGCGGGAACGTCACCGTGCCGGATAGCGGCTCGAAGTCGCTCACAACCACGGCGGTGTTGTTGCTGACGCCGTAGTTGACTGATGCCGTCAGGCCGCTGGGCGCGGCAAGCCAGACGGTGAAGACGGCGTTTGTCGTGCCGCCTGCCGCGCCTTCCGTTACCGTCACATCGTTGATTGAAAGGAGCGGTGCCGCGTCGTCGTCATTGATACGGCCCTGGCCCTGACCGTCGAGGATGGCAACGTTTGTCAGCGCGGAGAGGTTCACGAGAAACACCTCGAGGTTTTCATCCAGCAAATCCGCAAAGACCGGCACGCTAAGGGTCAGGCTGGTGACGCCCGGCGGGAAGACCAAAGTGCCGGTCGTGGCCTGGTAATCCACGCCAGCCAACGCGGTCAAATCGGCGGTGGCGAAGTTGACCGACACGGGCCGCGTGCTGGGCGCGGACAGGCGGAGAGTGAATACGGCGTTCGTCGTGCCGGTATTGCCTTCCGTCACCGTCACATCGTTGATGATGATCGCCGGGAAGTTTACCGTGGTTACTGCGGTGACCGTGTTGTTCGGGAGGAAGGTGTCCGTTCCGTCGCGCGTCGCCGTGGCGGTATTCGTGAGTGTGCCGGTGACAGTCGTGCCCACGACGATAGTGAAGCTGGCGCTGGCGCCGCCGGCCAAGGCTCCGAGTTCACAGGTGATGACGCCGCCGGTGTTCACGCAGGTGCCAACGGTGGAGACGACCGAAACCAACGTCACGCCCGCCGGGAGCGGGTCAGTCACCTTCACCCCCGTCGCTGCAGCCGGACCAGAGTTCGCAACGGTCAGCGTGTAAGTCAGATTGTCACCGGCGATCACCAGGTCGGGCGAATCCACCAGCGTCAGTGATAAATCGTTCGCGGCAGTCACCGCAAATTGGTTTCCCAATCCCAGGTGCCCCGCTGCGTCATCGGCCAGCAGCCGCATGTCCGGCACGATTTGTCCGACGGTGAGATTGCCCCGCCAGACGCCACCAACGAAATTCGACAACACCGTCGGCGTCACCGTCAGCGGCGCGCGGCTGGCAAACGGCAGTGCCAGCCCCGGATTGAGCGTGCCGATGCTGCCCGGCCCCGTGCTCCAATCGGAGCGGTCGTTATGGTCAACGTGGCCGGTGCGCTGGTAGGTGAACGTAGTGTTGGTTTCCAGCGCGAGGGGATTGCCCATCCATTCGTCCGGCGGAATGGACATCGGTTGCGTGATGAGCGCCGGGTTGGCGTCCGCCGCGCAGGCGAAATCCACGACGCTGCCGGCGCCGTCGCGGAGCAGCACCGCGATGGAATTGCTGTTGGCGATGTTCAGCCAGAAAACGTTCGTGCCGGCGAAGAAGTTGGGATACGCGCCGGGTGCCGTGCCCAGCCGGCTTAACACAAATGTTTCGCCTGCCCGGCTCACTGTGTTGGTCGGCAGGATGAACGTGATGCGCGGCAGCGGCCACGAGCGGCCATCGTAAAGCGTGATCTGCCAGCCCGAAAGATCCAGCGTCCGCCCGGACACGTTGGCGAACTCCACGCGGTCATTGGTGCCAGGATCGATCTCCGTGATCAGCACGGCGGAAGCGGTGCCTGTGCCCCGGAGTCCGGTGACGCTGACCGGACCGGCGAAGTTCGTCGCCACGTTGCCGATGTCGTCGCGCGCGCTGAGCGTCACCGGGAATGGCTGGTTCACCGGCTGGGGCGAAGCAAGCGCGTCCCACTCGAAGCGCACCACCTCGCCGACCCCGCGCGTGGTGAATTGCCAGACCGGTCCCGTCGTCCGCGCGGTGCCGCGCTTAGAAACGACGCGCCAGTAATAGGTCTTGTCCAATGCCAGCGTCGGCAGTTCCCACGCGGCGTTGCTCGCGGTGCCGAGGAACTGCGCCGGGCCGGGCGTTGGGTTTGTGCCGAAGTAAACGTCATAGGTCGTTACGCCCGGCTCGCCGAGCAGCACGCTCACGTTGTCAACGTGGACGTTGAAATAATTCAGGTTGTCCCGCTGGACGAACGCGACGCGAATCGTCCGGCCGCGGTAGCCCGTCAGGTCGTGGCTGTGCTGGGTCCAGTCGTTGAGCAACGGATCGCCCGGCTGAGTCATGAACGGGGTCGCCAGCACCCCGTCGCTTACGTCCCGGATTTCCAGGCGGAACTCCTGGTTCGGATGCTCGAAGCGGCTGGCGTGATTCCGAATCCGATGCGCCCAGCTCAAGGTCGCGTCCCGTGCGTCCGCCGGAATCGCCAGTTCTTGATAGAGAACGTGGGTACCGCCGCCGATCTGTTGGGAGAAGGCGCAAAAATTCCCCGCCAACGGCGGCAGGGGACCGTCCGGGCCTTCGGGATTGATCTTGCCGTCGTTGATGATGAAGTCGCCGAACTCCAGGTTCTGCTTGACCCAGCCATTGAAGTTCCCCGCCTCGAAACCGCCGTTGACGACGATCTCGCCGATGCCCGGATGCCACGACAAGTCCGCGTCCAACGGAACGCCGGTGGCCAGGTGGGGCGGATTGGGACCGTAAAGCATGGGCGGTGTTTCATCGTCGAAGATGCCCATGCTCGCCGAGCCGGCGGCAAACCCTCGCGCCGACGCCTCTACGCTCACGGTCTGCAAGCCGTCAATGCTCGCGTCGTCCACGAAGTTCAGGTCGAACGTTGCCGCCTCGTCGCCAGCAGGAATGGTGACCGTGTGGGAGACAGTCAGTTCCGTTGCGTCGGAGGAGGTGAGCGTGACCACCACGTTCGTCTCGACCGAGCCGGAGAGCCGGACCGTGCCGCCGTTGGTGAGGGGGCCGTCGCTTTCGCTCGCCCGGGCCGGCAGTTCGACGAAGAGCCGGGGCGTGTCGTTGTCACGGATTTCCACGGTGTCGCTGCCGTCTTCCCAATTCTCGACGTGGGCTGTGATGGTGGCGCGGCGTTTGCCGTCAATTTTGTGATCGTCCACGATTGTCACCTCGAACTTCGCGTCGCGTTTGCCCGCCGGAATGACGACGGTGGCGGGCACCAGCACTTCCTCCGTGTCGCTGGACGTGAGGCTCACGATCACGTCGCGCGCGGGTTTTTTGCTCGCCTCGACGACGCCATCCTTCTTGAGCATCCCGTCGCCTTCACGACCCTTGGGTGACACCTTCACCTTCAACGAAGCGCGTTCGTTGTCATGCACGGCGATGGTCGCGCTCGCGCCAAAATATCCGGCGGTGGTGGCGCTGATGGTTGCGACCTGCGTGCCGTCGAGCAGCGTGTTGTCCACAATGGTCACATTAAACGTCACGCCGGTCGCGCCGGCAGGAATCAGCACACTCGGCGGGACCGTGACCTTTGACCGGTCGCTGGACATTAGCTGCACCGTCAAATCAGCCGCGGGCGGAGCGCCCAGGCTCACGCGGCCTTGATTTGCCAGCACCCCGTCCCCCTCGCGCGCCTGCGCGGGCGCCGAGACGACGAAGCGCCGCGCCGGCACGCCCGTGATCGTGATATCGTCCAACGCGAGGCCATCGAGGCTGATGGCGTAGTTGTCGAACTGATTGAACCGGATGCGGAACGTCGAGTTATACGCCAGCCCATGCGCGGCGACGGCCGCATCCAAGTTCACGACGAACTCCGCGTAGCTGGCGGGCACGGTGCGCAACGCCTGGACTTCGTACCAGGCAAGCCCGTCGGCACTGATCGCCACGCCGTCGAAGTCTGCGCCGATGAGAAACGGGCTGGCCGGTGGCCCGTCCGGTTCGTCGCTAAAACTCTTCGCCCAAAACCGCAGCACGACGTTTGTGAATCCGCCCAAGTCCAGGCCGAGCGTGATTTCGTTCCGCGACGGCGAAAAATCCACCGCGCTGTCGAGCGTGAGATGAAACACGCCGCCATGCGGCGCGTTGTTGGCCGTGACGAGCGCGCGCGGCGTGCCGGTGCCACTGACAGTCCAGAACGGGCGCAGCGCACCACTTTCAAAATTCTCCGTGAACGGCATGGAAGTAAATCCGACGACTCGCAATTGAGCCGCGCGCGTTTGCTCCACACCGCTGTCGGTATTGGAGAAGCGAATCACGTCGGCGAAGCTTCCCAGCGGCAGCGCATTGGCGGCGCTGTTCAGGCAGACCGTCACCGTCGTCGCTGAAGCGACGGCCAGCGTGCCCCCCGACGGTGTCACCGTCAGCCACGCCTGCGTGACGCGCGCGGTCCACGTCAACGGCTCCGCGCTGTGATTGGTAAGCGTGTAGGTCTGGCACGCGGGCGTGAACGGACCACCCGCCGGCCCGCTGGCGAAGAACGCGGACGCGGGACTGATGAGCAGCGAGTCGGGTAAATCGTAGGCTTCGCGCACGCCGCTGGTGGTGCCCGCGTCCGGCGAGGTGGCGCTGAAGCCCAGGCCGCGCCGGGCGAACGCGGCCCACAACTCGTTGAAATTCGCACCGCCGTTGTTCACCAGTTCCGCTTGAAGGATCGCGTCGCGCGCCTGGACGAAATTGGGATTCGGAGGCGACAGCTTCATGCCGTCGGTGACGAGTTGCAGGATGAGTTGGTTGCCCGCGCTGAAGCCGTGTTTGCGGATCAGCGCCGCCCGCGCCTCCCACAGCATCACGCACCAGACCTCGCCCTGATTATGAACCTCGCTCGCCCCGCCGCCGCCGATGACCGGGTTCTTGGGAATGCCCGTGTGCGCGCTGGCCTGGGTGGGATCAATATCTTTGAACGTGAGCGGACTTTTCGTCAGGTCCGTCGAGTATGGGTACCGACGGATGCCGTAGTAGTAGTTTTCCGCCAGGCCAAAAAACTGGGACGTCGCGTAGGCACCCATCGCGTAGGTGGCGTCCAAGTTGTCGCTTGCTTCGCTCAAGAGCGTCAGCGCGTACCAGTCCGACCAGCCTTCGCCCATGCCGGCGGTTTGTAACGCGCCGATGCCGACGCCGCCGCCCACCAAACGGTCGCTCAAGCCATGCGTGTATTCGTGAATGACAATTTCCGCGTCGAAATCGCCGTCGCGATCCGGGTTGGGTCCGGTGAAGATGAACATCTGGATGCGTGGGGCCGTGCCATCGGCGGTGGGCGTGAAGTTGGCGTTGTTCGAGCCGGAGCCATCCTGCGCGTCGGCGGAGACGGCGTCGTTGCCCAAGCCGCCGCGCCCGAAGTTGTCTTTCTGGAAATTGCCCGCCGCCTCGGTGAAGCCCAGTTCGTAAAGTTTGTCGTGCATGAAATTGCACCAGTAAAAGAGCTGCACCGCCGCCGCCGCGCTGTAGGTGGCGGGCGATTGGTCGAGGTCCATTGGGAAGTCGAACACGCGGAAGGGCGAACCGTGCGGGCGCGGCAGGTCGGGGCTGTCGTCCGCGTTGCGGTCGGTGTGGGCGTCCACGTTGTTGCCGCGCGTTTCGTTTTGCCCGTCGCTGATCCAGCCGATGGGCGAGGCATTGGTGTTGAGCGCGGCGAGCGTGACCAGCGAGCGCGGCACCGACGGCGGTTGGTTGGTGGAAGGTGTCGGATGGCCGGGCGAAAAGGGAGTCGGGCTGTCGCCGGTGAAGACGCGATACGTGGCGTCGCTTAAATAAACCGTCAGGCAGCGGCGCGCGAGCGGGTCGCCGTTTTGCGCGTCCACCAGCACGCGGTAACGTTCGCCGCCCTCGCGACGGGTCAGTTCGATCTGCCAGCACAGGCGCAGCGTCGCGCGGTCCAGTGGCAGCCAGACCAGACGGGCCTCCGCTTCGCCGGGCAGCGGGCCGGCGAGAAAAATCTGCCGCTGCTCCGCGGCTTCGGGATTCGCGTCGAGTGGAAAGATTTCTTCGGTGAACAAGATCTCCCCAATACTTTCTGCCGCCACGACCATGGCATCCTCCACAGTGATAAGTGGCGCGACCGGTGCGGGGGCGAGGCCGGGAATAAAGGTGCTGGAAATGTTTACCAGTTCGCCATCGCGTGTAAGATGCCCCACCAGCACGGCTTCGTAAACGGCGACTCCGGCAAGCCGTTGCTCCCACACGACCGACCGCAGGCCGTTGTGCTCGGTGACGAAGTCGCGCTTCAAACGCGCGCCGGCCAGCGCCTCCGCGCCGTGGCCATAGAGCAACGCGTGTTCACCAAGGAACGCCTTCACCGCGCGATGCGGATCTTCCACCGGCACTGTGCGCGCTGTCTCCGGCGAAACTGCACGCCCTTCGCCTCGCGGACCGCTGAGAAAACCTTCCGTCGCGGCAATGTGTTTGGGCGCACCAGTGATTTTGTCCAGCGCGATGTGGACCTTGGGCAGGCGCGTGCGAAGGCGGGCGGCTGCGTCGGCGCGTTCACCGGCGAGCGGGGCGGGGTGGCGGGCGATGTCCTGGCGCTTGTCGAAATCAGGCAGTTCCGCGTGCGCCGGCTCTTTGAAAGCCAGGGTCGGAAGCGTGGAAGCGAGCCAAACAAACAAGCCGGCGAGCGCCAGCGTTGGAAATGATTTCATAGTGACGATCCGAACACGTCCCCATCATAATTCAGGAGTAATGAATTTCCAGCCCGTCCGTGAACCGAACTGTCCCGTGCGGATCCTGGGAGACAACTCGGGTCTGACGTTCGTGCGTTGATACATGAGACCAGTGTCCGGAGGCGCGGCTACGGACGCACTGGTGTCCGCAAGCGGAAAAACCTCACCGTCGGTGACGTTCCCGCCGGCAATTGCACTAATCGCTGCGCCCCGGCCGCGACATTGGTGAATCGCTGCCACGGGCGACCGTCCAGCGCGTCCACATACTCGATGGTGTAGCTCCGGTCCGCCATCGCCAGGAATTCCAACATCGCCGGTCCGCCGCCAACGATGGTCAGCAGGAGATAGCTCAATGGGTTTTGCGGATCAGTGCCCGCCTGGTATTCCTCGACGTTGGTCATGCCGTCGTCGTCGGGATCGCCGCCGGAATCGTTCACGCCGACGACCAGCCCGTGCAGGGCTTCCCAGTCGTCGGGCATCCCGTCATTGTCGGAGTCCGGGTTGGACGCCGGCCCCGGCGTGGGCGAATCCGCCTGCCAGTTGTTCGGGTCGTTGCCGTAAAGATTGTTGTTGAGCCGTTGCAGGGAAAGTCCCGTGCCGTCCGCCAGCGCCGGCCACGGCAGCACGTCGTCGTATTTTACGCGCTCGACCAGGATGTAAGGCACGTAACCCGGATTCGCGTCACCCGGGCCTTCGGGCCGATCGGGCATGTAGAGTTCGACGGTCTCACCGCCGTTGTCGAGCTTGCCGCTGAAAGGTCCGACGATGGGCACGTTCACGCCCAGGTTGTAAGTGGCCCGGAACGCGGCGAGCGCCACCGGGTCATTCACCGGGTCAAAGCTCACGACGAGCAGATAACTGCCCGCTGTGATTACCGTCCCCGGCGCGAAGTCAAAGTCCACCCCGTCGCGCAACCGCCAGCGATTCGTCGGGAATTCCGGGTGATACAGCGGCACGTCGGTTGCATTCGGGTTGTGCAGTTCGAGAAACTCGTTGGTGGTGTTGTCAGCGCCGCCGGCCAGGTCGGCCGGATGATACATGATCTCCGTGAAGACGATGGGGCCGACCCGCGGGTAAGCGTTGGCCAGGCCCATCCCGGAATGCCACTCGTTGGTGGTTTCGGGGTTATCAAAACCGAATGTCCGGGCGCTCATCGCCACGAAATGCACGTCGCCCACGCTGTTGGTGTAACGGCCGAAGGCGACGCTGTTCGACGCCGCGCCAAAGCTCACCGTGGCCCGGTAGCCGGTCAGCACGTTCGCGCCACCGGCGCCGACGCCCTGCGAGAGATACACCTGGTCGCCTTTCGCCGAGTCGAGCGAGAAGGAGATCGAGGAGTTATTGGGGTCCGGGTTGAACTGATGTTCGTAAAACACCTTGAAGCCGCCGGCGGCGATCACCGTGCCGTCGGGGATGCGGTGTTTTTTCAAGGAGCGCTTCTGGTCGCTGAGCCACCAGCCCCCAATGTTCACGCTGGCACCGGAGACATTGCGCAGTTCGATGGCGTCGTCAAACGGCGGGTCGGTGTGAGACAGGACTTCGTTGATCACCAAGTTCGTCAGCGGCAGGTAATTCGCGTCGCCGGGCGATTGCGTGGCCGGGAACGAAACCACCGTGTTGCTGCCGTCGGGCAGGCGGCCTTGCGAGATACCCGGTCCCGGATTGCCGAAGCTGTAGGTGTCAATGGGCTGGTTGACGCCCGCGTAGATGCCGAGCGATTCGCCGGAGTTGCTCAGCCGGAAGTTGACATGATCCGGATCAAAGGGCGGCGTCGGATTGTCCGCCTCGAATTTCTGATAGGCGTAAAGCCCGATGCCGATGAACGACAGCGCCGGGATCGTGTATTTGGTGTGATTGGCCGGGCTGAGATTGTCCGTCAGGTAAAGGCCGGCCAGTGCCACTGGCGCCAGCGCGGGGTTGTAGATTTCAAACCAGTCGTTCGCGTACGATCCGGACGAGTCGTTATTCATCCATTCATTGATGCGCAGTGCCGAACGGCTGCCCATCGACGTGGCGTTGTTCGCCGACCCAAACGATGGCGTGGTCAGCACCCAGTTGTTGTCGCCACTGGGCACACGACCGATGGAAAAATCCACCGCCTGCAAGCCGTAAGTCACGGAGTCCACTTCGCTGCCGCCGTTGGCGGGCTTGTCATAGAGATACACCGAACCGCCGCTGGCCTTGAGGCCGAAGCCGGTGTTCGTGGCCGATGCGGGTGCGCCGCTGTCGCACCGGATCACCAGATAGCCGAAGGCTGGAATCACCACGCCATTGGGGAAAACATATTTGCGCGGTACGGGCGGCTGCGCGGCACTCGCGTCGCTCAGGCTCATGTCTGACAAATCCACCGGGCTTGCCGTGGGATTGAACAGCTCCAGCAAGTCCGGGGTCTTCCCGTCCAGTTGCTCATAGGTGACGTTGTTGGCCAGCACCTCGTTGATGACGACGTGCGTGCCGGGCGGCAGCGGCGGCCCCGGATTGGGTGCTCCGGGCGTGGGCGCGAGGAAATAACCGAACGTGGCCGCCCCATTCGGACTGCGGCCATACGAAACGCTGTTCGTCTGGCGGTCATAAAAAACGCAATCAATCAGCGACAGGTTCCGGTTCATCAGCGCGATGATTCCGTGCTCGGCAGCCAGGTTGAAATTCAAGTGGTTCGCGCCCGCGCCCGCGTTGTCATCCGCGAAGAACACGGTGAAGCCACCGCCGGCAATGAAACTCAAGGCGTCAACTTCGTGGCGGTTGGGCGCGCCGATGGGATTATCCGTCAGGTAGAGGCCGCCCAGGCTCACCGGCAGCGAACCGGGGTTGTACAGTTCGATGAAATCCACGGTGGCCACGTCGCCCGCCGCCAGCCACTCGTTGAGCAACAGCGCGACCGGGTCGCCGGTGCGGGCAGCGACATTGTTCGAGCCGAACGTCGGTGTGTTCAGCGCCCAAGTTCCATCCGCGAGCCGTCCGATGGACAGGTCCGCGAGCTGCAAACCGAATTCCACCGAGTCAAGCAACATGCCGGCGGCATCGAACAGGAATAGATCGTCCCCCTCGCCCTTGAGCGTGAATCCCAGGTGCAGCCCCGGTGGGCTGTTGTCACTGTCCGCGTAGAGCACCAGATGCTGGCCGGAGGCCAACACGGTGGACGGGAACACAAACTTGCGTGGGTCGTCGGGGTTGTCCGTGATGCTCAGGCCGCCGAGATTCACCGCGCCGCCGCTGGCGTTGTAGATTTCGATGAGGTCGCCGCCGGAGGTGTTGCGTGCGAGCACTTCATTGAGGCGCAGGCCGGACAACGTCGGTTTGACGAACCAGGCACGCGCGAAGGTCGCGTTCGTCGCCTCCTGCCACACGTTCGCGTCATTCTTGCCGATGACGGACACCGTGTGCAGGCCGCCGGGCAACCCGCTCAAGGTGATCGGCGTGGCGACTGGCGTTTCCGATCCGTAGCCGCCGTTGTCCAGTTTGAAGCGGTAATGCGTGATGCCTGGCCCGCCGACCGTCAGCGTGGCCGTGGTGACTGGCGTGGGTGACACCGGTTCGCCGGAGATCGAAGCGCCCGCCGGCACCAAGGCCCCGCGATCCAGTCCATTCGGTCCGGTGCCCAGCGCGGGCGAACCCGCCAGCAGGCGGAAATCACTCCGGATGGTTTGCCAGGTCACGCCGTTGGTCCGGGTCAGCAGCGGGTCGGCGACCAGGTTGCCCGTGCCGGGCCAACTGGCCGGCAGGATGCAGCGGTTGACGGTGACGTTCTGGAAGCCGTTGGTCTGGTTCTCGAACAATCGTGGCGTGTGCAGGATGATGTTGCCGTCCAGGTCGGCGCCCAGGCCGGGATCAATGCCGGCGCGCAGCGGTTCGTCGAAGTTCACCGCTGAGATCGTCATCTTCACCATCGTGTTGTTTGCCAGCGTGTAGAAGTTGCCCTCCTTCACCAGCGCCGCGTGATCGCAGTCGTAAAACAGGTTGCGCACGATGGTGATTTCCGCCGTGTTCGCCCCATCCCGTCCGGCGGAAATGGCGCTCGAAGTATCGGGGTCACCCGGCGTGCCCTGGTGGGCGTTCATGAAGACGTTGCCTTCGATGTGGCAATCCGTGCCGTCCAAATCCAGATGGTCATCACTGGCGGCGGTGAAGGTGTTGTTGAGGATTTGCAGGATGGCGTTGGGCCGCTGACCGCCGGTGAAATCTATGATGTCATTCAACCCCGTGGTGGTGCCGAACCAGTTGCCGTCAAGGATGCCGTAGCCGGCGGCGGGCAGGCCGCTGCCGTGGATCAATTCCACTCCGCTGCTGCTGGGGAACACGCACTGGCGGACATGGAACGACGAATTGTTCAGGTTCAAATACTGCACTGCCGTGTTGCCGAACACGACATGGTCCAGGTAGAGCACGGAGTTGTCCGCGCGGACCGCGCCGCTGCTGGAGCCGGCATATTCGATATCCGCGTAGGCGATGCGGCTTTCCGAACTGGCGCCGTTTAGAAAAATCTGGCCCCAGGTTCCTGCGCCGGCGGGCGGGCGGGTGAAGCGGATGTGCTGTGACTCCGTGCCTTCGGCCAGCAACCGCCCGGTGCCGCTGACGGTGATGCCGGCACCGGCCGCAAGATAAACGGTGGTTCCCGGTTGAATGGTGAGGGTCGCCCCGTTGCCGATGGTGAGCGGCGCGGTGACGTTGTACGGGCCGCCCGCGGGTGTCCAAGACTGGCTGCCGCCGATGGCACCGGAGACGTCGGCCACGCCGCCGTCGTCGTACCAGACGCTCAACGTCGTGCGGGCCATTTCCGCCCCGGCGGCGTCCACCGACTGCACCAGCACATGGTTGACGCCCGGTTGGAGGGCCAGCGTGGTGCTCCACGCGCCGGTCATGTGCGCCCAGGTGGCCAACTGGCCGTTCACCCTCACGGCGCGGGTTTCGATGACGTTCGCCATCCCGCTCAGCGCGACTGTGGGCGAGGTGGTTTGCGGATAGCCGCTCACGATGATGAGCGAGTGCGTGACGGTGAGGTTGGTCGGGATTTGCGAGAGCACGTACACGCACCGGTTGGAGGCCCAGAGCTTCATGCGGTCGCGGGTCGTGCCGTCCACCCAATCGCCGAGCAGCGTTTCATCCATCAACTTCCAGATGGCGTCCGGCCGGAACACTGTTTCACACTGGCGCTTGAGTTCCGCGAAGTAGAGCGGTGTAAATACCGAGTTCGTCAGGAAGCGCGTTGCTGGCGGAGTGGCCGGGTTGTTGAGCATGCGGAAGATCGAGACGGTGAACGGCTGGGCAGAGCCGTCGCCTTCGCCGAAGTCGGTATCGTGGTCGTGTGGAATCAGGATCGCGCGTGGATCGTTTTTTCCCATGTAGATCGTGTAGTCATCGCCGTCACCGTTGCTGCCGATGGAAGTTTCGCCGAAGCCGCTCAAAGTCATCACGGCGAAGTACCGGATCCACGCGTCCACGTTCACTGTCTGGCGCGCGACGGCGGCGAAGTTATTGGGGGACGCGGAGTTCAGCGCGGTGATCAGGTTGCCAAGATCACTCCAGTCCCACTCGCCCTGGTTGGACTGCTTGGAGTAGCCGCTGGTCATGAGCGAGGCGGGGTCGGTGGCGATGGGGCCGAAGTTGCCCGGCCGCGCGACCCGGTAAGCATTGCCGTCTGAATCGTAGGGGTAGTGCATGGCCACGAAGTCGGCTCCCACGTCTTCAATGCGGACATAGTGATTGAAACGCGGGTAGCCGGAGGGCACGCGGTTGACGCCGTTCTCCAGCACCACCACCGGGTAGGCAATCTCAGTGGTCGCGCCGGCCTTGAGAAAAGAAACCGCGCCGATGTATTGGGAGTACGGGAAGCGCTCGTTCAAATTGAAGGACTCGTAGCCGTCGGTGCGGTTGTCGGAAGGCACGTTGACGCGGTAGTTCGGCGGGTCGTCGCCGCGACTGCTGTTGCCGCGATGCCGCACGCCCACATTGTAGCGCACGCGCGTGCCCGACCCGTCCTGGATGATGAGCGTGGTGTTCATCTCGGCGTTGTTCGCGCCGTCAATGAGGGCCAGCATCGCCCGCTCCGGTTCGGTCATGATGAGGCGGTAAGTCGGCGCGCGGCTGGTCACGCCCGAATCGTTGTCCACCATCAGCAGCGCGTTGGCCCGGTTGGTGAAGGTCACGCCATCCGGTTCCCGCGAGGCGGCCGGCCAGGTGTTCGTGCGGTTGCCCGCATCCACCGCCTGTACGTAAAACTCCAGGATGGTTCCATCGCTTTGTGGAGGCAGCGAAACGCCGAACACGCCGTCGCCCGCCGTGCCATCGCTGCTGCTGCCATTGTCCAGCATCGGGGCAGTGTTGAACGCCGGCAACGGCTCCGAGCCGCTCGCGTTGCGGTAGAACAAAGTCACCGCCAGTCCGTTCGTCTGCTCGTCCACGATGCGGGCGGTGACGACGATATCATTGGTGGACGCGGGCACGGCGGGGCTGTGTTGCGCGTTGACAATGAGCGGCGCGATGTTCGGGCTGAACACGGAGTTGGCCGCGCCCGGCGTGCCGTGATTGGAAGTGCTGGCGGCCCAGTTGGGTCCATAGTTGTTCGGCAGGGCGGGATTGCGCAATTCAAGCGAACGGCCCCCGCCGTCCGCATCGCTTGCCCAGGTCCAGCCGTAGATGCTGCCGCCGAAGTTGACACGCTGGCGCAAGGACCACTCGCCTTCATCCGCAAACGGCACCAGATCCACCCGCTGGCCCTGGGCGTTTTCCAATTCAATGTCCTCGCCGGAATTGGCCAGACTGCCGGTCCAGTTCCCGATCACCTGGGTGACGGCGGGATGTCGCGCGGCAAAGGCGGCGGTGTTGGCCGCCACCACCAGATAGCCTCCCGCCGCCAGCGTCCGGTTGGTGAAGGTGAACGAGACGCCGCGTGTCAGCCGCCAGCCGGTGAGGTTGACGGGGTTCGCGCCCCGATTGAACAGTTCAATGAACTCTTCCTCCACCGGCTCGCGCGTGTTGAGTGCGTGCAACGGCTGGTAGTGGATTTCATTGATCACCACGTCGGTGTCCGCCAGATTGGTGTTCAAGGTGTAACTCCACGAGTTGGAAACGAAGGCGTTGGGCGTCATCGCAAAATCGCGGATGCCGTGGCCGCTGGTCCAGGTGACGACGATGGCCGGGCCGTTCGTGGGCTGGGCGAAGGAGAACACATAGGCTCCATCGCCCGAACCCGTCACGCTTTCCGCCGGCTGGCCGTTGAGCAGCAGGTCGGAAGCGTTTACGCCGCCGACGGCTTCGCTGAATTTCACGGCTAGTTCGGTCAGCGTCGCCAGCGTCGCGCCGGGGACCGGGGTGATTTCCACAATGGCCGGTGCCACGCCGTCGGTGAGGGTGTATTGCGCGGTCTCGTTGGTTTCCGTGCCACTGAAGGCTTGGGGCGGGATTTCACGGTCCGCAATGCCGTGACCACGGGCCCACGTGAGCGACACCACTCCGTCCATTGGCTGCGGGAAGGTGAAGGTGTAGCTGGCCGGGCCGCCGGTGACACCGCTGGCGGGCGTGCCGTTGATGAGCAGGTCCGCGGTGTTCACGCCGTCCAGCGGCTCGGTGAAGTTCACGGTGACCTGCGACAGGGAACTGACCGCGCCGGCGGGCGGCGCGAAGCTGGCGATGGTCGGCGCGGTGGCGGCGACGACGAACACCGTGACCACACTGGACGTGCGCGCTGCGCCGAGATTGTCCTGCGCCACGGCGGTCAACGCATAGGTGCCGACGGGGACATTTTGCCAAGAGACGCTGTGTGGCGCAGTCGGGTCAGCGGCGAGGAGCGCGCCGTCCACGAGGAAGAGCACGTTGGTAATCGTGCCGTCATTGTCGCTGGCGGTGGCGGCGAGCGTGAGATTGGCCGGGTCGGTGAAGACGGCGTTGTTCACCGGGCTGGTGAGGCTGACGGTGGGCAGTTCGTTGTTGGTGCTGCCGGTCAGGGAGAGGTCGAAACTTACGTCGGAACTGCCAGGGTCGGACTGGTGGATTTCCACGGTCACGAGGTTGACGCCGGTCACGAGCAGGCTGGAGGGCAGGTTGGTGGGCTGGAGGAGGGTCGCGCCGTCATCGGTGGCGGCGCCCGAGGCGGGGGTGGCGGAGGTGATCACCGCTGGGGGAAGCGGCATGTTGCTGCGCAGGACTTCGTTGTCGTTCAGATAGACGACGGCCCCGTCATCGCGCTGGATGCGCAGTGCCAGGGAAGTGTAGAGCGCGGGGTTGGCCACGAAGAAGGTGCTGCGGAAGTAGAAGGTGATGCTGACCTGCCCGTTGGTGCCGAAGCGCCGCATGAGGGTGGCTTCGGGCCGGCCTTGCGCGATGTCGCCAAAGCCCAGTTCGGCGACGCCGTTGGACCAGCCGCTGTCGTTGTACCCCGGTTCGCGCCACGCCACGCCCTGGTCGGAGCCGTCGTCCAGGTATTTCCAAACGGAGCCAGTGGCCACGAGAGTGCCCGATGGCGGCGGCGTGCCGAAGGTGACGTTGACGGGGGCGCTGGTGGCGGTGAGGCCGCCGTTGTCGGTGGCCACGGCGGTGAGCGCGTAGCTGCCGGCGAGGGTGTTGGTCCAGGTGAGGGCGTAGGGGCTGCCGGTGTCTTCGCCCACCTTGCTGGCACCGGCGTAGAATTCCACTTTGGTGATCGTGCCGTCGCTGTCGGTGGCAGTGGCGTTCAACGCGACTTCCGCCGGCACGTTGAACACCGCGTTGTTCGGCGGATTTGTGAGGCTGACCGTGGGCGGCACGTTGCCGCTGACCGTGACTGTCACCACCGCCGACGTGCCTCGCGCGCCGTAAACGTCCTGCGCCACGGCGCGGAACGAGTAGCTGCCGCCACTGGTCACGTTGTTCACCGTGAAGCTGTAGGGTGCCGCCGCGTCCTGGCCGAGGAAGGTGCTGCCCTGGTAAAAGTCCACTTTCGACACGCCGTCGCCGTCGGACGCCGTGGCGTCCAGGGTCAGGTTGACCGGCGCGGTGAAGTTCTGGCCGTTCGTGGGGCTGGTAATTGTCGCGGTGGGGCGCGCGTTGTTAAACACGCCCGCCAACTCGAAGTCGAAACTGACGTCCGAGCTTGACGCCGAGGACTGGTGAATCTCGACGGCAATAATGTTGGTGCCGTCTTGGAGCGTGCTGGCACTGGACGAACCAGTGTCAACGGTGTTGTCCTGCGCACTGCCGGACAGGTTGGTGTAGCTGATCAAGCCGGCGGGCATGTTGGGACTGCGGAAGATTTCCGTTCCGTTCACATAGACCACGCCGCCGTCATCGCGCAACAGGCGGAAATTCAGCGCCGTGTAGGCGGCGGCGTTGCTGAGGGTGAAGTAACTCCGGTAATAATAGGTGATGATGGGCTGGCCGTTGGTCCCCAGGTTGCGGTTGGTGGTGGCCTCATCCAGCTCCGGCGGACTGTAGCTGAAACCCAGTTGCGCCGGGCCGTTGGACCAGCCGGCGTCCGAGTAGCCACCGTTGCGCCAGACCGTGCCCTGGTCCGAGCCGTCGTCGAGATACCGCCAGTTCGCGCCGAAGGCGATCAGGACATTCGTGCTGCTGACGGTGCCGACCACGGTGATGTTCACGGGGGCACTGGTGGCGGCGCGGCCCGCGCCGTCGGTGGCGACGGCGGTCAACGCATAGCTGCCGCCGGGCACGTTGTTCCAGGTGAAGCTGAACGGCGATCCCGTGTCTTCGCCGAGCTTGTTCACGCCTTCGTAGAATTCGACTTTCGCAACGCCGTCGCTGTCGCTGGCGGTGGCGTCAATTATGATGGAGGGCAAAGCCGCGAAGCTCTGCTGGTTCGTCGGGTTGGTGAGGTTCACCGTCGGCGGCGTGTTGTTGGTCACCGTGATGGTCGCGACGGATGAGGTGGCGGTAAGGCCGTGAATGTCCGTGGCCACGGCCTTGAGTTGGTAGCCGCCCGCCGTGACCCCGTTCCACGCGAAACTGTAGGGGTTGCTGGTGTCCTCGCCGAGTTTGGTGGTGCCCTCGAAGAATTCGACCTTGCTGACGCCTTCGTTGTCCGCCGCCGTCGCGGCCAACGCGAGGTTCAACGGTCCGCTGAAGCTCGCGCCGTTGGCGGGGGTGGTGAGGCTGACGGTCGGGGGGGCGTTGTTGGTGACCGTGACGTTGACGATCGTGGACGTCGCCATCAGCCCGCCGTTGTCGGTCACCCGGGCCGTGAGTTGATAGGTGCCGGCGACGACGCCATTCCAAGTGATACCGTAGGGGCTGCCGGCGTCTTCACCCAGCTTGTTGTTGCCCTCGTAGAACTCCACCTTCGTGATCGTCCCGTTGCCTTCGGGATCCGTGGCGGTGGCATTGAGCGGAAGGCTGGCGGGCGCGGTGAAGGCGGTGTTATTGGCCGGGTTGGAGATGCTCACGGACGGCGCGGTGTTGCCGGCGCTGCGGTTGACGCTGAATTCGAGGTCGAAGCTCACGTCGCTGCTGGGCGGGGTGGTGTCGTACTGGTGCATTTCCACGGCGATGACGTTGTTGCCGGTGACGAGCAGGTTGCCGTTCGTGCTGTAGGGCGCGTAGGTTTGTTCGACCGGAGGGCCGATCGAGGAGTCGGCCGAGGTGCTGAAGGTGATGGTTCCATTCGGCAGATTGGTGCGGACGATTTCCGTGCCGTTCACGTACACCACCGCGCCGTCGTCGCGCAGCAGTTTCATGCTCATGTTCGTGATCGTGCCGGCGTCGGTGACGTTGATGGTTTTGCGGAAGTAGAAGGTGAGGATCTTGGTGCTGTCGCTGACGCGATTGCTCCGGACGGTGGTGGTTTCGTCCCCATCGCCATAGCCGAATTGCGCGGAGGCGCTCGGCCAGGCGGTGTCGGTGAAATTCGTTCCGCGCCAACTCGTGCCCTGGTCGGAGCCGTCATCGAGGTATTTCCAGACGGAGTTGGAGGCGATCAGGGTTTCCGACTGTCCGGTCAGGGAGCCGCCGAGCAAGACGGCGGCGAGCAGAACAGGCATCAAGTTTCTCATAATTCCACTAAGACTGCGTTTGATCATAACAGACGACATAAACCACCGTTGGTCAACACCGGGCGGGGGCACGACCCCGGCACGGCAGGAGATTCTGCGCAGGGGCAGGCCTTTGCCCGTCCGACACGTCCAAGCTGCCCGCGAGGCCATCGAGAACTTCACTACTTACTCTAACGGATGAACTTCCCAGTTTTTCAATGGGTTTTGCTTCTGCGGCACTTTTAATCCGGTAGCCAGCCGGAAGCGTGAACGAACCGGTGGATCACGAAAGCTCCGGCTACGGTCGCTGCGGGGTCACCAGACGGTAAAACCGTTCCGGTGGCACGGCCGGGGGGTGGTTCGTCACGATCACGATGCGGTTGGTCGCTGCTGCCGCCACCTGGGCCACGGGTGTCCAGTCCAGTGGCGGCGGCAGCGTGGCGCGGCAAAGCACCGAGTAGGTGCGGTTGGACACGGCGAAGAAGGTGATTTGCACCGAAGGACTGCCGGCGGAGTCACGGGTGATGCTGTCAATTTTCAGATAGCTGAGCGCGTTGGTCGGGTTGGTGCCGGCCTGGTATTCCTGCGCGTTGCTCAAGCCGTCGTTGTCCGCGTCGAGCGCCCCGTCGTTGCCATTGCTGGAACTCAGGCCGTAGGCGGCTTCCCATGAGTCGAGCATTCCGTCGCCATCCGCGTCGCCGTCGGTGACCGTCAACGTGGCGGGGCCGCTGTTGGTGGAACCGAGTTGGTTGGTTATGGTGACGCTGTAATTGCCGGCCTGGGCGTATTGGAGATTCGTCAACAGCAGGCTGACATTGGTCGCGCCGGGGAGATTGGTTCCAGCGTAGGTCCATTGGAAACTCATCGGCAGTTGCCCCGTCACGTTCACGGTGAACGTGGCGTTGGAACCGGCGGGCGCGGATTGGCTGGCCGGCGGCGTGAGGATCGTGGGCGGCAAGGGCAGGGTGAGCACCGCCACCTGGCTGGTGGCCGCACTGACGGGGTTGGTGGCGACGAAGGTGTAGCCGCCCGCGCTGGCCGCCTCTGCGTTGGAAATGGTGAGCGAGGTGTTGGTTGCGCCGGCGAGGAGATTGGTGCCGTTGAAATACCATCTGAAACCCAGCGGCGCTCCGCCGGTGGCCGCCGCCACGAAGGTCACGTTGGATCCCGGCTCCGCGGTCTGGTTGGTGGGTTGCAGGGTGATGGCAGGCGGTGCCAGCACGGTAATCAGCGCGCCGAGACTCAGGCCCAGGGACGGCTGGCCGGGATAGCTCAACATCCCGCCGGCCTGGTTGGTGGGCACGCAGGCCCAATAACCCGTGTTGGTGGCCTGGATATTCGGCAGCGTCAGGGTGCAGGTGTGCGAGTTGAGGGTGATGTTGGTGATGTAGGATCCGGTGGGAGGCGGCACGGAGCCGCGCCGCCAGCGGAAAGTGATGGGCAGGGTGGCATTGTTGGAAACGCTCATGGTGAGGCTCACGGTGCTGCCCACGGCGACGGTCTGGCTGGCGGGCGTCGGCTGTTGTTCGATGGATGGACGGGCCAGCACGAACAGGGTCGCCGGCTGGCTGGTGTCCGATCCGATGGAGTCGGTGACCACGACCGTGTATGTGCCGACGTCTGCCCACTGCGCGCTGGTCAACGTCAGCGAGTTGCTGGTCGCACCGCCAATGTTGGCGCCGTTGAATCGCCATTGGTAGAGCAGGGTGCCGGTGCCGATCGCGCCGACGGTGAAGGTGACGATGGTGCCGTTGGTGACGGTGCGGCTGACGGGCTGGTTGGTGATCGTGGCGGGAATGTTCACCGTGAGGAAGGCGCTGGCGCTGGCGACGGAGCCGGCGCTGTTTTGCACCACCATGGCGTAATTGCCCTGCTGCGAGCCTTGCACGTTGGTCAGGACGAGGGTGCCATTGGTCTGGCCGGAGAGGTTCGCGCCGTTAAACTGCCACTGGTAGTTCAATGGCGGTGTTCCGCCCGCGCTCGCGCTGAACATGGCGGTCTGCCCGCGCACGACGGTCACCGGTTGCGGCGGCGTGACGATGTACGGCGGGAATTGCACGATGAGCGTGGCCGGGTCGCTGGTGGTCGAACCCGCCGCGTTGCTCACCACCACCGTGTAGTTGCCCGCGTCGGACGGCTGGACGTTGTTCAACGTAAGCGCCGCATTGGTCGCGCCGGGGAGGTTCGTGCCGTCATGCCGCCATTGGTACGAATACGGCGGCGTGCCGCAGACGCTCACGCTGAAGGAGACGCTGCTGTTGGTTCCGACAATCCGGCTCGCGGGTTGCGACGTGATGGACGGCACGCCCGCCGGCAGGGGCACGCGTGCCGCGCCGGGCGTGGGGGATTGCGCCGTCCAGTTGGCCGGGTCGTTGCCGTGCGCCAGCGGGCTGACACGTTGCAGAGAATTGCCATCGCCATCCGAGCCGCAGGGCCACGGCGACTGATCGGCGAAGATCACTTCGTCCGCGATCACCCAGTCCGGCGAGCCGCCGGGCGGGTCGGAGGCCTGTGGCTTTTCCAGCGCGAGGCGGGCGCTGTTATTGGCGAGCTTGCCGCTGTAGGGGCCGGCGATTTTCAGGTTCAGGTTTGAGATGCCGTACGTCGCGCGAAAAGTGTTCAACTGCGCCACGTTGGTCGGGTTGAAATTGACGATGAGCAGATACTCTCCCGCGACGAGCGTGAGGTTTGCGGGGAGGTCGAAATTCCCGTCGCCCGCCACACCGTCCAGCCGCCAGACGCCGTTGGTGTTGAACAAATCCACCGGCCCCGCCGTGGGATTATGCACTTCGATGAACTCGTCGAGCGTGTTGTCGTTGGTGCCGCCGATTTCCGGCGGGTGATACATGACTTCGGTGATCACGACGCCCAAAGCCGGCGCGGCGTTGGTCGTGTCGCGGGTGCGCGGAGTGAGAGCGTGCCAGAACGTGCCGCCATCCGGATAGCGGCCCAGCGACCAGTCGTTTTCCTGCGCCTTGAAACTCACCGCGTCCACCACGCGATCCGCGGCGGTGCCGGGCAGGTACGAGAGAAAGACTTGTTCGCCGCCCTTGTCCAACCCGAAGCCGGCGTTGGTGGTGACGTGGAAGCCGGTCACTTCGTCGAAGCTCACCCAGCCGCGCGCGGCGATGGTGATCGCGGCGGGTATCTGCCACTTCTGCAAGTCGGAGGCGTCGTCGCTGAGGAACCAGCCCGGCCCGAACGTGATGTTCGTCTCGGTGGTGTTGAACAGTTCGATCCAGTCGTTGGAAGTGATCTCGTTCGTGAAGTCCGTGTGCGCGACGACTTCGTTCAGCACGATGGTCACCGGTGGCGGCGCATCCGCACGGCCCGGCGAGCCTTTGAGGTAGGTGCTCATGCGCCAGTTGCCGCCATACTCGGCGGTGCCGGAATCGCCACTCATGGAACGTTGCTGCGCCTCCGCGCTGTCGAGCAGCACCAGCGAGTGCCCCGCGCCGTCCGCCGCCACGGGCCAGCCGCGTCCGTCGCGGTAGTCGAAGGAGAGGATGTCCGTGCCGCCCGCCGCCGTGCGCAGCGTGAGTTGCTCGCCGCTGTTGGCAAGGCTGCCGTCGTAGGCAGCAAGGATCGCCACGCTGCCGTCCAGCCCGTAGTAGGCGCGGAACGCCGGGACGTTCGTGGTGCCGATGACGAGCAGGTAGCCGCCGGGCGGAATGGTGACGCCCGCGTCGCAGGTGTAGTCCACGCCCTGGGTGAACTTCACGCCGGCCAGGTCCAGCGTGGCGGTGGCGCTGGAGTTGTGAAGTTCGATGTATTCGAAACCGCCGGGCGGCGGGTTGAACATGATTTCGGTGATGCGCAGATAATTGAGCAGGTCGGCGATGTCCTCCGGTTCGCCGCAGGTGAACTCATGCGCCAGCGACCAGTTGCTCCGGCGCCCAAAATCGTCCGTATGCTGGACGCGCACGCGGTAGCGGCTGCCCACGCGCACCGCGCCCGGCGGAACGGTGACATCCGCGATGAAGGTGTTGTTGACCTGCTCCCACTTGGCAGTGATTTCGAAAATCTGCGCCTCCGGCTCGTCGTAGGCGGGGGCGTTGGTGGAGATTTCGCCGATGCGCCATTTCATCGAGCCGAAGACATTGGTCGGGCTGGGCGTGCTGAAGTTGGAGGAGCGGAAGGTGAGGCGGTTGATCGGATAATTGACCGGCCCCGTGTAGGTGACCGTCGGGCGGTTCGGGCGCAGCGGTTCGGCGGCGGTCACGTCGAGCGTATTGGAGCCGCGGCGGTTCACGTACGCCTTGAGGATTTGGATGCAGCCGTTGAAGTTTTTGCTGGCGAAGGATTCCGACCCCTCCGGCCAGGCGTAGTAGCGCCCGTGGCCGGCCTTGTCGCTGGGATTCGGCGTGTAGGTGCTGCTGACCATTTTCGGGTTGTAGTCCCACATCGAGCGGTCGGCATCGAGGATGGTCGGGCCGTTGGTCGGGCCGCGCAGCAGGGCGGCGTATTCGTCAATCAGCCGCCACGCTTCGTCGGAGTTGAAGAACAGGTCGCGCACTTCGCGGATGCGGTTGCGCCATTCACGGGCGATGTTCGGCTTGGCGGGCGAGGTTTCGTCGAAGATGCGCTGGTAAACGCGATCCTTGCCGCCGCAACCGGCGTCGAACATGTTGTCCGCCCAGGTCAGGTCCAGGTCCCAGGAGAAGATTTCCCACAGGCGTGTGTCGGAGTTGTTGAAGTAAAAAAAGTTTTTGTCGTAGCAGATGTCGTAGTGGTGGATGCCCTGCGCGATGGCCTGGTAGCTGTAGTACTTGGGAAGGTTCCAGTTGGTTGCCCACCAACTCTCCGGCTTGGTGGTGTAATTACCCAGGACGAAGTTGAGGTCGGATTTGTCGGTCGGCCCGTTCTCTCCGATGTTGTTCAACTCGCCGGTGGTGTTCTCCATCTTGTAAAGGTTGCTGTCGGGCAGATCGTGTTCCTCCAGATAGCGCCCGTCCTCCTGCTCGATGGCCAGATACACGCCCCAGAAGTCGCCCTCGAACTGCGTGGCCGGGTCCGCTTCAAGCGCGTCGTCAATCACGCGGAACGTGACGAACGTGGTGTTCGGCGCCTCCACGCCCGCCAGTCGGAACATGCGGAAGCCGACGGACTCGAACATGCCTTGCTCGCCGCGATGGTTGAAGTTGCCTTGCTGGATGGACGCGCCGAGGTTCACCTTGGTCCAGCCGGTTTTGTATTTGCGGCCCCAGTTGTCGCGCGCCTCGAAGTCATGGCCGCGGTTCAGGTCGAACTTCCACATGTTTTTGCACATCGAGTAACGCCACACGCCGCCGCGCGCGCGGTAATGGATGTTGTCATACACCTTCCCGTCGTAAACGAGCGTGCCTGCCCACCGGTAGATATCGCCGGGGTCTCGGCTGAACCATGTTGCCGTCGCCACCGAGTTGCTCTTGCCGATCAAATGGTAAGCGGGTAGCCGACTCATCACGTTGCTCGAATACGTGACGACCGTGCCGTTGGCTCCGCCCGCGCCCGGCTGCACCGCGCCGCGCCACTCCGGCACGCCGTTGTAACAGAAGTAGGCGAAGTTCGGCTGCGGGTCGTCCGTGTAAGGCACGCGCACTGAGCGCCCGCCCGTGTCGGCGACGGTGATGCGGTAGCGGATGAGCCGGCGATGCTGTTGCACCGAACCGGGAATGACGGCGGTGAACTCATCGTCGCCCGCCAGCGTGTCGCCGCCGGTGCCGGCGTCGTTCATCGGCAGCGAAATCCAGTTGGTCACGTTGGTGTAGGCCGCGTCGGTAATCTCGATGTAGTTGCCGGGGTTCACGATTTGATATTCCAGCGTCACGCTGGCCACGCCGTCGGGGTCGGTGACTTTGGCGGTGACGGTCACGGGTTGCGCGGCGGCGGGCTGGTTGGGACTGTGGTCCACCTGACGGATTTGCGGCGGAAGGTTGGCGGCGAAGACTGAGTTCAGCCGGCCGGGTGTGGGGCCGCGCGTATCGCCGGAGCCGGTCGAGGCGCGCAACCGGCAGTCGAAGTAACAGTCGCTGCTGCCGTTGGTCAGGATGTTGTGAACCTGCACGGCGATGATGTTGGTGCCGTCAATCAGGTAATTTTGAAACCCGTTCAGCGCAAAAGCGTCGTAGTTAGCCGACTCGCGCGCCGTGCCGGTGGCGACGGCGGAGAAGGCCGCTTCGCCGGCGGGCATACTGGCGTTGACGACGTTGCTGCCGTTGATCCAGAGCTTGAAGCCGTCGTCGTAGAGCGCCTCCAGCGTGAGCGAGTTGATCAAGGCGCGGTCCGTCACGACGAATTTCTTGCGGATGAAGAACGATGTGTAGTTGGCGTTCATGTCCGGCAGCGGCGTGTTCATGGCAATGCCGGGGTCGTAGCCGATGGGGGTGTTGCCGGAGAGCCAGGCCGTGTCGTCGAAGTTCGATGCGCGCCAGGCCGTCGTGGGCGCGGAGGCTTCGTTGGTGCCCTTCACGTATTTCCAACTGGACGTCTCGTTGAGGAGGAGCGTGGAACTGGTGGTGGCGGTGCCCACCAATGACGCGCGCCAACTGCCGGCCAGGCTGTTGTCGAAAGTCGCATTCGCCAGTTCGATGGAATAACCCGGTGGGTCACCCACCGTCGGCCAAGGGAAGCCGAGTTTGTAATCCACTTCGTCCACCACGTCGCCCGCTGCGTTGCGCAAGGTCACCTTCTCGCCGTACTTGGAGAAGCCGCCGGTGTACGGGCCGACGGAGGTCGCGCCGAACTTGGTGAACAACGCCGCCGGATTCTGTGCCAGGACGAGGTAGCCGCCCGGCGCGATGTTCGTCGAACCAAAGGTGTAAGTGATGCCGGCGGAAAAACTCCAGCCGGCGAGGTTCACCACGTTAGTGCCGGCGTTGTACAACTCGATGAACTCGACGCGCTCGGTCTTCACGTCGGGGTTGTAATGGATTTCGTTGATGACGATGGAATCCGCCGCCCGCGCCTGAAAGGCCAGGCTACCCGACATCAAGACAGCAAGAAACGACACTAAACAGCCACGCAATTGGGACATAAGTTTGAGAAGCATACACGGTGTGAGGCTCATATCAAGGAGAGTGTCCTCCACACTCCGGCTCCCGAGTTGACTCAGATTAAATGTTACCGGGGCGTGGAGTTGGACGAGGCGTCTGACCATACGTTGACTCACATTCGTGGTTACCCAAGTCACGAACATGAGCCTGTCTGCCAAACGCGAGTCGCTCGCACGTATTCACGGC
>JANNEF010000385.1:0-8737 GCA_031378375.1 Verrucomicrobiota bacterium | reverse complement strand
CCAGCCTGACGGTTCGGGCGGCATCCCTGCCGCCCGTTTCTATTCACGCGCGCCTGGTGCAACACGGGGCACGGATGCCCCGCTAACCGTCAGGCTGGAAGCCTGACCCACAGGTCCGCGCCGCAAACGGGTTCCCACGTGGACGGCCACTTTCGATCACATCTCCGCCCAGCGGCGCTCAATCCCGTCACCATTCCCACCACCAACACGGCGAAGTTCTACCGGCTCGCCCAGCCGTGAGCGATGGCGCGAAGCGTCTTGGAGTGCGGCGGCAAGCGAAGCGCGACGCCGCTTTGGATTGACGGGACGCGGGGCAACTTCCATGGGTGCCGGGTTCGCCACGCGAAAGCGGCGTCCCGGCGCCGCCGCACTCCAAGACGCTCCGCGCGGCGCGGGGGCGGCGAATGGAGACAAGCGTCGTGATGCGCGGAGCGTTTGGAGTGCGGAGACTTGTCTCCGCTTTTCGACGCGTCGGGCGGCAATAATTCCCACACTCCACCGCCGGCACGCCATCCGCCGCCCCCGGGGTTTTCGGAATGGCTCAAAAAAGGCCCGGATGCTCGTCCGGGGTTTTCAGGATGACTGTCCTGACGCCGGGAGGGTCGTCCCATCTTTTGGGGTCGGCTTCCGGGTCGCGCGGAGGGTCGTCCCATGTTTTCGGGATGAGCGTCCGGTCGCGCGGTGGGTGCCCCGGTGTTTCGGGGACGGCAGGAATTGCCGGCGGAAATGCCCCGCTCATTTACCGGCGGGCATGGCGCGCTACCCGCGCGAGGTTTCTTGTTTCCTGAACATCCAATCTTCAACCTCCAACGCCGAACGCCCAACCTGGCACTCGCGCCGCCGTTGGACGTTGGCCGTTGGATGTTGGTTGTTCGATGTTCCGGATTCCCCTTCACTTCGCCGAACTTTTTGGGTTCCCCACTCTTTTCATTGGAATAAGACCGCCCTCACCCCGGCCCTCTCCCCCAGGAGAGGGAGACCAGCAGACGCGCCCCGGTGGTTTGGAGCGCGTCTATGGCTGCATCGGTTCCCTTCGCCTGTCCGGCCAAAACCGCCCGGCTACCCGCGACTTCCACATCGCCCAAGCGCGGCATACATTCCTCCCTCTCCTTGGGGGAGAGGGCCGGGGTGTGGGCGGTCCATCCCATTGACGGCCAACATTGCCTCCAACCATTCCACCGATAACAGCGGGATACCGCTTCTTGCGCGCGGTCCGTTCAGTGCCGGGCGGCACGGGTCAATGATATGGGTTATATGAAACGAGGTTCCATTCCTCGACCAGTTCCTTGGGGAACTCGGCCAGGAAGCGCGAGGGCGTCTGCATCACCTGGCCCCCGGTGCTGCCGGCGGTGCGGATGAGGGGATGGCTCAGGTATAGTTCGTTCCGCGCGCGGGTGATGGCCACATAGAACAGGCGGCGCTCTTCCTCCTCGTTCTCCGGGCGGTCCAATGAGCGGGCGCTGGGGAAAAGCCCGTCGCACAGCATGATGATGAACACGACGTCGAACTCCAGACCCTTGGCCTGATGGATCGTGGACAGGCGCACGCGCTCGGTGTCGCGCGGTGCGTTGCGGTCGTCCTCGGCCTCGACGTTCGTGAGCAGGGAGAGTTGGGTGAGAAATTCCTCGGTGCTCTTGAAGGGCTGGGCGAAGGCGGCGAGTTCTTCAAGGTCTTCCAAGCGGCGGCGGTAGTTGTCGAAGTTTTCCTTGAGGTAGTCTTCGTAGCCGCCTTCGATGACGAGGCGCAACATGCGCGCGGGGGATTGCCGCACGGCGGGCGCTTCGATTTGCGAAATGGTGACGGCGAGGTTGCTCCACGGCTGGACCGCTTTCTTGGGAACAGCGACGGCGCAGGCTTGAAAGGCGGCGGCGATGGGAGTGCCGTCCGGCGCGGGCGCGGCGGCCCCCCACGCGGAGGCGAAGGCGAGCCAGAGTTTTTCCGCGGCCTTGCCGCCGATGCCGGGGAGCATGAGGGCGAGGCGTTTGAAGGCGAGTTCGTCGCGGGGGTTGCACACCAGCTTGAGGAACGCGGTGGCGTCCTTGAGGTGGGCCTGTTCAAAGAAGCGGATGCCGCTGCTGATGCTGAAGGGGATGTTGCGCCGGGTGAGTTCCATTTGCAGTTCAAAGGCGTGGAAATGGGACCGGTATAGGACGGCCATCTGGTTGAGGTCGGCGCCTTCGTCCCGCAGTTCAAGCATCCGCTGGGCGACGAAGCCGGCCTGTTGCTGGGCGTCGTTGCAGGCGGCGAGGATGGGCTTGATACCCGAGGCGCGCGCGGGGGCGAGTTCCTTGGAGTATTGGTGGATGTTCGGAGTGATGGCGGCGTTGGCCAGGGCGAGGATCTCAGGGGTGCTGCGGTAGTTGGTTTCTATTTTGTAAACGACGGCCTTGGGATGGCGCTTGGGGAAGTCGAGGATGTTGCGGAAGTTCGCGCCGCGCCACGAGTAGATGCTTTGCGAGTCGTCGCCCACGACCATGATGTTCTGGTGCCGCGCCCCGAGCAAATCCACCAGCTCGCCCTGGATGAGATTGGTGTCCTGGTATTCGTCCACAAGCACGAACTGGAACAGGCGCTGGTATTGCTCGCGCACGTCGGCATGTTCCTGGAGCACGGCGAGCCACCGCACGAGCAGGTCGTCGAAGTCCATGACGTTGGCGGCGCGTTTGCGGTTCTGGTAGGCGGCTTCCAGCGCGGTGAGCGGCGCGGCGAGGTGCGTGAAGTAATCGAAGTGCTGCGCGAGCACTTCGGGCAGTGACTTGCGGGTATTCACCGCGAGGGAAAAGATGTCTCCCGCAACGTCGGCCTTGGGGAAGCGCGACTCTTTGGTGTCTATGTTCGCCTCGGCGATGCAGGTCTTGATCAAATCGCGCGCGTCCTCGCGGTCGAGGATGGTAAAATCCTTGCGCCAGCCCACCAGCTCGGCGTGACGCCGCAGAAAGCGCTGGCCGATGCTATGGAAGGTTCCGCCCCACAACTCGCGGAGGTCGCCGCCGAGGAGATCGCCCACGCGGCGCATCATCTCGCGCGCGGCTTTGTTGGTGAAGGTCAGCAGGAGGAGGCGTTCGGGCGGAATCCCCTGCTCCAGCAAAAAGGCGACGCGGTAAATGAGCGTGCGGGTCTTGCCCGCGCCCGCGCCGGCGAGCACCAGCGACGGTCCCGGCGGGGCGGTGACGGCGGCGTGCTGTTGCGGGTTGAGTTCCTTGGCGTAGTCAATCTGGAGATTGACCGCCGCACGGAAGGGTTCCACCACATAATCACGGGCCATGCGGAAAGGTTAAACGGGAAGCGCGCGGGCGGAAATGGAAAACTCCGGCGGGTGGAGGTTGGCGCCTCCCGCCTTCTCAGCGGCTCCTCGTTGTTTTCAGTGGAATACGACCGCCCTCTCCCCGGCCCTCTCCCGAGGAGAGGGAGCGACGTTCGCCACGGCGGGGCCAGGCGCGTGTCACGGGCGGGTTATGAGTTCTTTGCGTCGGAACAAGGACTGGCGGCTCCTGCAACCGCGACATCGGAATGGCCGGAAACGCACTCCGGTTCTCCCTCTCCCCGGGGGGCCGGGGTGAGGGCGGTGGGCTTCACCCGGTTTGGGTCTGACCCGGTTTGATGGACACCTTGGAGGCGGCACCCGCCGCTATTCCCGCCTTCAATTTCTTCACCGGCACCTTGGATTTGTGCCCGCTTTGATCGTTCTGGTCGCGCCGCGCGGGCGGCAAATCCTCCGGCGTGCCTTCGGCGATGATTTTCGCGCACCCGAATCCGTGCTTGACCACTTTCCGCTCGCCCGTTAGCCTCAACCTCATGATCGTAGATGTTCGACTAGCAGTTGTGGTTGCCGTACTGGTAGCCGCCGCCGCCGTTGGTGCTGGTCGAGGTTAGTTTGAATTTCGACAGGAACCCACGGCCGGCAACGGTCGTGGGTTTTTTATTGCCACGACCGCGAAACCACCGGTCACCAACAACAGAGAAAGCAGAGTTATGAGCAAGTCAACGCAAGCGCCTGAATTGAAAAAGTCCGCCGTCGCGCCCGCCCGCGCCGAGGTGGGCCGCGTGATGCAGGGCAACGAAATTCTCGTCGAGGCGCTGGAACGCGAGGGCGTGGAAGTCATCTTCGCCTATCCCGGCGGCGCGAGCATGGAGTTGCACCAGGCGCTGACGCGGTCGAAGAAGATCCGCACCATCCTGCCGCGCCACGAGCAGGGCGGTTCCTTCGCCGCCGAGGGTTACTCGCGCGCGACGGGCAAGGCCGGCGTGTGCATGGCCACCAGCGGACCCGGGGCCACCAATCTCGTCACCGCCATCGCGGACGCCTACATGGATTCCATTCCGCTCATCGCGGTCACCGGCCAGGTGCCGCAGGCGATGATCGGCAAGGGTGGGTTCCAGGAGACGGACTTTTTCGGCATGACGCTGCCGGTGGTCAAACACAGCTATCTCATCACGGACATCAACGACATCCCGCGCATCGTCAAGGAGGCGTTTTACATCGCTCAGAGCGGCCGGCCCGGCCCGGTGGTGATTGATTTCCCCAAGAACATCCAGCAGCAGAAGACCCAGCCGGTGTGGCCGACGGAAGTGCATCTGCGCGGTTATCCCGCGCCGAAACACGCCGAGGACCTCGCGCTCAACGAGATCATCGGCCTGATCGAGAAAGCCGAGCGTCCGGTGCTTTACTGCGGCGGCGGCATCATCAGCGGCGACGCGAGCGCGGAGTTGCGCGCGTTCGCCGAGGCGACGGGCATTCCCGTGACGACGACGATCATGGGCGTGGGCACGTTTCCGGAGACGCACGAGCTTTCCCTGCGCTGGCTGGGGATGCACGGCGCGGCTTATGCAAACTGGGCGGTGAACGGTGAGTTCAAGAAAGAGAAACTCGCCGACGGCACCGATAAAATCACCAAGCTCGCCGAGGGCGCGGATTTGTTGCTGGCGTTCGGGGTGCGCTTCGACGACCGCGTGACCGGCAAGGTGGACAAGTTTTGCGAGCACGGGACGATTGTTCACATTGACGTGGACCCCTCCGAACACAACAAGAACCGCAAGGTGCAACTCGCGATCGAGAGCGACATCAAGTTTGCGCTCGGTCGCCTGGCCGCGATGGTCAAGGCGCGGCCCATCCAGAAGAAGTTTCCCGCCTGGCACAAGCAGATCGCCGAATGGAAGGCCCGCGCGCCCTTCGCCTACCGCGTCACCGAGGAAGTCATCAAGTCCGACCACATGAAGGACCATCTGGCCGGCAAGGAGAACGAAGTGATCCTGCCGCAGCAGGTGATCGAGATGCTTTACGAACTGACCGGCGGCGACGCGATCATCACGACGGGCGTGGGCCAGCATCAGATGTGGGCGGGGCAATGGTACAAATACAAATTTCCGCGCCAGTTGCTCACCAGCGCCGGTCTGGGCGCGATGGGTTACGGCTATCCTGCTGCGCTGGGTGCGAAGGTGGGCCGGCCGGACAAGCAGGTCGTGGACATTGACGGCGACGGGTCGTTCCTGATGAACGTGCAGGAACTGGCCACCGCGCACATCGAGAAAATTGCCGCCAAGGCGATCATCCTCAACAACCAGCATCTCGGCATGGTGGTGCAGTGGGAGGATAATTTCTACGAGGGCAACCGCGGCCACACCTACCTCGGCGATCCGGAGAACCGAAAGGCGATTTACCCGGACTACGTGGCCGTGGTGAAGGCGTTCAACGTCCCGTGCGAACGGGTGATGTTCCGCAAAGACCTACGCGCCGCTCTCCAGCGCATGCTCGACAGCGACCAGCCTTACGTGCTGGACGTGGTCGTGCCCTACACCGAGCACGTCCTGCCGTTCATCAAAGCCAACGGCACGGTGGCGGATATGATTTGGAAGTGCTGAGGCGGGTTTGCTAACGTGTCCCAGGGCAGCGCGGGCCGCCTGCCCCTTGGGTGGGAGGCTGGAATCGAGTTGGGATTCAGCTGCCGGAAGTTTCCGCTTGTCTTTGATGGCGCGGGCCGGAGTATTTGCGGCACAGCACATTGATTTCGCAACCATTGGACCATCGCCCTGCCATGAAACTCTTCACCTCCCGCCGGAAGTTTATCAAACAATCCGCCGTGCTCGGCGCGGGCCTGGCCGCCTGGGGCACGACGCGTCCGCTGCGCGCCGCCGATTCGCCGGGGGACAAACTGGTGGTGGGCGTCATGGGCCTGGGACGCGGCGCGGACCACATCCGCGCGCTGCTGCAAATCAGCAATGTGGAGGTGACCTATGTATGTGACGTGGACTCGCAACGCGCGGACAAGGCGGCGAAACTGGTCGCGGAGAAGCAGGAACGCGCGGCCAAAGGGGTGCAGGACTTCCGGCGCATCCTTGAGGATCGGGCGGTGGACGCGCTGTTCATCGCGACGCCGAATTTCTGGCACGCGCCGGCCACCATCCTCGCGTGCGCGGCGGGCAAGCACGTTTACGTGGAGAAACCGGCGAGCCACAACGCGCGGGAGGGAGAATTGATGGTTGCGGCCGCGCGGGCACACAAACGCAAGGTGCAGATGGGGACGCAGCGACGGAGTTGCCCGGAGGTGATCGAGGCCATCGAGAAACTTCGCGCGGGTGAGATCGGCAAGCTGCTTTACGCGCGCACCTGGTATGACAATGCGCGCGGGTCCATCGGCAAGGGAAAACCGGCGGTCGTGCCGGCATGGCTGGACTGGAACTTATGGCAGGGGCCGTGCCCAGAGCGCCCGTACAAGGATAATCTGGTGCATTACAACTGGCACTGGCACTGGCACTACGGCGGGGGGGAACTGGCGAACAACGGAGTCCACGCGCTGGACGTGGCGCGCTGGGGCCTGGGGGTGGATTATCCGGCGCGCGTGACGTGCAACGGCGGGCGTTATCATTTCGACGACGATCAGGAGACTCCGGACACGATGTCCGCGACGTACGATTTCGGTGGCGTGGGAATCAATTTCGACTGCAGCAGTTGTCTCCCGCGCAAGCAGGAGGCACATCCGTTCGTGTCGTTTTACGGCACCAAGGGCGTGATGGCGATTAGCGGTGGCGCGGGTTACAAGATTTACGATCCGAATGGCAAGGAGTTGGCGGCGGTGAACGGCAAGTTCAGCGACGTGCCGCATTTCCAGAATTTCGTGGATGGCATTCGCAAGGGAACGCCGCTCAATCAGGAAATTGCCGAGGGGCAGAAGAGCACGTTGCTCTGTCATCTCGGCAACATTGCCCAGCGCACCAGCGGGGCGCTCCGGGTGGACGCCGCGACCGGAAAGATCATCGGTGATACCAATGCTGCGCGATTGTGGGCGCGCGACTATCGTCCCGGTTGGGAGCCGAAGGTGTGAGCTTGCCGGGCCGGTCAAGCATTGCTCCGAAACCAGCAAGGGATCGTTTCGGCTGAATTTTTTTGACCGGGGCCGCGTCTTTGAACAAGCTTCGGTAAACAAGAAACCATGAAATTTATGTCGTTGAAACTTGAAATGATCAGTCTGGCCGTAGTTTCCACCCTGGGCGCGTCGCTCCTCACTGCCGGCGCGGCGGACGTGGATGTGAGCAAGTTGCCGCCGGCCGCGAGCAAGAAGGGTGTGACGTACGCCGCGGACATCAAACCCATCTTCGAGAAGTCCTGCTTCAAATGTCACGGCGCGGAAAAGCAGAAGGGCAAGCTACGGGTGGACAGCCTGGAGGCGGTGTTAAAGGGCGGCGAGGACAGCAAGATCGTCGAGGCTGGCAACAGCGCCAAGAGCAGTGTGCTGGCTGCCATCGCGCGTCTCGGCGACCCGGACGAAGCCATGCCGCCCGAAGGCAAAGGCGACCCACTGACCAAGGAACAGGTCGGGTTGGTCCGCGCGTGGATTGAACAGGGCGCCAAGTAGAGCGCGAGCGGTTTTGAATTCAGCGCGCCTGTGGTTGCAGGCGCGTTGAACTTTTTTCAGGGGAGCTTCAGGAGTTCCAAGGCGGTCCAGGAGTCATCGCGGGCGCTTTCCTTCTGACGAATCCTGGCGATGTCGGCAGGCGTCACCGGGGAGGCGGTATGGCCCCACTCGCGCCGGACGTAGGTGATGACCGCCGCGATTTGGTCGTCATCCAACACGCCCAGCGGGGGCATTTCCAATTCGTAAGTTTGTTTCAACACGGTAATCGGCCCGCGCAGTCCGTGCAGCACGATGCGCGCGATCCGTTCGGGAGAGCCGGTGGTCCAGGTGGAGTTGACGAGCGGCGGGGCAAGCCCCTCCTGACCGAGTCCATGTTGCTGGTGGCACGCGAGACAGGTGGCTTCATAGACGCCTTTGCCTTCCTCAAAGCGTTTTTGTTCGGCCGGGGTGAGCGGGATGGCTTTGGAAGTGGCGGTGAGGGTGGCCGATGAGGCTTTCGCGACATCACCTGTCGTCGTGCGCGTGTTCGTAATCGCGGCAGCGGGTGCCGCCCCAGCCGGCGCGGGCTTTGGCACTGGGGGCGCGTCGGGTTTGATGGCGGACGCCACCAACAGGAGTGCGCCCGCGATTCCCAAGATGGGTAGTAAGAGTTTCACGACCGAATGCGGCAACTTTAGCGGACGTCTCCCGGCTTGCCAAGCGATTGTCCGCCCGTGAAGATGTGGCCGCAAAACCTGCTTATGCCGCCGCACGTGTGGAAACACCCCCCGCAACTGTTGACGCTCACCGCCGCCGAGGTTCACGTCTGGCGGGCGAGTCTGGCGGTGCCTGCGGCAACACTGGGGAGGTTGGAAGCAACGCTGGAGGCCGACGAACGCGCGCGCGCC
>JANNEF010000340.1:0-35042 GCA_031378375.1 Verrucomicrobiota bacterium | reverse complement strand
CCATGCCGGTCATCTGAAACGCGCCGTCGCCCACGAGCACGAGCGGGCGCAGTTTCGGATTCGCCAGTTGCGCGCCGATGCCTGCTGGCACGGCGAAGCCCATCGAGGCGTAGTAGGCCGGGCCGAGAAATTCCGTGCGGCGATGGATGAACAGGTCCGCCGCGCCGAACAGCGCGTCGCCCACGTCGGCCACGACCACGGTGCTGTCGGTGAGGTAGGAATTGAGCCGCTGGAAAAGCCGCTGGACGGTGACGCGGCTCTTTGGACGCGGCGTGAACGGGACAGGTCGCGCGCCGCCCGTGCGCGCCTTGAACCGGGGCAGGGCGCGGCGGCGCAGTTTCGCGCGCAGCAGTCCGCGCATGAAATCCTTGAACCGCACGTCCTCGTAGTGATGGTAGCGGATCGCCAGCTTCTCGCTGGTGGCGTAGATGGAGCGCGCGGGGTCGAGCCGCGCGGTGAACACGCCGAGGTTGATGTCGGTCATGAACGCGCCGAGCATGATGACGCAGTCGCTGGACTCGACGTAACGGCGCACTTCCTCGCGGCCCATCGCGCCTTCATACACGCCGAGATAGAACGGGTGGTGCTCGCCGATGACGGATTTGCCCAGGAGCGTGGCGGCCACGGGAAGGTTCGTGGTCTGCGCGAGCTGCAGGAGCACTTGTTGCAAACCGAAGCGATGCACTTCCACATCGGCGAGGATGACGGGCTGCCGCGCGGCGTTGATCATCGCCGCCGCCTCCGCCAGCGCGGCGCGGAGGGCGCGCGGGTCGCTCGCCTCGTGAAGCTCTTCCGGCCGGTGATACGGAATGCCCGGCACGGTCACGAGGTCGCGCGGGAGTTCGATGTACACGGGCCGCTTGTAGCGCAACGCCGCGTGCAACACGCGGTCAATCTCCTGCAACGCGGTCTGCGGATCGCCCAGGACCGTGGAGGCGATGGTGAGTTGCTCGAAAACTTTCTTCTGCGTGTCGAACTCGCGGACCTTGTGGTGCAGCAGCGGGTTCTTCTCGCGCTCCTTCATCCCCGGCGCGCCGCTGATGACGACCACGGGGGACTTCTCAGCGAACGCTTCCGCCGTGGTGTTGGCCACTTTCAACCCGCCGACGCAGTAGGTGACGCACACCGCGCCCAGACCGCGCACGCGCGCGTAGGCGTCCGCCGCGAAGCCCGCGCCCTGTTCGTCGCAGGTGTTGACGAGCGTGAGCTGGCTGCGCTGAAGCTGGTCGTAGAAGCCCAGCACGTAGTCGCCCGGAATGCCGAAGACATGACGCACGCCGTGCGCGTGAAGGCGTTGGATGAGATACTCGCCGATGCTGGTGGTGGGTTTCATACGTGGCGCCGTCAACGGTGGTAATCGGAGCTACCGCAGTGGATTGAACTTCGCGCCGAGGGTGGAATACCACTGGCCGAGTCCGGCCATCTCTTGTTTGAGTCGGTCGCCCGGTTGCGCGAACACCACGGGTCGCGGCGCAACCAGGGCGGCGAGATGTTTGAGGTCAAAACTCTCCAGCAAGCCGAAGCAGAACAGTTCGGGCTGCTGGTTCACGCCCCAGTTCTGTTCGATGACTTCCTTCAAACTGCCGAGCGAACCGCGCAGTTCGAGCGCGCCGATGGCCTGTTCCTCCAAGCCCGCCGCCACGAGCGAAAACGCGCTCGCCCGCGGGCCAACGGCGAGAATGCTGACGGGGCCGGATGGGAACTGCACCTTGGCCCAGCGGGCGATGGCAGCAAGCTGTCCGCCCTGAATACCCAGCGGCCGCTCACCCACCGCGCCGACGAGCAGTGCGAACAGAAAATCGTGGCTGCGAATCTTCGACTCGCCGAAGTAGAACGGGTCCACCGCCAGCACGCGCCGACCGTCGGCGAGCAACTGTTCGGTCTCGGCGGCGACACTCGCGCGGCCCCCATCGGCGATGAGGATGACGACGCCCTTCGCCTCGCCGCGCGCGAGTTCGACGGCGGGGACGGTCCAGGTGTCGTCCACGCGGAACCGCCAGAACGTGGCCTGGAGATCGTTGGTTGTGGCCGTGGCGGTGCGTCCGGCGGTGAGGTGTGAATGTTTGGCGCGGACGACTTCGCGGAGCTTGACGCGATTGGCCTGCTGCCACTTTTCGGCGGCGGCCTGCTTCGACGGAAGTCGCGGCTGGCGCGGCAGGTCCTTGGCGAGCGCGAGGGCGAGGCTGTTGAAGGTGGCGTTGTCCGCGGGGATTTCGACGAGGAGATTGGTGTGTGTTTTCACCTCGTCGTCGCAGGGAATTTCCAGCGGGTTGAAGCGCGCCTTGCTGAAGAAATGTTCACCGAGCATCCGGTAGTGCGCCTCGCGGTTGTCCTGGCCGAAGTTGTGATCGCCCGGCTCGTGATTGATGTGAGTGCGGAGGTTCTTCTCCTTGCCGTAGAGTTTGAAGATCGGCAGCGCCGCGTCGAGCAACGGCTGCATCGCGTGAGCGGAGGCGAAGCAGCAGTTGTCCTTCGCGTTGAAGGTGAGCAGCGTCGCGCGCGGGGCCATCATCGCCGTGAGGTGCGCGTAGTCGGTGACGGTCGCCAGATCGCAGGGCGTCTGCTCGGAGTCGCCGAGGTCGGAGAGGAACCGCGCGCGCGTGCGGAAGCTGGAGTAGCCGGCGACGGGATTGGAGAACTTCACGCGCGGGTCGAGCGAGCTGATAAAGATGGTCTGCCAGCCGCCGCCGGAAAGGCCGGACACGGCCACGCGCTCCGGGTCGGCGTGCTTGTGATCGAGCAGGATGTCCAGCCCGCGCGCCATCGCCTGGTAGAACGGCGACACACCGCTGGTGCCGCAGAGGTCGAGCTGGTTCATCTTGTAGTGCTCGTAGCCGGCACCCCGCAACTGGCCCATGCCGATCCACTCCGGGTTCAACACGATCATGCCGCGCTTCGCCTGGTTGATGCAGCGGATTTGTTTGTAGGGAACCGATTTGCCGATGCCTTCGTGGCCGTTGACGTTGAGCGCGACGGGCACTTTGCCGGAGAGGTTTTCCGGTTCGTAGAGCAGCGCGGGAATCCACAGGCCGGGTACCGCTTCATAGCGCAGTTTGCGGATGCGATAGCCCTCGCCGCCCGCGATGGTTTCGAGCCAGACGACTTTGGTCTTCTCCTTCCGCCACCGCGCCGCCGCGCCGCGAAAGACCACGCGGTCGAGCGTGTCGCGCCGTATCTGCGTGGCGAGCTTTTCCCACTCGGCGGCGGACGCCACCGCCGGCATGAGCGGAACCCGGCCCTCGGTGAACGCCTGCACTTCGGCGAGCGCGGTGTTGGTGCCGATGATTTCCCGTTTGAGGAAGGATTGGATGTCGGTCACGTCCGCGCCCCACGCCGGGGCCAGCGACAGGAGAAACAGGACCGCGAGGATTTGTTTCATGGTGACGTTGGGACTATTTCCCGGAGGCAGCGACGGGTTCGTGCGTGTGCAGGTGCCCGCCGTGGGCGTGGGCGTGCTGCTGGTGCGAGTCGGCTTCGGTCTGCTTGGGTTGGAAGGGCCTTCCGCCCATCTCCACGTAAGCCTTCTCCACTTGCGCGGAAAAGAAATCGCCGACGTAGCGGGCGATGCGCTCCTGCTTGAGCAACGCGGCCTTGATGTCATTCACGGCGGCCTTCACTTGCTCCGGCGTTTTGCGCGCGAACTTCTTCACCTGTTTGCGAAGCTCGACGAAGTACGCCTGCTGGTCCGTCAGCACATCGCCGCTGCCCACCGGGCCGTGGCCGGGGCAAATCATCTTCGCGCCGAGTTTCTTCGCCGCTTCGAGGGTCTTGATCCATTGGCCGATGTCGCCGTCGCCGGTGAAATTGTAGGGGCCGTTCACGCAGGCGTCGCCGGTGAACAGGATTTTCTCCTTCGGCAGCCACGCGAAGCCGTCGCCGCGCGTATGCGCGACGCCGAAGTGGAGCAGTTCGACGCGATGCTTGCCGTCGTCGAAAATCATGTCCGTGCGGTAGAGCAGGGTGGGGGGCTTGAGTTTGCTGGCGGCGACGTCCTTGCGGCCCTTGGCGGCGTCCTCCCAGCGGCCCGGCTTGTCGCCGTAGTAGCCGGTCTCGTATTTCTTCATCTCCTCGACGACGCCAACGTGGGCCACGGGCGTCGCGCCGTTCTCGATCCACACTTGATTGCCGTAGGCGTGGTCGCCGTGATGATGCGTGTCGAAGGCGAAGCGGATCGGCTTGTCGGTGACGGCCTTGATCTTGGGGATGATCTCCTGCGCGCCTGACGGAAAGTTGCCGTCAATGACGAGGACGTAATCCTCGAAGACAACCCAGCCGTTGTTGCAATGACCGTGGCCCTTGAGGTCGCCTTCGTGGAAGTAAACGTCGGGCGCGAGCTTCTCGACATGGTTCACTTCGGCGAACGCGGCGAGCGGGAGAAGGGCGGCGGTGAGCGGGAGAAAAAACTTCGTGCGGTTGGAAGATTTCATGGGCGGATACTCTGGAAATTGTTTCCGACGGTCAAAGGTAAATTGGGGAAGTGCTGTCATAACAAAAAGGCCGCCCATTCGGGCGGCCTGGCGAAAGAATGCGCGCGGAGTTCACCAGCCCTTGGCCCGGCCGTAGCCGCGCACGAAGCCGATGCACTGGCCGACTTCCGGCACCGAGTTGTCCCAGTTGTATTCGTACTCGACAGAGATGTTGCCCTCGAAGCCCTGGCTCTTGAGTTCGTCCAGAATGCCCGGCACGTCCGAGACGCCCTGACCGAAGGGCATGTCGTGACCGCCGCCGCCCATGACGTGCAGATCTTTCAGGTGGCTGCTGATGACACGGCCCTTGAGAATCCTCAGGCAGTCCACGGGCTTGAGGCCGGAGCGCACCCAGTGGCCGGTGTCCGCGCAGGCACCGATGCGGCGGTCGCGGTCCTTGGTGAGTTCGACGATGTAATTGGGATCCCACATGCGGTAGCTGGGGTCGTTGGCGCGCTTGGGATGGTCGTGAAAGCCGACCATGATGTCGTATTCCTTGACCATCTTCTCGATGGTCTCGATGGATTTGTCCGATTCGGTGGTGACGGCGCGCAGGCCGATCTTCTTGGCGAACTCAAAAATCTTCCGCGCGCCATCTTCTTCCTTCGGGATGCCCACGACGCCGTAATTGACCGCCTTGATCTTGTGCTTCTCGAGCTTGGCCTTGACCTTCTCGATGATTTCGTCGGAGGCGTTGTGGTCCCACTTCACATTCGGCTCCTCCTTGCTGAGTTTCTGGCCGGGATAAAACTCGATGACCTTGCCGCCCGCCAGTTCGGTCTTCTCGATGGCCTCGAAGACGCTGAAGCGGTTGAAGGTGTAAGCCTGGCAGCCGATGGCGAACCCGCCGGTCTTGTATTCGTCGGGGATTTTGACTTCGGCACGGACGGTGAACGCGGTGGCGAGCGCCGCGACCGCGATGAGCAACGGACGACAGATTTTGTGCATCAATGACATAACTTTCTCCGGGTTGAGTTCAGCGGCTACGAGCACGCTGCGATTAAACTTGTGTCGGCGAATAGCACTCGCAACGCACGGGGCTGTCAAAAGAAAAATGGTGCGCCCCGGCTTCACCACCCTGATGACCGCAGAATTCGTCCGGCGTTCCGCGCCGTCCCGGATTTGGAGCTTGGAAGTTTTCGCCGGAATGTTAAATGCTCCCCTGGATTTGAACATGACACGAACCTGATACTGAATATGAAACAACTCGCCGCCCTGCTCGTTCTCCTGCCGGTCTTCGCGTTCGCCGCCCCCACGCCGCCTCCGGAAAAGCTTCTGGCCGCCGACACGCTCGGCGTGTTCACCATTCCCGATTACGCCAAGGCCCGGACGATGTGGAGCCAATGGCCCTCAACGCTGCTGTGGGCCGATCCGGAACTCAAGGCGTTCAAGGAAAAATTCCTGGGCAAACTCAAATCCGATCTCGTTGCGCCGCTGGAAAAGGAATTCGGCTTCAAGTTCGCCGACTATTCCGGCCTGGCGCAGGGCCAGGTCACGCTGGCCATCATGGCGGCCAGCGGGGACGACAAGACCGACGCGACGCCCGGCTTCCTCTTCCTGCTCGACGCGCGGGACAAAACCGACACGCTCAAAACCAATCTCGCCACGATGAAAAAGAAGTGGGTGGACGGGGGCAAGCAGCTCAAGACCGAAAAAATCCGTGACGTGGAATTCACCACCCTCATCTTTAGCTCCGACGATCTTTCCAAGACTCTGGACAAGATTTTCCCCGACCCCAACGCCGGCAACGAAACGCTCGACGCGCCCAAGCCGAAAAAGCCCGGCAAGAAAATCGAATGGCTCATCGGCCAGTCCGACTCGCTGCTGATCGTCGGCACTTCCCCCAAGGACGTTGAAAAAATCTTGATTCGCCAGGGCGGCGGCGCGGTGCCGAGCCTGGAGGAGCAGCCCGCCTTCGCCGCCAACTACGCCGGATTATTCCGCGACTCCCCCGGCTACCTCTGGGTCAATTTGAAAACCATTCTCGACTTGGTCGCCAAACAGATGGGCCAGGGTGCCGAGCCCAAAGGCATGGGGCCGACGCCGGAAAAAATTCTTTCCGCCATCGGCCTCAACGGGCTGCAAACCCTGTCCGTCAACCTGCGTGACACGCCGGAAGGCTGCCTGTTCAACCTGCTGATCAGTGTTCCCGAAGCCGCCCGCAAAGGCCTGTTCAAGCTGCTCGCGTTTGATGCCAGGGACGCCAGCCCGCCGCCGTTCGTGCCCGGCGACGCGGTGAAATTTTCCCGTGTCCGTCTCGACGCGCAAAAGGGCTGGGCCACGATCGAGAACGCGCTGGTCGAAATTTCCCCCCAGGCCGCCGGCGTCCTCAAGCTCGTGATGGACAACGCGGGCAAGGACAAGGATCCCAACTTCGACTTGCGCAAAAACCTGATCGCCAACCTCGGCGACGACCTGATCTCGTATCAGAAAAGCCCGCGCAAACCGACCCTGGCGGATCTGAACTCGCCGCCGTCCCTGTTCCTGCTCAGTTCGCCGAAAGCCGAGCAACTTGCTGCCGCGCTCAAGGCGCTCGGCTCGCTGCTCCCACAACAAAACGCCAAGCTCAAGGAGCGCGAATTTCTCGGCCGCACTGTTTACACGATGGGACTCCCGCCGACCCCCGGCCCCGGCGGCGGCCGACCGGTGGAACGCGCGTTGAGCTACTCGGCCAGCGGCGGTTACGTGGCCATGTCCACCGACGTGGCGATGCTTGAGGAATACCTCCGCAGCAGCGAGAACAAGGGCAAGACTCTGCGCGAAACGGCCGGCCTGACGGAGGCCGCGCAAAAAGTCGGCGGCATGAGCACCGGCCTCTTCGGCTACGAGAACCAGGCCGAGACGATGCGGTCGGTGCTGGAGATCATGAAGAAGGAATCCGGCACCTTCGCCAACCTGTTCCAGAATTCTCCCATCGCCGGACGCCTGGGCATGGGCGAAGGCGACAACAAGTTCAAGGACTGGGTGGACTTCTCGCTGCTGCCGTCGTTCGACAAGATCGCGAAGTACTTTTACATGACCGTCTATGCCGGCAGCGTGACCACCGAGGGCATCGGCATCAAAGTCTTCGCGCCCATGCCGCCGGCGATGAAGAAGTGACGGGCTGGGTGAAGCTCAAAGGTCAAAGCTCAAGAGAAGCTCCAAGCCACAAGCCCAAGCGGGTTCAATCGGTGCCGCGCTTTGGTGTTTTGAACTTTGAGTGTTGAGCTTCCGCCCGTGACGCCACTCCACTCAAACCAGCCGAGGTGCGGTCTCACCCCTCCCGCAGCCATCCCGCCGCGTCCGTCGCCGCGTAGGTGATCAAAATGTCCGCGCCGGCCCGGCGCATCGCCAGCAGGCATTCGAGTGTCACGGTGCGCTCGTCAATCCAGCCGTTGGCGGCGGCGGCTTTCACCATCGCCAGTTCGCCGCTCACGGCGTACGCGGCGGTCGGATAGCCGAACTCAGTTTTGACGCGGTGAATCAAATCCAGATACGCCAGCGCCGGTTTCACCATCACGATGTCCGCGCCCTCCTCCAGGTCCAGCGCGACTTCCCGCAGCGCCTCGCGCGCGTTCGCCGCGTCCATCTGATAGCTGCGCCGGTCGCCGAACTTCGGCGCGGATTCCGCCGCTTCGCGGAACGGACCGTAGAACGCCGACACGAACTTCGCCGCGTAGGACATGATGGGCGTGTCCGCGAAACCATCGCGGTCGAGCCGCTCGCGGATGGCGCGCACGCGGCCGTCCATCATGTCACTCGGCGCGACCATGTCCGCGCCGGCTTCGGCGTGGCTGGCGGCGGCTTGTGCCAGCAATTTCAAGCTGGGGTCATTCAAGATGCGCGCCCCCTTCGCGTCTTGATGGACGATGCCGCAGTGGCCGTGCTCCATGTATTCGCACAGGCAGACATCCGTGATGACGAGCAGCGCGGGCAGCTCCGTTTTCAGCAGACGCACGGATTGTTGCACGATGCCGTTGCGCGCGTACGCGCCGCTGGCTTTGGCGTCCTTGCGGTCGGGAATGCCGAACAGCAGCACGGCGGGCACGCCAAGTTGATGGGCGCGGGCGGCCTCCTTCACGAGTTCATCGGGCGAGAATTGAAACACGCCCGGCATCGCGCCGACGGCGCGGCGCAGCTTGCGGCCCGCGCGGACGAACAGCGGCAGAACCAGTTGCTCCACGCTCAGGCGCGTCTCGGCCACCATGCGCCGAAGCGCGGGCGACTGGCGCAACCGCCGCGGCCGGTAAGCGGGAAATTTTCCCAGCGAATGCGAACTCATGCGGCGAAGTTAGCGAAGCGGCACAGCCGCCGCAATGTCCAACCGCCCACTTTTCCCTTCACCGCCGGGAACGCTTCGCCCACAATTCGCGCACTTGATGAAACTGTTTGATCTCTCCAACGAAGTGGCCGTCGTCATCGGCGCGACCGGCGTGCTGGGCGGTGCGCTGGCCGAAGGACTCGCCGCCGCCGGCGCGAAAATCGCCGTGCTCGGCCGCAACGCCGAACGCGGCGAGGCGCGCGTGAAATCCATCCACGCGGCCGGCGGGGTAGCTGCGTTTTTCAGCGCGGACGCCGTCTCGCGTTGCAGCCTGGGCGAAGCGCACGAAAAACTGGAGGCGGCACTTGGCGCGCCCACGATTCTGGTCAACGCGGCGGGCGGCAATGATCCCAAGGTCACCGTGACCGCCGAACGCGCCTTCGAGCAAATCGCGCTGGCCGACTGGCAGGCGAATTTCGATCTCAACCTCGCGGGAGGCGTGTTGCTGCCCTGCCAGGAATTCGGCCCGGCGATGTGCCGGCGTGGACGGGGGAGCATCATCAACATCGCCAGCGTCTCCGCGCATCTGCCGCTCTCGCGCGTGGTCAGTTACTCGGCGGCCAAGGCGGCGGTGCTGAACCTCTCGCAATTCCTCGCGCGCGAGTGGGCGCCTAAAGGTGTGCGCGTGAACACCATCACTCCCGGCTTTTTCCCCGCCGAACAAAACCGCAAGCTGCTCTTCAACGACGACGGCTCGCCCACCGCGCGCACCAAAGCCATCTGGGGCCACACGCCGATGGCGCGTTTCGGTGCAGCGGAGGAATTGATCGGCGCGGCGGTGTTTCTCGCCAGCGCGCGGGCCAGCAGCTTCGTGACGGGCACGGACATCCGCGTGGACGGCGGGTTCCTGGCGCAGACGATTTAGCCTGTAGCCATCACCATGCACCAATCTCCTGTGTGAAATGAAAATGCCGTTCATTTGTCAGTGGGCATTGAGCATTGGACATTTACCATTGGAAACAAATGGAGCGCGTCCATGAATTCGGAACAGCTCTCATTGCGACTGTGGCAGTTTGCCGCGCGCGTCTGCAAGGTCGTGGACGCGCTGCCGGACACACGCGTGGGCCGGCACGTCGCCGGACAACTCGTGCGTTCCGGCACGTCCTCGCCGCCGAATTACGACGAAGGGTGCGCGGCGGAAAGCCGCGACGACTTCGTTCACAAGTTGAGCATCGCTCTGAAGGAGTTGAAGGAAACACGCGGCTGGCTGAGATTCATCCCGCTCGCAGGTTTGTTGCACGAACAGAAAGTCGGGGACTTGCAGGCCGAGTGCGAGGAGTTGGTGAAAATTCTTGGCAAGTCGATCTCGACTGCAAAAACCAAATCGCGACGCCAGCCCCCGGAATTGTGAAATGTGAAATGCCCAATGACTAATGCCCAATGAATCTAATCGGTAAACAAGCCTTCCCCGGCCAATTGGGCGATGCACAAGTCGCCGACGTCATCGCCCGCGCCTGTCTGCCCGACGCTTACCGCGACAAGCGCGTGCTGGTCATCGTGCCAGACGCCACGCGCACTGCGCCCGTCGGCCTGCTGTTCCAGACGCTGCACCGCCAGATCGGCGCCGTCACCAAGGCGCTTGACGTGATGATCGCGCTCGGCACGCACCAGCCGATGAGCGACGCCGCGATCTGCCAGCGGCTGGAAATCACCGAGGCCGAGCGGGGCGGGGAATACCGGCGCGTTCAATTCTTCAACCACGCCTGGAACAGCCCCGCCGCGCTCAGGGAAATCGGCGTCATCCCCGCCGCCGACATCAGCCAGCTCACCAACGGACTCTTCGCGATGGACGTGCCCGTGGAGATCAACCGGCTGCTGTTCGACTACGATCAGATCGTCATCATCGGCCCGGTGTTTCCGCATGAAGTCGTCGGCTTCTCCGGCGGCAACAAATATCTTTTCCCCGGTGTGGCCGGCCCGCGCATCCTGAATTTTTTCCACTGGCTCGGCGCGGTGGTGACGAATCCGATGATCATCGGGAACAAGTGGACGCCCGTCCGCCGCGTGGTGGATCGCGCGGGCGCAATGGTGAACGTGGAGAAACTTTGCTTCTGCATGGTGGTCGCGCCGGACAAGACGCTCGCGGGCCTTTACGCCGGCACGCCCGAAGCCGCGTGGGACGCCGCCAGCGAACTCTCGCGCCAGGTTCACATCACCTACCGCGACCGCCCGTTCCACACCATTCTCTCCTGCGCGCAGCCGATTTACGACGAACTGTGGACCGGCGGCAAGGCGATGTACAAACTGGAGCCCGTGCTGGCCGACGGCGGCGAGTTGATCATCTACGCGCCGCACATCACGGAAGTTTGCGTGAGCCACGGCGCGGTCATCGAGGAAGTCGGCTATCACTGCGTGGAATATTTTCTCAAGCAATGGGACCGGTTTAAGCATCACCCGTGGGGCGTGCTGGCGCACTCGACGCACGTCGCCGGCATCGGCACGTTTGAAAACGGCGTGGAAAAACTCCGAGCGCGCGTGACGCTCGCCACCGGCATCCCGCCCGCGAAGTGCCGGCAGATCAACCTCGGCTACCGCGACCCGCGCACCATCAACCCGGCGGACTTCGCCAACCGGGAAGCCGAGGGCGTGCTGCTCGTGCCCAAAGCCGGCGAGATGCTTTACCAATTGAAGCAACCGCCGAAATGGGCCGGGGGAAACTGACGCCGGGGTGGTCCACGGAATCGCCTCGCGCCAAGACGCCAAGGCGCAAAGGGTTTGGGGACGCCGCCGCCGGGAACTTTTCCCAGATAAACTCGCCTGAAGTGGTTCTGGCTTTGCGCCTCGGCGACTTGGCGCGAGTTCAACTTCGGAGCTCGGACTGAACGCGCCGCGCCGCACAGACAGCCCGGGACAACCTTGCAAGTTCGCGACAGGCCAAAACAAAAAGCGCCGGACGGGCCACAGCCCTCCGGCGCGTGCGTGGAGCAACCGGCTTACGCCGCCTTGTCCAGCGACGTCACATTCTTCGCCTTGCGGGGACGGCGAACGATGGTGTCTTTGCGGGTGACGCCGGCAGCCATGCGACAATGTCCAAACCGTTGAAAACCCAGCAAAAAAAGGGAAACGGACGGTTCGGAAACCCGCCCCAATGGACCCAACTTGCCCGACTGGGCAAAATTTGACCAGCATTAGCAGGAAATGCCCGGGCATTTGCTGCTAACGCTCGCACCTTAGCTGATAACCCGCGTCGCTTATCTCCTAATGGACGGGCCGAATCAGCCAAGGCCCGTCCCGAATCTCCTAACGTGCGGGCCTTGGCTGCTACGACGCGAACCTTAGCTCCCAAGCTGCGAGCGTTTGCTGCCAACCCTCCGGCACTCGCTGCAAAGGCTCGCGGAGAATCCGCATGTCGGCCAGAGCATCCGCCACAGGCATTCGTGTGCATTAGTGGTTTCTCGGCAGGAACGCCAGCATCAGAAATCGCCTCACGATTCCGATTGCCCCGCCGCGATTCGCCGCCGCCATCTGTGCGAACGGCTCAATTCGATTCGACAACTGAGCCGCACTCAGCAAACTCCTTGCGGAAAGATAATTGCATGCTCATCAAAGGCATCGATTTCCCGGAGGAACTTCTGCGTGCGCAGATGGCAGGTGAACTAGTCATCTTTGCAGGGGCTGGTGTCTCGAATCCAGCGCCGTCGTCACTTCCGCTGTTTGGCGAGTTGGCCACGCGGATCGGTGCTTCAACAGGCATAGACAGAGAAGCCAGCGAACCGGAAGACCGCTACTTGGGTCGCCTCAAGAAGAATGGCGTCCACGTCCATGAGTCTGCGGCACGAATTTTGGTTAACGAGCAAACCAAACCGCACGTTCTTCACAATCTGCTGATGCAGATCTTCCCCTCAGGCGACAAGGCGCGTGTCGTAACCACTAACTTCGACACGCACTTTTCAACAACGATCCGGGAATGCTTCGGTGAGAATGGAGAAATCTACTATGCACCGGCTGTGCCTCTCGGCGATGACTTCAGCGGACTCGTTTACTTGCACGGGTGCGCGGGAAAGGATCCGAGGCGGTGCATCTTGACGGACGAGGGTTTTGGACGCGCCTATCTAACGCAGGCATGGGCCAGTCGGTTTCTTGCCTCGATGTTCTCAAAATACACGGTTCTTTTTGTGGGCTACAGCCACAACGATACCGTGATGAACTACCTTGCTCGCGGCCTTCCACCAGTAGGCCAGAAACGCCGCTTTGCCTTCACAACGGATGACAAAGAGTCCCTTGCAAAGTGGGAGTTTCTGGGCATCCAACCGCTTACCTACAAGAAGCATCTAGGGGAGAACCAGCATGAGGCAATCACCGAGTCAATGGCGGAGTGGGTCGCCGAGCTTCGGCGAGGCCTGCTAGAAAAGGCACAACGCATCCGTGCAATTGCAGAGGCCCAGCCACCTCTTGAAGGGGAAGATTCTGATTACATCAAGTTCTCGCTTTCCGAGTTGGAAACCGCACGGGTTTTTCTCAAACACGCCAGACTCCCAGAATGGATCTCTTGGCTTGAACGTCACAAGATCCTTCAGCCGCTGTTTGATCCCCGCACGGAACTCAACGAATTCCAACGTGCCTTAGGGTTCTGGTTGATCGATGAGTTTATGGTTGCGCACACGCAAGACCTGATGGCCGCGATCCAACGGAATAACAACCGACTGCATCCTTGGCTTTGTTGGTGCATCTGGCGTCGCCTTAGCATTCGTGACCGCGATACATCTGTTGACACAGTCTTCTCCCGCTGGGTTGCCCTTCTCACGAGCCAACCGCATGATGTGCTGTCCAATGGAGATTGGGCCTCTTTGCTCAGCCATTGTCGTTTTGCCGATGACAGAATTGCCTCTGTAATTCTGTTCGACTTGATCACGAAACCTCGGGTGGTGTTAAAGGAGCGGTGGGGTCTTCTGGATGAGCTGGAGGAACAAAAGCAGAAGGTTGACTGCGATATCACGCTCCTCCGCGATCAGGAGCATTGGGTATCTGAGGCATGGGAGCGGCTACTGAAGCCAAACTTGGCAGCGTACGCCTGTGATCTTGAGCCGGTCGTCACGGCCAATCTTGCTGCTGCTCACGGGCTGATGGAGATCTTTGGTCGGGCGCGTCGGGATTACGACAGCTTTTACTTTCATCGCCAGTCGATTGAGGCGCACCCGCAAGACCATTTCCCCAAGGTCATCGACGTTTTGATCGATGCTGCGCGCGATATTGCCGGTTTCATGCTGCGGGAACGGCCCCAACAAGGGTCGCAACTCATCGAGAAATGGTTTGGGTCTGGCGCTCCAATCCTCCGAAGGCTGGCTGTTCACGGTTTCTCAAAAAGGACTGATGTTACTGCCGACGACAAGCTGCAATGGCTCCTTGACAATGACCTGCTCTACAAATTCAAAACGGACGTCTTTTTGTTTCTCCGCCTGACGTATGCAGGAGCCAGTGATCGAGTGAAACGCGACCTGCTGGACCGTGCGATGCAGGGGCCTGTGGGCGAGCTGCTTGACGGGCTTGAAGATCGAACGAGACAATACGAGACCTTTAATCTGATCGTCTGGCTTAAGCGTTCTGCTCCGACCTGTGTGCTCACTGATCAGAAGTTGCAGACGCTAAAAGCCGAGAACCCTGATTATGCGGAGCGAGAAGAGCCAGAACTAGACTTCACATCGGGTGCCGTCGAGACCATCGACCCAACCGAAGGATTCAACATCGACGATGTCGCTTCGCAAACGCCCCAGGCTTTTCTTGACACACTCCTTGCCTGGACTCCTCGCCATCCCATGGACCGCTCTCGTGCCGACCATTGTAGCGTTGTGGCCGCTGTGGTAGCGAAAAAGCCCGAGTGGGGAATCCACTGGATACAGACTCTCGTAACTCGCGGCTTGGTTGATGCAGATCTTTGGGAGTGTGTGTGTCAGGGGTGGCGGAATGCCACCCTCTATCCCGAGCAGTGGCAGTCCGTGCTCAGTTTGGTGGAGACGGTCCAAGCCCCAGCCGGCTTCTTCACCGCGTTTGCTGAAGTCCTCGAACACGGATCCCGCCGGGAACAAAACTCTTTACCGGCGGAGAAGATGGAAGACGCGCAACGGGTTGCCGAAAGGATTTGGAAGATCGCACTGTCAAGCGATCCACCAGACGAGGAAGATCATGAAGACTGGCTGGCAGTCGCGATCAACAGGCCGGGAGGCAAACTTGCCGAATTCTGGCTTCAGCGCGTATCAGCGGCTCGCAAACTAGCCGGTGACTCTTGGCGTGGCCTCCCGGCGGGAATCGCAAACGGCATTAGCGGAATGCTCATGGGGACGCAAGGTGCTGCAGCGCACGCGCGAGTTGTCATAGCCAGCCAGTTCCACTATTTCTTCTCGCTTGATCCGTCGTTCGCGCAAGCGAGGCTACTGCCCCTCTTCAACTGGCAAAATGATGCACGGAGAGCGATGCAATGCTGGCATGGCTATTTATTCTGGGGCCGCTGGCTACCCGGCTTCACGGAACAGTTGCTCCCTTACTTCAACGAAGCTATCAACCGGATTGCCCAGATGCCAGAGGATGTGCGCGAGCGCGTCGCGACACACATCGGAGGCATCGCCCTCTTTCGGATGGAGAACCCCATTTCAAATGGTTGGTTGACGACGGTACTCCAGAAACTCCAAGACCAAGAACGAGAAAAGTTGGCGTGGGTCATTGATCGGTTACTCCAAGATACGGAGACAGACGCAGCCGAAAAAATATGGGAAAGATGGTTTAAGCAGTACTGGGAAGCGCGCTTGCTTGGGACGCCCAAGCCGCTCCTGCCCAAAGAGGCGAATGAACTAGTCTTCTGTTCGCTATGCTTCGGGAAATATTTTCCAGATGCGGTCCGCCTTGCTGTTTCGATGAGTGGACTGGTTCGACTTGAACATGCAGATTTGATCTACCGGATTGATCAGAAGAAACTGACGCAAGCGTTCCCGCAATCCACAGCCGATCTCGTGCTTTTTTTCCTTAGATCAAAGCCCCAGTACTTTTATTACTCTGAGTACGTCAAAAATGTGTGGCGAGAACTCGACTCTTCCGGAGTGAATTCACAAACTCTCCAAGATATCCGCAACGCAATGTTCAGTTTGGGCTACGATCCGGGACAGGTCTAACTTGCAGGGCATTGCCGAACAGGTTGGTGTTTTCGTTCAGCAGGCGCGAGGCGTGACACGAATTTCTCGGATTTACACGAATACAATTAGTGGCCGTTCATGCAATTCGTGTTTACGCCCGAGCTACGTCATCGGCTTGCGTGTTTCAGGCGCTTTGCCGCTGCGGCCGGCTTCCTCGAATTGACCACGCGGTACGGCACTGCTGATTCAGCCAGCACCAGCACGCATTGGGTCGGAGTCGCAGGTTGGTGGACTTTTCCATTTCGCGGGGCGGGGCGGGGCGTCTGAAACACATCGCGGCGCAGGTCGGCGATCTTGCCGGCGAGAATTGCGGCGTGGGCGGCTTTGAGTTCGGCGTCGGTGGCGGCTTCGGGGAAGAAGCGGAATGACGAGGCGGCAAGGTAGTCGAGGCGTTCATCGAAGGCGAGCCACTGGCGGCCCTCGCACTCGGCTACGGAGCCGGTGGTGTTCGAGCCGGCGAAGATGTCCACCACGAGATCGCCTGGCTCGGTGAGGAAGCGGATGAAGAACTCCGGCAGCTTCGCCGGGAAGCGGGCAGGATGGCCTTTCACGCCCACGGTCTTGCAGCCGCGCAGGTAGCTGCCGTTGGATTCGGAGTTCGGGATTTGCAGGAGATTCGGCGGGATGGCGCCGCCGTTGTCTTTCGCGAAAGCCTTGCTGATGTCGTGGCCGGACGGGCGTTTCTTCGGCGTGTAGAAGCCGGCGGGGTCTTCGAGGAGCTTCTTCATCCGGTCGCTGTATGCGGTGAGCACCTTGGTCACGTCGGCCTTGGGCCAGCGCGTCTTGCCGAACCACCAGACGGTGTTCACCGAATCCTTCGCGCGGAGCTTGCGCTTGTTGACCCATTCGATGGGGCTGGGGAGTTTGGAGGGGTTGTGCCAGTAGAAATCCTCGGCGAGATGGAAGCCGAGTTCGTCACAGAAATGGATCGGCACACGGAAGTTGTAGAGGCTGCGCGTGGGCGAGCCGGGTTCGTAGGCGCCGCCAAGGTCAAGCACGAAGCTGCCGTCGTCCTTGAGCTTGCGGTGGACGAGCCGGGCGAAGTTCGCGAGCCACGTCACGTATTCGGCCTGGGCCTTGTTGCCGTATTCCTTTTCGCGCTGGAGGGCGAAGGGCGGGCTGGTCAGGACGAGGTTGACGCTGGCGTCCGGCAGGGCGGCGAGCAGGTCGAGCGAGTCGCCGCAATACGCCGCGCCCCAGTTGGTGAGGTAGGCGGGCGTAAGCGTGTCGGGCAACATAAAGCTACTTTAAGGCTGTAGATGTAAAGTCGTCAACTTCGATAGCCTGCCGACAGTGAAATCCATGCCGGCAGCCCGACGCATCTTCGCGGAAAACTTGCGCAAAGCAAGACAGGCGAGGAAGCTTTCGCAGGAGGATTTGGCGGAACTGGCGAACCTGCACCGCACGTATGTCGGTTCGGTGGAGCGCGCGGAACGGAACGTGTCCATTGACAACATGGAACGGCTGGCGGCGGCGGTAGGCGTCGCGCTGCCGGAATTGCTGCGGGAGGGCAAACGATGACGCCGCACCCCGACAAGGCGGAACTGGATCGGCTGTTTCCCTACATCCGCGAGTATCAACTTCTCGCGTCGAATCACGGCATCGGAGACATTTTTCAGGACAATGGTGGCAAACTGCTCCAAGTGCTGCTCATCACCGGTCTCAAGGGACTCGGTGGTCGCGAAGGCAACGATGCACACGATGACCAGGGCAACGAGTACGAATTGAAGTCGGTCAACACGCTGCTGACGCAGAGCTTCTCCACGCACCATCACTTGAACCCGGTCATCCTCGCTAAATATCGGACGGTGAGTTGGGTGTGCGCGATCTACCAGGGCATTGAGCTTCAGTCGATTTACCTACTGACTCCGGCGGCATTGGAACCCTACTTTTCCAAGTGGGAGAAGAAGTGGCACGACTCGGGCGGCAGGGACATCAACAACCCGAAGATCCCGGTGAAGTTTATCGTCGAGCGTGGGGAGTTGATCCACCGCAAGCCCGAGTGAGCCGTAGCGGACGCAATTTCCTGCAGAGCAGAATGGCTTCAAATGTGTGTGTGGCCTCAGACCGATTTGAACAATGGGGATCGCCGGCTTGTGCGTAGGGGCGTGCAACTCCCTCTTTTGACCCGCTTCGCGGTTCCCCCGTTTCCACTTTACGCGTCGAGCGTCAGCGCGGTCTTGGGCACGGAGACACAGGTGAGGCAGGAGCCGTGCTCGACGGTGATGCCCGGCTCGCGGAGGTAGGTGACTTCGCCTTCCAATATCGCCACCAGACAGGTGCCGCAGTTGCCCGCGCGGCAGCCGGAGTCAATCGCCACGCCGTTCTGCTGCGCCAGGTCGAGCAGCGAGCCGGCGTCACGCCGATGCCGCCCGCTTCGCTCCGGCCGCCTCAGCCCACGACCCAGGGACAGTTCCCCTGCGTGAACCCTCGTCTCCAGTTGTTCCCGCTCACGACCGTTTCAGATTTTCCGCTTGTTCCCCCGCGCGCGTGCCCGCTAGGCTCTGCGCGTGACCCCGAAGCCAACTCCGGAAACCAAGTTGCCAGCGCCAGGTTTCTCCGCCCCGCCCACTCGCACGCGCCACTGGCTCATCGCGTTCGCGATCATCCTCGCCGTCATCCAATACGTTGACCGCGTGTGCATCTCGCAGGCCATGCCGGAGATCGCGCGCGACTTGAAACTCACCGACACGCAGAAGGGCGCGATCTTCTCGGCCTTCGGCCTGGCCTACGCGCTGTTCGAGATTCCCACCGGCTGGCTGGGTGACAAGATCGGCGCGCGCAAGGTGCTCGCGCGGGTCGTGCTGTGGTGGTCGTTCTTCACCGTGGCCACGGGGTGGATGTGGAGTTACGGGTCCATGTGGGTGACGCGGTTTCTCTTCGGCGCGGGTGAGGCCGGTTGTTTCCCGAACCTGACGAAGGCGTTCAGCGCGTGGTTGCCGAAGGCCGAGCACACCCGCGCGCAGGCGATCATGTGGATAGGCGCGCGCTGGGGCGGAGCGTTCACGCCGCTGCTGGTGGTGGCGGTGATGACGTTCGTGAGCTGGCGGACGGCGTTCCTGATCTTCGGCCTGCTGGGCGTGGTGTGGGTGGTGGCGTTCTACTTCTGGTTTCGGGACAATCCGCGCGACCACAAAGGCTTCAACGCCGCCGAACTGGAGTTGCTCAAGGAGAACGCGGGCAACGTCGAGGGCCACGGCGACGTTCCCTGGCGCACGTTGGTCACGCGCCCGACGAGCTGGCTGTTGTGGGCGCAATATTTCTGCCTGAGTTACGGCTGGTATTTCTACATCACCTGGCTGCCCGAATATCTCCGGACGGAGCGCGGCATGGACATCAAGGCCAACGCCTTCATGAAGTGGCTCTCGGGCCTGCTGGAAGGCTCGATGAGTCCGGAGACCACCGTGAAGGTGCTCGCGGCCGCGCTGGCGGGAGTCCCGCTGCTCTTCGGCGGATTCGGCTCGCTCACGGCGGGGGCGATTTCCGGTCGGCTGCTGGAGCGCGGCGTCAACGTGGTGAAGCTTCGGCGGCGGTTTGCGTATGTTGGTTTCACCGGCGCGTCGGTGCTGTTGATGGCGTCGTTCTACATTCGCGATCCGCTGCTCGCGATGTTCTCGATGGGCATGGCGAGCTTTTGCAACGACCTGACGATGCCGGGCAGTTGGAGCACCTGCATGGACGTGGGCGGCAAATACGCGGGCACGATGTCCGGCAGCATGAACATGATGGGCAACTTCGGCGGCATGGCCGGGCCGCTGGTGGTGGGGCTGGTGTTGGCGAACACCAATCGCGACTGGCAACTGGCCTTCGCCATCTCCTCGATCATTTATTTCATGGGCGCCATTTGCTGGATTTGGATCGATCCAGTGACGCCGCTCGATCAGGAATCCACCGATGCTTCCGGCAAGTTGAAGGGCCAGTCCGCCTGACGGAGTGGCGCGTCAACGCTCAAGCCTCAACACCCGGTTGTTGCTGCTGTCGCTAATGTAGAGCGTGCCGGACGGATGCATGCAGACGCCGTGCGGCTGGTTCAACTCGACCGCTTCCGGCGATCCGCCCAAACCCTTCGCGCCTTTCTTCCCGGTTCCCGCCACCCGCACGATCGTTCCCTCGCGCGGAAGGAACTTGCGGATGACATGGTTCTCCGTGTCGGCGATCAAGATGTTGCCATCGAGATCCAGGCACAGATGCTTCGGCCCGTTCAACGTCGCCTGCCGCGCCGGGCCGCCGTCGCCACCCGCGCCCTTCTGCCCGGTGCCGGCGACCGTGCGGATTTTTCCACCCACATCCACGACGCGCAAGGCGTGGCCGCTCCGTTCCAGGATGTAAACGTTGCCCAGTCGGTCGGCGATCACCGCGCGCGGGTCCACGAGCGGCGCATTGACCGCGTCCGCGCCGTCGGGCGGTACGCCGCGCTGGCCGTTGCCCGCCACGGTGCGGACGACGCCGGTTTTCAAGTTCACGGCGCGGATGCGGAGATTGTCGAGATCGGCGAGGTAAAGCTGCTCCGCCTGCGCGTCGAACGAAGCGCAGTAGATGCCGCCGAACTGCGCCTGCGGTGCCGGGCCGCCGTCGCCGCTGAAACCTTTTTCCCCCGTGCCCGCCACGGTGGAAATCGTGCCGGTCTTCGCTTCCATTTTGCGGACACGATTGTTCCAGGTGTCCGCGAGGAAGATGTCGCCGTTCGGCGTGACGGCGAGGTTGTGAATGCCGTTGAACTGCGCCCGCGCCGCCGGCCCGCCGTCGCCCGCGCCACCCTTCGCGCCGTTACCAGCGATGGTGGTGAGGATTCCTTTTGTGTCCATCCTGCGGACGCGCTGGCCGGTCATCTCGACGAGGAACAGGTTGCCCGTGCGGTCGAAGTCCACGCCGAACGGGGCGCCCAGCCTGGCTTCCGTGGCGGGCACTTTGTCGGCGGTGTTGGTGCCGCCGCCGGCGACGAGCACGATTCGGGCGGCGTGCGCTTCCCGGCAGGAGAGAGTCAAGGCCAGCAGACCGAGCGTTGCTAGAATGGGTTTCATGCGATTCTTGTAGGACGGTCGCCCGTGGTTGAACAGGAGATTTTCAACCGATGGTTTTCGCCACGCGCGCCAGCGCGCCGACGGTGAAGATGAGCGGGTAAAGCTTTTCGTAATACCAAAGCTTCGCAAAATAAAAGCCAATCGGCGCGGGCTGCGTCCACTGACCGGACTCCACCCGCTCGACCAGCCAGCCACCGCCGCGCGCCACCGCTGCTTGTAGGCGCTCGCGCGGGATCTTCGCGCCGCCCGATCCCGCGCAGAGCACATCCGCCAGCGCCTCGACGGCCAGCGCAGTTTCCTCGACCGACGCGGGGCCGCGCGCGAAGCCGCCCCAGCTTCCGTCGTCGTTCTGCGCGGCCAGCAACCAGTCAGCGGCGCGAGTTGTCATCTCGTTCAGCGCGGTGTGCGACTGGCCCGGCAACGGCAGGCGTGACGTTTCTCCAGCCAGCGTCGTGAGCGCGGTCAGCACGCGAGCCGTGCCGTAGGTGAAATTGTTTTCGTCCGGCGCGAACTGGTTGCCAAACCACAGCGGCACCCAAGCACCATCCTTGCGCTGTGTGTTGTGCAAAAAAGCCAGCGCCCGGTCCATGGCGGCGGTGACGCGCGATTGCAGTGTGGCCGGCAATTCGTCGAACCACGCCACCCACGCGCGCAACGCGTGCGCCGTGATGTCCGCGCTGCTGCGGTCGAAGGGCAGCGCGCCCCAGCCGCGGCAAAACGTCGGGATGCCGCCGTCGCGGTTCTGCAAGTCCAGCAGCCACGAAACGCCTGCGCTGGCGGCGGCGCGGACTTCGTCATCCAGCGGCCCCAGACGTCGCAGTGCGAGCAGCGCGCCCGCCGTGTCGTCCGCGTCCGGCACGCCGCCTGGCAGATCAGTCCACGCCCAGCCGCCCGGTGCGGCGTGCGTGTAGGGATGTTCGACGCGGTATTGCTGGGCAAGTAACCAGTTGCGAATGACGAATGACGAATGACGAATGGACGGGGCGTCGCTTTCCCCATTCGACATTCGACATTCGACATTCGACATTGCGTTAGCCGCCAGCGTCGTCAGCCACGTCGCCAGGTTCGTGTCAATCGGCCAACTGCCATCAGCGCGTTGTGACTTCAGCAGAAACTCGACGCCGCGCCGCGTCACCGGATGGTTCGCCTGCCCGCTGCCCGCCAAGCTCATCGTCACGAAACTCGTCAGCGGCGTGGCTTCGAGGAAGCCGCCGTTGAAAGGTTGAATGTTCGTCAAGATTTTCAGCGTGCGCGGGCGTGTCAGGTTTCGCAGCAATCGCGCGATGGGATTGCGCGAAGGGCGGTGATGATGCCGCGCCTGCCCGATGGCGATGAGCGCCGGCAGCGCGTAACTCACCACCGGCAGCCGCAACGCCGCGAACCATTGATGCGGACACGCCGCCAGTTCAAACGGCAGCGGGATGACGTGCCGCCACGCCGCGCGCCCCGGGCCGAGTCGCCCGGCCAGCGCGCACATCGTCAGGATGGGCACGGAGAACGTGCGATCCCTGCCATAGCGGGCGATGACGGCGGGCGCGAGTTGGTCCGGCGCAATGCCGCCGGCGTGTGCGGTGAGCCATCGCGCGGCTCCGCTCACCGTGGCGTGGAATTTTTCATCCGCGCCCGGCATCGCGCCAAAGGCCGCCCAGCACAGCGTGGTTGTGCTGAGATTGCTGATACTCTGGATCGTATCGCCCCAGCCACCGTCGGCGTTGGTGTTCTTCGCCAGCCACTCCAGGCCGGCGGCAATCGGCGATTGGAGATTTGTGTTCTGAGATTCGCGCTCCACCAGGGCCAGCGCCGTGACCGCCGTCGCCGTCGAGAGCGCGCTGCTGGAAAGTTCGCCGACCCAATGGCCGTCCGCCGTCCGCGCGGCCAGCAACTCCGTCGTCGCACGGGTCAACGCGGCATGTAGTCGCGCGAGATCGAGTTTGTCGGTAGGAGCCACGCCGGATTGTGCGTCCGGGAATCCGCGTTCGGCAATCCGCAATCGAACTACTCCCGCCTTGTCAGGTGCCGAGTACGAACTTACGATAGGCATTGTGAAATTGTTGTTGGAGAATTTGCCGACTGGGTTGCAGCCCCAGCGCGAATCGGTGGCCAAATGCCTGGAGGCTCTGGGCCGTGTGGCGCGGGTGCGGGCGGTCTATCTGTTCGGCTCGCACGCGCGCGGCGAGGCGCGGCCGGACAGTGACGTGGATTTGTGCATCGTGGCCGACGGGGCGGAGCGGCAATTGGAAGCGGCGGGCAAGTGGCGCAAGGCGATGCGCCCTGTGTGGCCGCGTCCAGCCTTTACTCTCATTCCCATCACGCCGGCGCGGTTGGCGGAGAAGCAGGCGCGGCACGATCATTTCTTCGCCACGGTCCTCAAGGAAGGGGTACTGCTTGCCACGCAAGACTGATTCCAACAATCCCGCCGACTGGTTGTTCATCGCCGAGTGCGACCTGGAAGGGGTGCGATTGCTGGCCGAACGCGAAGTCAGCTTTGCCATGTCTCGCAGCAAGCTTGCCGAAATTCTCGAAAAAGTGCTGAAGGCTGAACTCATCCGGCGTGGTTGGTTTCTGGAGAAAACTCACGACCTCGAAAAACTCTCCGGTGAATTGCGGGCGCGCGGCTCCGATTTGATGGAGCGAATTGATCCGTTGTGTGAGGCGCTCACGGAAGCTTACTTCACGGACCGCTATCCCGGTTTCGACTTGGACGACGCCGATTGGCCTGACTTCCGCGCCAAGTTGGACCAAGTCACTCAGCTTCTTGAGTTGGTCAAAGCGCGGCTCGCAGCATAGGGCACCTGACGCTGGTCGGCGGCGCATGGATCATATTACTCCCGCCCGGCCGCCGCGATGAACGGCTTCAGTTCTTCCATCAGCTTCGCAAACGCATCCAGCGACACCTGCTGCGCCGCGTCGCTCCACGCCTCGGTGGGATTCGGATGCACCTCGATGAGCAGCGCGTCGGCGCCCATCGCCACGGCGCCCTTGCACATGGCGACGACCAGATCCGCGCGGCCCGCACCCTGGCTGGGATCAATGACGACCGGGCAGTGCGACTCTTTTTTGATGATCGGGATGGTGGACAGGTCGAGCGTGTTCCGCGTGTAAGTCTCGAACGTGCGCACGCCGCGCTCGCAGAACATGAGGTTCGGATTTTCGTGGGCGAGGATGTATTCGCCGGCCAGGAGCCACTCCTCGATTTTCATCGAGAGACCGCGTTTGAGCAGCACGGGCTTGCCGGTCTTCGCCGCCGCGATGAGCAGTTGGAAGTTCTGCGAATTGCGGGCGCCAATCTGGAGGATGTCCGCGTATTCGGCGACCATGTCGGCCTGCGTTTCGGAAAGTAGTTCGGTGATGATGGGCAGGCCGGTTTCCTTGCGGGCCTTGGCCAGCAGCTTCAATCCCTTTTCGCCGAGGCCCTGAAACTCATACGGCGACGTGCGCGGTTTGAACGCGCCGCCGCGCAGGATGGTCGCGCCGGCCTTTTTCACGGCGTGGGCGGTGGTGAGCAGTTGTTTTTCGCTCTCCACGGAACACGGCCCGGCCATGACGTGGATTTTTTTCCCGCCGATGAGGTGGCCGCGCACGTTGACGGTGGAATCCGCCGGGTGCGCCTCGCGGCTGACGAGTTTGAAGCGTTTCTGCACGGGCATGACGCTCTCGACCTGCGGCCAGGTCGTGAGGCTTTCGAGCGTCTGATGCGTGCGCTCGTCGCCGATGGCGCCGATGACGGTGCGGGCAACGCCGCGCATGATGTGTGGCTTATAGCCGAGCTTGCGGATTTCGCGGAGCACGTCGGCCTCCAGCCTCTTCGAGATGTTTGGTCGCAGGACAATGATCATAATGAGCGGTCACAAAAAAACCGCAGGCGGTGAACCTGCGGTTTGGGTTGGGTTAAAAGTCTAACGCAGCCGAAAACGCCGGTTCGCCGGGCAATAAAAAAACGCCCGGCCAACCCCGCCGCCAAACCAAAGGCCACGTAATAGCATGGCGCGAGATTAACCAAGCCGCCGGACTCGTCAACGCGAATGTCCGGCCGGGATTCGCCGCGCCAGCACAGGTGGTGAGGCCCGCGCGCAGGTGTCAATTTGTCCGGTCGCCGCTGAAATGGGATTGCAGTTGCGCCGGTGTTGCCAATAATGCCGCCACATTTGCGAAGCACGTTTTCATGAACGACTGGAACATCCAATCCCGCGCGCACGCCTGCCAGGCCTGCGAAAAGCCGTTCGCCGACCAGCAGGGCTACCACACCCTCTTGTTCGACGAGAAACACGAGTTCGCGCGCCAGGACATCTGCGCTGCGTGCTGGCAGTCCCAACACGGCCAGGGTGCCAGCGACCGCAAGGGCTTCGTCTCCCACTGGCAGGGTGTCTATGAAGCGCCGCCGCCCGCGCCGCCGGAGGCGATCCAGAAGGACACCGCCGAGAGTTTGCTCCGCAAATTGATCGAGCTGGGCGATCCGAAGCACGCCCCCGCCGCCTACATTCTCGCCGTGATGCTGGAACGCAAACGCCTGCTCAAGGTGAAGGAACAGTATGTGCGCGACGGCCAGCGCGTGTTTATCTACGAGCAACCGAGGACGGGCGATGTGTTCACCATTCCCGATCCCAACCTGCAGCTCAACCAGCTCCAGCAAGTCCAGCACGACGTCGCCGCGCTGCTCGAACACGGGTTGAACCCGCCGGCGGAACAACTTTCCCTGCCCGTGCCACCGGCGGTGGAGACGCCGGAAGTGCCGGCGGAAATTTCCGCGGTCGCGCCCACGGAGAATGCGCCGGCCCCGGCGGCGACTGAACCGGCGGCCCGCTAACTCCCACTGCCGTGCCCAATCTCGCCGCCCTCCAGGAACGACTTGGATACGTCTTTCGCGACGAGCAACTGCTCCGGCTGGCGCTGACGCATCCGTCCGTCGTGCATGAATCACCCGGCAGCACGCCGCACAACCAGCGCCTGGAATTCCTCGGCGACTCGGTGCTGGGCCTGGTGCTCACGCATGAGCTTTACGGAAAATTTCCCAACGTCGGCGAAGGCCCGCTCACCAAGGCCCGCGCGCAGATGGTCAACCGCCACACCCTCGCCGCCGAAGCGCGCCGCCACGGCGTCGGCGAGCATTTGATTCTCAGCCGCGGCGAGGAAATCAGCGGCGGACGCCAGCGTCTGTCCTCGCTTGCCGACGCCTTCGAGGCATTGGTCGGCGCGATGTTTCTCGATGGCGGCTACGACGCGGCGCGCGGGTTCATCCTGCGGTGTTTCCGCGACGCCTTTGGCGAACTGAACGAAATCCCCAGCCTCGAAAATCCCAAGGGCGAGTTGCAGGAATTGTTGCAGGCGAATTCCACCGAGGCCCCACTTTACGAACTGACCTTCGCCAAGGGGCCGGACCACGACCGCGTGTTCGAGTGCGCCGTTTTCCACGCCGGGATCGAACTCGGCCGCGGCCAGGGCAAGAGCAAGAAAGGCGCTGAAAGCAACGCCGCGCTGACCGCACTGGAAAATCTGCGCCGGCAGAAAGTCAAACGCGCGGAGGGCGCCGGCCCCGCGCCGCCTGATCACGGCGCGGTGATCGCCCCGTAAGTTTCCGGGCGGCGGTCGCGGTAGAATTGCCAGACGTGCCGCACCTCCGCGATTTGGTCGAAGTCCATGTCCGCGACGACCAGTTCGTCCTGATCGCGGCTGCCCACCGCGAGCATCTGGCCGCGCGGATTGCAGAAGTACGATTGCCCGTAAAACTCGCCGATGTTCCACGGCTTCTCCACGCCCACGCGATTGATCGCGCCGATGAAATACTGGTTGGCCACGGCATGCGCGGGCTGTTCGAGCTTCCAGAGATATTCGCTCAGGCCCGCGACCGTCGCCGAGGGATTGAACACAATCTCCGCCCCGTTCAACCCCAGGCACCGCGCGCCGTCCGGAAAATGCCGGTCGTAACAAATGTAAACGCCCACCCGGCCCACCGCCGTGTCAAAAACCGGATAGCCGAGGTTGCCCGGCTTGAAATAAAACTTCTCCCAGAAGCCCGGGTCGCAGTGCGGAATGTGGTTCTTGCGATACTTGCCCAGGTATTTGCCATCCGCGTCAATGACGGCGGCGGTGTTGTAAAAGATCCCCGGCTGCTCGACTTCGTAGATCGGCACGATCAACACCATCCCCAACCGCTTCGCCGTCTCGCACATGAGTTGCGTCGTCGGGCCGCCCGGAATCGGCTCGGTCATCCCGTACCAATGCGTCTTCTGCTCCGCGCAGAAATACGGCCCGTAGAAAATCTCCTGGAGACACACCACGCGGCAGCCTTTGCGCGCCGCCTCCTCGATGAACTTCATCGCCTTCTCGATCATCGCCTGCTTGATCGTGGCGAGCGGCGCGGTGCCCTCGTGGGTGACTTTGTTTTGGATGAGTCCGCCTCGGATGATGCGTGGCATAAACGTGTGTGTGGGTGTGCGTGTTAAGTCTGGCGTTGAAACTACCAACCCGCCCCCTATAGTGCAACCGTTCGGTGCGCGCACTGAACCCACATGCCCATTGCTCCACGACTCGACGCCGTGACCGCCGCCGCCCACCTGGCGGAACTCACGCCGCCCTACTCGCCGCAGGAAGCCGTCATCGAAGCCAGCCGCTGCCTCTTCTGCTTTGACGCGCCGTGCATCACGGCCTGCCCCACCGGCATTGACATCCCGTCCTTCATCAAAAAAATCACCACCGGCAACCTCACCGGCGCCGCGCGCACCATTCTCTCCGCGAACATCCTCGGCGCGAGTTGCGCCCGCGTGTGCCCGACCGCCGTGCTTTGTGAAGGCGCGTGCGTCGTGCTCGATCTCGAAGGCGACCCTGTGAAGATCGGCCGGCTCCAACGCCATGCCACCGATTATGTGGACGCAAAGAAAATCAACGTCCTCTCCGCTCCCGCCGCGAAATCTGGCCGGCACGTCGCCGTCATCGGCGGCGGCCCCGCCGGACTCGGCTGCGCGGCGGAACTCGCCCAACTCGGCCACCACGCGACCGTCTTCGAGAGGAAACCGCGCGCCGGCGGCCTCAACACCCACGGCATCGCGTACTACAAGATGAAACCGGAGGTCAGCCTCGCCGAAGTCGAGTTGGTGCGCAGCCTCGGCGTCGAATTCCGCTGCGGCGTGGAGGTGGGCCGCGACGTGCCTCTCGCGCAACTGGAAAAGGATTTCGACGCCATCTTCCTCGGCATCGGGCTGGGCGCGAGCACGCGGCTCGGTGTGCCCGGTGAAGATTTGCCGGAGGTGCTCGATGCGCTCGACTTCATCGAACAGATTCACACGCGGCCCCTGCATCAAGTGCCCGTCGGCGGGTGCGTCGCCGTCATCGGCTGCGGTAACACCGCGATTGACGCCGTCACCCAGGCCCGGCGGCTGGGCGCGGCGCGGGCCGTCGTCATCTACCGGCGCGGCGCGGACGACATGTCCGCCTACGGCTTCGAGTATGAGCTGGCGCAAAACGACGGCGCGAATTTCCTCTTCCACACCGTCCCGCTCGAAGTCCTCGCGGACGACGCGGGCCACGTCCGCGCCCTGCGTCTCGCTCGCACCCGCATCGGCGCCGATGGCAAGGTGGAACTCATTCCCGGCAGCGAATTCACCGAGCCGTTCGACATGGTGATCACTGCGGTCGGCCAGCACCCGCAGGCCGACGCGTTGAAGAAACTTTTCCCCCAATTAAACATCAACCCACGCGGCGTCATCCAATACGACCGCGCCACCGGCCAGACCAACCTCCCGCGCGTCTTTGCCGGTGGGGATTGCGCCAACGGCGGGCGCGAAGTCGTCAACGCCGTTGCTGAGGGGAAGAAAGCCGCGCGCGGCATCCACGCCCTGCTCACCGGGCAGAAAGTCACCGGCCCCGTGCAACCCTCGCGCCATGGCGTCCCCGGCGTGCCCGTTGGCTCTGGGTTCGACGCGCCAATCCGCGTCCATGAATTGTCTGTACGCCAGTCATCAGTGAACCAGTCATCAGTAGGTCAGTGAACCAGTGCTGTCACCGGTGCGCCGCCAGCCCCACTGGTTCACTGATTACTAAACTACTGACTCACTGACCCCGCCGACTTCATCATCCCCTCCATGCGGCGCATCATCTCCTCCGGTGACACGTCCTCGATGTGCGTGGAGAGCGTCCAACGGTGCCCGAACGGGTCCACCAACGTGCCGGAGCGGTCTCCGTAAAACTGGTCCTGCACCGGCCGCTCGACCGTGGCGCCGGCGGCGATGGCCTGGCGCGTCAGCGTGTCCACATCCTCGACGTAGAGCATGAGAAACATTGGCGAGCCGCCAATCGTCTGCGGACTCAGCGCGTTCATCTGCGGGCACTCGTCGGCCAGCATGATCGGCGAATCGCCAATCTTGATTTCCGCGTGCATCACCTTGCCGCCCGGGCCGGGCATCCGCATGGTTTCCGTCGCGTTGAAGGCGCGTTGGTAAAAGGCGATGGCGTCGGCGGCACCCCGCACGATCAAGTAGGGCGTCGCCGTGTGATAACCATCGGGAATGGGTTTGATTTTTGTGGGCATAAGTTTGGTCTGGTTGGCGCGTTGTCGAACTGTGTTGGCCCAACCTTAAACCCGGACCAGTCCGCGCGTCTCGCACAAAAATGCCAGTGAACCAGTAGTCAGTAGGTCAGTGAAGCAGTGCTGTCGCCCGATGCGCCGCCGACCCACTGATCTCGTTTCACCGCCGGTGTGGTCAACTGTGGATAACGGCGCGTGGCCACCGAAATCCGCCCCCCCGCTCAGTTGGTGGACTTGAGGCTGTTGACGACGATGAGGACGAGCAGGGTGACGAGGATCAGGCCCACGATGACGACGCCGGCGATGAAGGCGATCACGGGCCGGTTGCTCTTCTTGGAAAAGGCGGTGGTGCTCTTGAAGTCCAGCGGCGTGCGGGTGCCTTCCAGTTCGTCGAGCTTCACGCCTTGCGGGATGACGCGGGTCTGGTCGAGGAGTTTCTTGGCCGCGTTGGCGGCGTCGCCGGTTTCCAGGCGCATCTCGATCATGCCGATGCGCAGGATCTGGCCGGGCTTGACGACGCCTTCGGTGATTTTTTCGCCATTGATGAAGGTGCCGTTGGTGGAGCCGAGGTCTTTGACGAGGATGTCGTTGCCGCGCAGGTGGATTTCGGCGTGATGGCTGGAGACGGACGCCTCGGAGATTTCAAAGGCGTTGTCCGACACGCGGCCGACGGTGGTTTTTTCCACTTTCAGCTCGTAGGTCTTTCCGGTGAATCCCTCACTGAGGAGGACAAGTCGCGCCATACGCTTAATCGTTGATGGCGATTATGTTTAGCGGCGGTGGCAAGTCAAACGCAAAGGTGTCCGGGTCGCCAGGTTTCATGATTTTTCAATCAGCGCGCGGAATTCCGCAAACAGCGGCGTGGAGTCGTGCGGCCCGGGCGAGGCTTCGGGGTGGTATTGCACGCAGAAGACGGGCCGGGTGCGGTGGCGCAGTCCTTCAACGGTCTGGTCGTTGAGGTTGATGCGGTTGACGGTCACGTCGGCGGGGAGGGAGCGGGCGTCCACCGCGAAGCCGTGGTTCTGTGAGGTGATTTCGACGCGACCGGTCTCGAGGTCTTTGACGGGCTGGTTGGCGCCGCGATGGCCGAATTTGAGTTTGAAGGTTTTGCCGCCGAAGGCCTGGCCGAGGATCTGATGGCCCAGGCAGATGCCAAAGATGGGGGTGCCGCTCTTGACCAGATCGCTCACGGCACTGACGGCGTAGCCCAGGGCGGAGGGGTCGCCGGGGCCGTTGGAGAGGAAGATGCCGGCGGGTTTGTGCTTGAGCACTTCGGCCGCCGGGGTCGTGGCGGGCACGACGTGCGTTTTGAAGCCGTGCTGCCGGAGGCGGCGGAGGATGTTGTATTTCATGCCGAAGTCGTAGGCGACGATCGGGATGTCGGCGGGGGGCAGGGGGTCGCGTTCCTGGCGCGCGTCCGCGTACGCCGCGCCGCGCACGAGTTTGAAGCGGGCGCTTTGTTCGTCCTTCGCGTCCCAGAGGAACGGTTCCTTGTGGGTGACTTCCTTGACGTAGTCCACGCCGGCGAGTCCGGGCCAATTCTTCGCGCGGGCCACGGCGTCGGCGGCGGAAATGTCGTGGGTGGAGATGAAGCCGTTGAGCGCGCCGCGGACGCGGAGTTTCTTGGTCAGCGCGCGGGTGTCAAGGCCCTGGATGCCGGGGATGCCATTGGTGGCGAGGTAGTCGGCGAGGGAGGAGTCCGCGCGCCAGTTGCTGACGACGGGGGAGAGTTCGCGGATGACGAAGCCGGCGACGTGCGGCCGCCAGGATTCGACGTCCACGGTGTTGACGCCGTAGTTGCCGATGAGCGGGTAGGTCATCGTCACGATCTGGCCCTTGTAGGAGGGGTCGGTGAGGATCTCCTGGTAGCCGGTCATGGAGGTGTTGAAGCAGACTTCGCCGCAGGCCTCGGCCTGCGCGCCAAAGCCTTGTCCGTGAAACACCGAGCCGTCTGCCAGAGCGAGAATTGCTTTCATCAAGTGAGTCGTTGCACGGCGGTGCAGGCTCCGCGCCTGTCCCGCTGTGCGCGCGATGCTAGGCAGGGCGCGCCGACGGTCAAGGTTTAATCCACACGGGCGCGTGGCACTCGGGTGGACGCTGGAGAAAAAGCGTTCTCGCCCGGCGTTTTTTTTGGTTTCATGAGGCCGTGCAAACGAATGTGCTAACTTTTGTGGACGACATTTACGAGGACCTGGAGTTGTGGTATCCCAAGCTGCGGCTGGAGGAGGCGGGCTTTGGCGTGCAGTTGGCCGCGCTGGAACGCCGGACCTTCACCGGCAAGCACGGCTACCCGGCGGCGGCGGATTTGTTGTTGAGCGATGCGCGGAGCGAGGAGTTCGGCGGGCTGCTGATTCCCGGTGGCTTCATGCCGGACAAGTTGCGGCGTCACGCCAGGGTGTTGTCGCTGACGCGCGAGTTTTTTGAACAGGGCAAACTGGTCGCGTTCATCTGCCACGGTGGGTGGATTCCGATTTCGGCGAGGATCTTGAAAGGGAAACGCGTGACCGGGTCGCTCGGGATCAAGGATGATTTGGAAAATGCCGGGGCCGTGTGGGTGGACGAGCCGGTGGTGGTGGACGGTAATCTGGTTTCGAGTCGAACGCCGAAGGATTTGGCCGCGTTTGGGCGGGCGATGGTGGAGTTTCTCAATGGGGAAAAAGACGTTGTTCGCCGCGCGCCCTGACTCCGGCGGAACCTCGCGGAGCGTGGGCAGATGGCCCGCGTAGAAATGCTGGAAATTGAGTAAGAGTACGGATGGCGTAATTTGTTTGAACGAGGCACGCTGCTGAAGGTCTATTAAGCATAGACTGAAGATTTTGATTCGGGTGACAGAACGTTTCTTCAGCGGGGTTCCCCAACCCCCACCTCCTTGGCGTCTGTTGCCCGAATCTTCTCCCTGCTGCTGATCGCCAGCTTCCCACCACCCCTCACCGGTGCGTTACAAACTCAAATGCCCCAGCGCCAGCAGGCCGTAGAATGTGTATTCGCAGTCCAGGGCATCGTCACTCCAGTGACCGTGGAAACCGCCTTCGTTGGTCCAGAGGGTGTCAATAAAGTCCAGGCACGACTCCTTCACCGGTGCGCAGGAAACCTGCAAGCCGGACAGCGCGTGCAAGCTGGTGGCGGTGGACAGCAAATCCGGCAATGGTGCCTGCGGAGCCGCGCGGAAACCGCCCTCGGGGTGAGCGCGGGCCAGCAGCCAATCTCCCGCCGCCGAACCGACGGGCCTGCCCAAAGCGCGCGACAAGGCAATTGCGGCTGCGGTGGCATTGGTGGAGCCGAGTTTGACGATGCGGTCGTTCGCCCACGCGCCATCCGGGGTTTCCAAGGCTTTGACGGATTCGGCCAGCCGCAGCGGGTCGGGCATCGGTGATTGCAAATCCTGATACGCGCCCAACGCCAGAAAGCCGCCGTAGGCCGTGCCGGTTGCGCCGCCCGAGCCGGGATGGTAGCCGCCGTCGTGGCTGCGAAAACCTTCGATGCGGCGGAGAATTTCAGCGCGCGCGAGCGGATCGAGGGTTGCGCGGACACCGCTGCCGGCGTTGATCAAAGCCGCCCAACCGCGCGCCAGGCAGCACAAATGCACAAAGTCCAATCCATCGCCGCCACCAAAGGCGCGCAGGTAGTGTTCGAGGCGTGCGACCGGCAGTTCCGCCTGCAACGCCAGCAAGCCGTCGCAGCCGAAGACGGTGTAATACAAATCGCTGTTGCCGTCGCGGTCGCGGCAGCCGCCGTCGTCGTTGAACTGCCGGAGCAGGAACTCGCGAACCAATTCGGCAGATTCGCCCAGGAGACGCGGGGCCAGTCGGGCAACCTGAAGCATTTCAAGACGAAGACTCATTCAACGGTGGAAATTCGCTCGCAGCGGGAGGTCGCCCGAGTGCAGGCCGATCCAATCTCCGTTCCTCTCCTGAACCGTCCGTGCGCCTGGAGAGCGACGATTTTTATGCTCACGTCGCAGCGGAAAGGGAGAGCGGGTCTTGGGAAAGCTCGGCATCATCTGGACTCGTTAATGGCAAACCACGGACTGATGGGCAGAGCTTGCGAAGCATTCGCCGGGTTGCCAAGGAAGAATCCGGCTTTGATTCGCGCCCGTTTCGCCGCCGATTCCGCGCGCACGTAACAGCGGGCGCGGCACATCCCATCCGCCCGCCAAAAAGCAAAAGAGCCGGAGAAAACTCTCCGGCTCTTGTGGGTGATGAGGACATTAACACCGTCACCCGGCAGTGGTATGAAAGGGAACGCGCTTATGCCCAACACGTTCCTCTGACGATGCCCTCTCCGTCTGGACTCAGTTGGATGAAAAAGAACTTCCGGCCTACGCCGCCGCCGCCTGCGCCACGTTCACGCTGGCCACGCTGCTCTCCGGGCCGGTGCCGCGCGAATTCACGCCCGCGACCTTGTATTCGTGCGCGCCGGCCGCCAGACCCGTGGCCGTGTATTGGCCCGGCAACAAAATATCCGCCACCTCGGCGAACGCCGCCTCGCCCGGCCCCTTGTGGAACACCTTGAAACTGGTCGCGTGCGCCGCGTTGAACTCCAGTTGCACGATGCCCGCCGCCGGATTTTCAGCCTTCGTGAACTCCGTTTGCGCCGGCGGCTGCGTGGCCGGCGCCGTGGGGATGCGATCAATGTGCGCCCGCTCCGCCGTGCCCGGCTTGTAGAGCACGCGCCCCTGGATGGCCGCCGCGCTCACGAAATTATCCCACGCGGCCAACTTCCCCTGGAACACCGCCACCGCGGACGAATACTGCGACGACGTCACCTTGGCCGTGTTCAACTTGCCGTCCAAATCCGACGCCATCGAGCCGAGCACCCCCGCCGTGATCTCGCCCACCTCCAGCGGCGTGTTGATGACGGGCAAATTGGGCAGCGAGTCCCACAGCGTTGCGAGCGCCTTCATGCGCGCGAACGTTTTCTCCGGCGTCTTGTCCCCCTTGGGCAGCGTGCGGATGCCCTTGGCGCAGCCGGGATCCTTGCGGTAACACGACTTCATGCACGCGTACACCGCCACCGCCGCGTCGTGACCGGCGGCGTGCGCCGTGCGCATCGCGCCGTCCGAAAGATTCACGGCATTGAACTTCGTCAACAAATCCGTGAACGCCTGCGTCGCCAGCGCCGGCTGATCGGCGATGTAAAGCGCGCCGCGCCCGTCCGGTTTGAAGGCCGGCAGACTCTGCGACGCCGCGCGCAGATAGCGCAGCCGCGTGCTGACGTAAGTATATTCTTCGATCGGGAGCACCATAACTAACCTTTCTCTAGTTCTAATTTATTGACCGCGAGCGGCCCCCGGCCCGACATGGGCCAGTGCGAAAGCCGCCGCCTTTTGCATAGCAATGCCGATGCCAAAACCGCCATTTTCCTTGCCACACGCGCCCGGTTCTGGTTTAGTAATGACAATGAGAAAGCCAATGCCATGAACCCGTCTTGGTTGCGGCTCGCGTCGGTCCTGATCTTCATCTTCCTTGGTACAGTTGTGCTAGTCTGCTGTCCTTGAAGTGTCTGCCATTATTTCTTCGAGTTTAGCGCGTGCGCGGGTGATTTTTTCCAGGATGGCGGCACCTTCGGCACGCCAGACGTAGCGCTGCGGTTGGCGGTTGCGTTCGGCCAGCCAGG
>JANNEF010000284.1:0-9472 GCA_031378375.1 Verrucomicrobiota bacterium | reverse complement strand
GCCGAAAACATCCTGGCCCTGCGCTGCCTTCACAGCAGCCGTCGCCTGGAGGACTTTTGGAAATACAGGCTCAATCAACAGGCTGCCCGCAACGATGCGCTGCGGCTGGCAGCATGAATGAAGAATTTTGTCTCACACCCGTTTGAGTTAGTCGTTGCCGAAAGTGATGGCTGGCGGCGCGCAGGAGTTGAGGTGCTCCGCGACTCCTCGAATGTTCATTGCGCGGGCGCGCGGCGGTGGGTCTGTGGGCATGTTCATAGTGGACTCTATTTAACAAAAACGCGGCGTTCACACAATGGGGTAATCTCCCCATCCCCGACGCCGGACATCAAAGGTTACCACTACGAACTGTAATAATCGGCCCATTCTCCGTGCTTCCGAAGTGCTCATCTCGCATCGCCACCGGTGGGTTACAGACGGCCCGTCGTCACCCAGCGGTACTGTCGAACGCGCACTCCGGAAAAGTCTTCGTCGAACCGCCCGCGCGTTTCACGTCGCACTCCGCTTGAGCCGCGCGCACGCTGGCCGCACCTGCCACGCGCACCGCTCCAGCGCCGCCCGCGCCGCCGCGTCATCCGCGCCCGTCAACTCCCGCACCATTCGCGCCGCGCGGTCGCGCAACTTCACGTTCGACGCCTTCACGTCAATCATCAGGTTGCCCAGCACCTTGCCCATTCGCACCATGGCCAGCGTGGTGAAGATGTTCAGCACGAGCTTCGTCGCCGTGCCCGCCTTCAACCGGGTCGAGCCAGTCAGAATCTCCGGCCCGATTTTCGGCGCGAGGACCAGCGTGGGCCGCAGCGCGCGGGGAATTTTCAAATGCGGATTGAAGCACAGCAACACCGTGCCCGCCCCGCGCCGCTTCGCCTCCCCCAGCGCGCCCCATACGAACGGCGTGCGCCCGCTCGCGGCGATGCCCACCACCGTGTCGCGCCGGGTCACGCCACGATGCGCCAGCGCGCGCGCGCCCGCGTCCGCGTCATCCTCCGCGCCTTCCACCGCCTCCCAGATCGCCCGCTGCCCGCCCGCGATGATGCCCTGCACCAGTTCCGGCGGCGTGCGAAACGTCGGCGGACATTCGCTGGCGTCCAGCACGCCCAGCCGCCCGCTCGTCCCCGCGCCCACGTAAAACAACCGCCCGCCGCGCTGGAACGAACGCACGATCAGCCGCACCGCCCGTTCGATCGTCGCCCGCTCCGCCAGCAACGCGGCCGGAATCCGCGCGTCCTCGCGCAACATCAGCGCGATGGCTTCGCCCAACGGCAGCTTGTCCAGAGTCATCGAACGGGGATTGCGCTCCTCGGTGGGCGACAGCGCCAGCGTGCGGACCAACTCCACGTCCGTGGCAGCCGACGTCAGGAGGCTCTGACTTCTCCTGCCGGCTGAACTTCGCGTTGCTCGCTTTGAACTGAGCCTCCTTACGTCGGCTGCTACATTGAATTGCCGCGCCAGCTCGACGGCACCCCAGACACTCTCCCGCCGCAACGGCGTGACGACCGCGCGCGGCCACAGTTGCTTGAGCAACACCGTCACCTTGTCCGCGAAACGCGGCTGCTGGATCAACACGCTGCCGGACAAAATAAATTGCACCCGCGTCCCCTGCCCCGCCAGCCGGCGGGCGCACGCAGCGGCGTCTTTCGCCAGGCTGTGCGCCGCGCCCTCCAGAATGTCCGACGCGATGGGATCACGCCTGGCCCGCGCGGCGAAGACTTCCACCGCCAGCGCCGCGATGTCCGTCTTGCCCGCCTGTTGCGCCCAGTTGATCAAATCGTTCGGCTCGTTGAGTTGCAGCTTCCGCAGGATTCGCTGGCCGAGCGCCGACCATTCACCATCGCGGTCCAGATAATAGACCACCGCCTTGAGGGCGCGCAGACCGATCTCGAAGCCGCTGCCCTTGTCGCCGAGGATATGGCCCCACCCGCCGACCTTGGCCGTGCGCCCGTCCGCCGCGCGACCGAAACAACACGAGCCGGTGCCGCTGAGAATGAGCACGCGGGGAATCGCCGCTGGCCGATCCGCCGCCACCGGCGGACCGGCCGCCGCCATCAAGGCCGTCTCCAAATCATTCGTCGCGTAACACGGCACCTCGCCCCACACCCGCGCCGCCGCGCGACAGATGCGGGCGCGATCCACCTCCGTGCGCGCGCCGGCCATCCCGATGGCGATGGCGTCCGGACGCGGCAACGCGGAGGCAATGGTCCGGAAATGCCGGAGCAACTGCGCGTCCGTGAGCAACCGCAAATTCGCCGGGCCGGCCTGGATGCGCTGCAAGAGCCACCCGCCCGCGTCGGCGAGCAACGCCGTGCTCTTCGTGCCGCCGCATTCGATGCCGAGCAACCCGCCCGCCGCCCGCCGCTGTAAGCCATCAGTCATCCGCCGATGATTTTCTCCCGCGCCCAACTTTCAAAGCACGAACTTTGCAGTCACCGCAAACCTAGGCAAGCGGTGTGATTAAACCTGAAACCCGAAGTTCGAAATCCGAGATCCGAAAGAAATCCGAAGCCCGAAGGCCGAAAGGCCGCATTCCACAGGGTGGGCGCTTCACCCTTTTTCCATCGCAGGGCCGAAGTCGGGTTCGGCCTTCGGATTTCTGGCTTCTTTCGGGTTTCGGAAATTCGGATTTCGGAGTTCAGGTTAAAGGCGGGTGAGCGCCGGAGCGCCGCAATCCTTGCGGCGCGAACCATCCGCCCGCCGCGCCGCAATCCTTGCGGCACTCCGCGCGCAGTCTGGAATGCCCGTTTGCCTCCCCCACCCTTAATCACCTCCCGTTTTCCCCTTCGCACCCAGGTGGCTTGGTCGCTCAACTGCCATCCGCCGCGACCGCCCGGCGTCTCGCGCCGACGGTGCCGCCACCCGCCCCGACCGTGCCCGCACCCGCTCGCGTCCCGGTGTGACACGCCCGCGCCCACCCGCCGTTGGCCGTCGCCGAAACGCGGGCGGCACCCGCCTAAACGCCACCGCAAGGCACTGTCAGCGCCATTTAGTTTGGTGTCAGCGTCAGTTAGCTCACGGTCAGTGCCATTTAGGGACATGCCAGTGCCATTTAGGCGGGGGTGGGTGGCATTTAGGTCAGTGCCGATGCCATTTAGGTCACTGTCAGTGCCATTTAGTTGAGTGATAATGCCATTTAGCCAGCATTTTTAGGGGGTCAGCGCCAAAGTGGCTCAAACTGGCCTCGTAGCATCGGCCGTGAGTCTGACTCGGTTCTCCCGTCGAGAAATGATCTGGCTCACGGTGGATGCCACTGCGGGTCTGTGACCCGCAGCCCTGCATCAGTGCCTGTTGCCAACCGGCCCAGATTTCCCCACACTGCGTCAAACGCATGAACGCCCTGTATTACGGCGACAACCTCCAAGTCCTCCGCGAGCACCTCGCGCCGGAGTCCGTGGACCTCATCTATCTCGACCCGCCGTTCAACTCCAAGCGCGACTACAATCTCCTCTTCAAGTCGCCCAAGGGGCAGAAGAGCGAGGCGCAGATCGAGGCATTCAAAGATTCGTGGTCCTGGGGATTGCAGGCCGAAGCGGAACTCAAAGACCTGCTCAAGCAGAAGAATACCAATGTGGCGCTGGTGATGGATGCGCTCGTCTCCTTCCTCGGGCGCAATGACATGATGGCCTATCTGGTGATGATGACCAACCGCTTGTTGGAAATGCACCGCGTCCTTAAAACCACCGGCTCGCTTTACCTCCATTGTGACCCGACTGCCTCGCACTATTTGAAGCTCATCCTTGATGCGGTCTTCGGGAAAGAGAATTACCGCACCGAGATCAGTTGGAAGCGGCAGAGCGCACACAACGACGCCAAGCAGGGACGCCGGCAGTTCGGCAACGTGCGCGATGTGATTTTCTTCTACACCAAATCTGGCGAGTGGAAATGGAACTGGCTCTACACCACCTACGACGAGAGTTATGTCGAAGACTTTTATCGCTTCGTCGAGCCGGAGACTGGGAGAAAATATCGCCTCAGCGACATTACCGCGCCCGGGGGCGCTTCCCCCGAAAAACGCAATCCGCATTATGAATTTCTAGGCGTCACGCGTTACTGGCGCTACGCCAAGGAAACGATGACGAAGCTCTATGCCGAGGGCCGAATCGTGCAGACAGCGCCGGGACGGGTGCCCGCCTACAAGCGCTATTTGGATGAGATGCCCGGCGTCGGCCTGCAAAACGATTGGAATGACATCAAGCCGGTCAGCGGCAATGAAGCTCTCGGTTACCCGACCCAGAAGCCGCTGGCCTTGTTGGAGCGGATCATTTCCGCCAGCAGCAATGAAGGGGATGTGGTGCTGGACCCGTTCTGCGGTTGTGGCACCGCCGTCCACGCCGCGCAGAAGTTGAAGCGCAAATGGATTGGCATGGACATTACGCACCTGGCCATTTCACTCATCGAAAAGCGGCTCAAGGATTCCTTCGGCGCGAAGTCGAAGTTTGACGTTCACGGCACTCCCGGCGACCTCGACGCGGCCTGCGACCTGGCCCGGCGGGACAAATACCAGTTCCAGTATTGGGCGGTGTCGCTTGTGGAAGCACAACCGTTCCAAGGCCGGAAGAAGGGGGCGGACGGCGGCATCGACGGGCTGAAGTTCTACCATGACATTGACAAGGTCGGGGTGCGCAAGATCGTCGTGAGCGTGAAGGGCGGCGGCTTGAAGGCGGACGATGTGCGGGCGCTCAACCACGTCCGCGAACGCGAGGGGGCGGAGATCGCGCTGTTCCTCTCGCTGGAACTGCCGACCAAGGGGATGGTCAAGGACGCCGCCAGCGCCGGCTTCTACGAAAGCCCGAACGGAAAGAAATTCGCGCGCGTGCAACTGCTGACGATTGCCGATCTGCTGGAAGGCAAAGCCCGCGCCGAGCATCCCGATTACGAGCCGGATCTGAATTTCAAGAAAGCCAGAGAAGAGGCGCACGGACAGCAGAAGGAATTGCTGTGATTGATTCGCCTCCCGTCGGGAGGCGCGGCGGCCTTCCGGCCGGGTGGGTGCGTTGGAAGTTCCTGCCGCGGGGTTGTTGCCGGGTAAGGTGGTTTCTTGCCGGTGGGCGGACGGGCCGGGGGTTGGTTTTAGTGGTTTTGCTGGGGTTTTTACACGGTGGCATTCGTGGCATCCGCGCTGCTCTACCGGTGGTGTCTTCGGTCTCCGGGGCCAGGTTGCTCCAGGGTCCGGCATCGTCAACAAATTACAGCTAACGTCTCATGAATACTGGTATTGGAAATCTCACCACTTACATCCCCACCGCCGATCTCTTCCTCAGTCACTGGTCCCAGTGTCTGCTCGCCTACGCGCCCAAGATCCTCTCCGTCCGCCTGCCGGACAATACCACGGTGACGCGCGCGCAGTTCGTCTCGGTGCGCGACGCCTTGCAGGCCCAGCAGATCACCGTGCAGGCCCGGCTCACCGATCAATACATCGCCCGCGGTGCCATCGAAATCCAGAAGGCCGCGCTGCTCGTGCAGTTCAATCTCTTCACCAGTCTGGTGGATGGCTATTTCCAGAACACGGATTTTTTCGCGGCCCGGCCGCTGGCGCCCAGCCAGGGTTTCGGCCAGTTGACCTTTTCCTCGCCGCTGTTTGATGCGATGAGCTTGTGGGAGAAAATCAACGCGGGGCCGGCGCCGGCCGGCGTGACGTTGCCGCTGGTGCTGGCCGACGGGACGACGAAGGGCGCCTTCGCCAGCGCGGTCTCGGCGCTGCAGTTCGCCTACACGCACGAGCGCGACATGGCGCAGAATGTGACGCTGGCCCGCAGCGCGCGCAACCGCATTCAGGATCGCGCTTATGACATCATGAAGGCGTATCGCGAGTCGGTGCCGGGCATCATGGCGAATTTTCCCGATCTGGTGGAGACGTTGCCGCGCCTGACGCCGCTGCCCGGCCACACGCCCGCCGCAGTGAACGCCAGCGCGGTGCTCGAAGGCACGAATCAATCGAAGGTGGTGTATGACGCCAGCTCCGAAGCCACGCTGGAGAGTTATCAACTGCGCGGCAACGTGGGCGACGAATACAGCGACGAGGACGCCATCGTGATCGCCACCAACGTGCCGGGCACGGCGCGTGAATTTGTGACGCCCTTCGGTCTCAATCAGCCGGGGGCGAAGGTGGCGCTCAAGGTGTATGTGATCCTCACGTCGGGCAACGAGGCGGGCAGTGGCGTGATGTTCGTGGAGCGCCCCGCCCAGGCGCTGCCGCTGGCGGCGTAGCGGGCGGGGAGGGGGGAGTAATCAAGTAGGTCAGTAGGTCAGTGAACCAGTGCCGTCGCCCGTTGCGCCGCTGCCCTCACTGATTACTGGTTCACTGATTACTGGTTCACTGGTTGCGGCCTTGCGGGTTGCGCCGCTGGCAGGCTATGCTGAAAAGAAATCGTAGCTGTTCTCACTCCAACGCGACTAGCCTGCACCTATGAAACGTCTTGTCACAGTTATCCTCACCGCCGTCGCGGCGTTTGCGGTCGGAGCCATGCTGGTGAAGCGTCAGCAGGCCGCACGCTTCGAGCGCGAGCGCGCGGCGCTGCAAGCCGCCTGGGATGCCGAGAAGGCCGACCTCGAAGCCGCCTTGGACCAAGCCCGTGGCCGACGTCCCAGTGCTGCGCCGTTGCCGGTGTCGCTCGCTCCGCCTGCGGCGGCTGCGTCGGTCGCCGCGCCGGACCCGCAGTCCTTGTTGACTCAACTGGCCGGCTTGCAGGTTGCCTCCGGCCAGGGCCGGGCGTTGCGCCAGATGCTCGTGTTGCTCGAACAACTCACGCAACTCGGCCCGCCCGCGCTGCCCGCCATCCGCCAGTTCCTCGCCTCCGGCCAGGACGTGGCCTTCAGTCCGCCCGGCGGCAAGGGGCCGCGCGACGTGAGATCGCTCACGGGCGCGCTCGTGCCGGCTTCGCTGCGTTTCGCGCTGTTTGATGTGGTCCGTCAGATTGGCGGCGAAGCGGCGGAGACAATTCTGGCCGACACCCTCAGCGGCACCGGGCGTGGTCTCGAAGTGGCGTATCTCACCCAGACGTTGGAGGAGATGGCGCCGGGGAAATACAAGGACACCGCGCTCACCGCCGCGCGCCGACTGCTGGCAGGCGGGAGCAGTTCGGATCGCGATTACCTCTACGACGTGTTGCGGCGGTTCAGCGACACCTCGTATGCGGCCACCGCGCAAGCGCAACTGGTGCAGCCCAACGGCCAGGTGGACCGCAGTGCGCTGCGTTACTTGCAGCAGACGCTCGGCGAACAAAGCGTCGCGCTCGCTGCGCAGCTTTATCAGGACGGCCGCCTGATGGAACCCGGCAGCAAGGAGCCGTTGGCCCGGCTGGCACTGGCGTTTGTGGGCGCCAACCAGCAGGCCGGCGAATTGTTTCACACCGCCGTGCTCGACCCATCGCTGTTACCTGATCAAAAGCGTGAACTGGTGGAAGACCTCAACCAGGACGGCCTGAGCAACAAGAAGGCGCTCACGCCCGAAGAGTTGAAAATCGTGGCCAGCCGCTACGCGCTCACGCAGACGTATCTGCAACAGGACTACGTGCAAAACGACAAGGTGCTCCATGCGGCCTTCCGCGAAGCGGACAAGGACTTGCGCAAGATGCTGGAGAAAGCCGCGACCGCAGCGGCCAATCCGCTGCTCGGTCAGCCCGTCCGGTGAGCGCGGCGGCAGCGGACTTGCGAGCCGCGCCTCCACGCGCAGGACTTGGGGGATGAGGTTCACGTCGCCATTTGCTTTTGCCGGCCAGCCTTCAATACTTCAGGAACATGAGTTCTCCATCTCTAGTGTGGCTGCGAGGCGATTTGCGCCTCGCGGACAACCCCGCGCTGGCCGCCGCTCTTCAGCGGGGCGGGGCGGTCGTGCCGGTCTTCATCCATGCGCCGGAGGAGGAGACGCCGTGGGCGCCGGGCGGGGCGTCGCGGTGGTGGTTGCACCAGTCCTTGCAAGCACTGGGCAGCTCGCTGCGAGCAGCCGGGTCGCGGCTGATCATCCGGCGCGGGCCGACGCTGGAGACCCTGCTGGCACTGTCGAAAGAGACAGGCGCACGCACGGTGCATTGGAGCCGGCGCTACGAGCCCGCGCTCATGGCGCGCGACGCCAACATCAAGGAGACGTTGCGGGGTGCCGGATTGGAAGCGGAGAGTTTTAACGCCGCGTTGTTGCGCGAGCCGTGGACGATTCAAAACCAGAGCGGCAAGCCCTTCCAGGTCTTCACTCCGTTCTGGAAACATGGCCTCGCCAAGCCCGACCCCGACCAGCCGTTGCCGGCGCCGAAGCAGATCGTCGCACCGGACCAGTGGCCGAAGTCGCTCCCGCTCGACGCGCTCGAACTCGAGCCGAAGATCAGATGGGCCGAAGGCCTGCGCGCCGCGTGGCATCCGGGCGAAGCCGGCGCGCGTGAACAACTGAATCGCTTCCTCGCGAAGGCTTTCACCAGCTACTCGGAACAGCGCAATCGTCCGGACGTGGCCGGCACGTCGCGGCTTTCACCGCATCTGCACTTTGGCGAAATCAGCCCGCGACAGGTCTGGCACGGCTTGCGGCGCATGGCCGAGAAGCGCGGCCTGACGCCCGCCCAATGGCGTTCCTCGCAGTTCCTCGCCGAGGTCGGCTGGCGCGAGTTCGCGCATCATCTGCTGTTTCATTTTCCGCACACGCCCGCCGAGCCGCTGCGCGTGGACTTCAAGAAGTTTCCCTGGCGCAAGAACGCCGCGTGGCTCAAGGCGTGGCAGCAGGGCCTCACCGGCTACCCCATCGTGGATGCCGGGATGCGCGAATTGTGGGCGACGGGCTGGATGCACAATCGCGTGCGGATGATCGCCGCGTCGTTCCTCGTCAAAGACCTGCTGCTCTCCTGGCAGGAAGGCGCCGCGTGGTTCTGGGACACGCTCGTGGATGCCGACCTCGCGCAGAACACGCTCGGCTGGCAATGGACCGCCGGCTGCGGTGCCGATGCCGCGCCCTACTTCCGCGTATTCAACCCCATGAGCCAGGGGGAGAAGTTCGACCCGCACGGCGATTACGTGCGCCAGTGGTGTCCGGAAATCGCGAAGCTGCCCGACCGGTGGCTCCATCGGCCGGGGGAAGCGCCGGCTGAGGTGCTGGTTCGCGCCGGCATCGAGCTTGGCCGCTCGTACCCGGAACCCCTGGTCAGCCACGTCATCGCCCGGGAGGTGGCGCTGGAAGCTTTTTCGAGAAGCCGGAGCAGTCGGTGAGGCATCCGGGGGGCAAACAAGAACGGGCGGGCTGTTGCCAGCCCGCCCGTTGGGATTTCAGATTTGAAACCGGAAACGCCGGAGCGCTTTAGGGAGCATCCTGCTTTTTATCTTCGTCGGCGGCGTCGAAGGCGTGTTGCAGCGCCACCAGGTCTTCGCCCGGCTTGAGCGAATCGAGAATCGCCTGCTCGGCCTTCAACTGTTCCTGCGTGTAGTTGGCGGCCTTGACCGACAGGCCGATGCGGCGGTCGCCGCGGTCAATCTTGATGACGCGGGCGGTGACTTCCTGGCC
>JANNEF010000393.1:0-6539 GCA_031378375.1 Verrucomicrobiota bacterium | reverse complement strand
CGGGATTCGCGCCGAAGAAAATAATGAGATTCGCGCTCCACCAGTCCTTGTAGCTGCACGTCGTGGCGGCGACACCGATCGCGAATTTCATCGCGCCCGTCGAGGGCGAGTGGCAGAGGCGCGCGGCGTTGTCCACGTTGTTCGTGCCGAGGAAGCGCGCCGCTTTCTGCGCCATGTAATAAACCTCGTTGGTCACGCCGCGCGAAGTGACGAAGAACGCGATGCGCCTCGGCGTGCTGGCGCGGATTTTCCCGGCAATGCGCGCGTAAGCCTCGTCCCAACTCACGCGGCGAAAGCCCCGCTCCCCCCGTTCGCGCAACATCGGAAAGGGGAGGCGGCCCAGCTCGCGCAATTGCGCGTTGTCCAGTGACTTCAATTTCGCCACGTCGGCAAGCCGCGCGATGTCGAGCGCGGGCATAGTGTTCAAACGCAGCAAATTCAACCGCGTCATGCACAAGTGAACGCCCTCGATGGTCCAGTCGTGAAAGCCCGCCACCCCCAGCGCGCAGCCGTCACACACGCCGCGGCTGAGCACCTTCCAGGCGTAGCTCAAGTTGTCGCGGTTCTTCCACACGACCCCGACCATGTCGCGGAAATGTTTGGGCTTGGTCTGGCCGAGGCCGAACGGAACGGCAGCCTTGAGGCGGGCCGGCCAACGTTTCACGATGCGATGTGACATGCCGCGTTCAGCTCCTTGCGCGTTGAGTGATGAATGGCGGGAAGAAAGACGCTATTTCTTCGGCGCTTCGAGGTAAACGTGCTTGAACGGGTGGTTGTCCAGCAGCGTCGGGTGCCAGCCTTTCACGGCCGGGTGCAGCAAATAGACGCGCGTGTAAAAATAGATCGGGATGATCGGCAGCTCCTCCATCAGCAGCGCCTCGGCTTTCTGGAAAACCTCGAAGCGCGCCTGCGGGTCCGTGGTGCGGCCGGCCTCCTGGAGCAGCCGATCGTATTCGGCGTTGGACCAGCCGGTGCGGTTGTTGCCGCCGCCAGTCACCCACATGTCGAGGAACGAGTTCGGGTCCATGTAGTCGCCCGTCCAGGCGTAACGCGCGACCTGGAAATTGCCGGATTTCGTCGAGTCCAAATACACCTTCCACTCCTGGTTCACGAGGCGGGCATCCACGCCGAGGTTCTTTTTCCACATCTGCTGGATGGCCTCGGCGATGGTGCGATGCGATTCGAGGGTGTTGAACAGGATTTCAACCGGCGGCAAACCCTTGCCGTCAGGGAAGCCGGCCTCGGCGAGCAGTTTCCGCGCGGCGTCGAGGTCCGGCGCAAGTCTGGCCCGGGCGTGATAGCCGGCGGTGCCCGGCGGTGTGAAGTGCAGCGCCGGCAGTTGCCCGCCCTTGGTGACGTTCTTGACGATGCTCTCGCGGTCAATCGCCAGCGCCAGCGCGCGGCGGACGCGCTTGTCCGTGAGCGGCGGCTTGCTCACGTTGAGCATGTACATGTAAACCGTCAGGAACGGGTCAATGTGCAGCACGTCCGGGTTGTCCTGTTTGTAACTGGCGATCTTCGAAAGCGGCACCGCGTAGCAAAGATGCGTCTGCCCGGAGCGGAAGGCGCGCTCGTCGGTGTCGTCGCTCTCCATCGGGTAATAGCGGATGCCGTTCAACCGCACGGTCGCGGTGTCCCAGTAGGTCGGGCTTTTTTTCACGGCGATGACCTGGTTCATCTTCCACTCGGCGAGGGTGAAGGAGCCGTTGCCGACGAAGTTTTCCGGGCGGGTCCAGCGATTGCCGCGTTCGTAAGCCTTGCCGTGTTTCTCGACGGTGGGCAGGTGGACGGGGAACCACGAGTGATGACTCAACAGCGAGAGGAAGTACGGCGTCGGGCCGTTGAGGGTGATTTGCAGGGTGGCGTCATCCATCGCCTTGACGCCCACTTCGTCGAAGCTGGCGAGCTTGCCCTTGTTGAATTGCTCCGCGCCCTTCACCACGTAGAGCATGTAGGCGTATTCCGAGGCGAGCGAGGCGGTCAGGATGCGGCGATAGGATTTCAGGAAGTCGTGCGCCGTGATGCGTTCGCCGTTGGACCACTTCGCGTTGGCGCGCAGGTGAAAGGTGTAAACGGAACCGTCGGGCGAGATGTCCCACCGTTCCGCAACGCCGGGCACCGGGCTGAGGTCTTTGGGATGTTCGGCAGTCAACCCCTCGAAGAGCGACATCTGGATGTGGAATTCTGGAACGCCGGTGGTGATGTGCGGGTCGAGGTCCTGCGGTTCGGAGCCGTTGGCGAGATGGAGGATTTGTTCGCGGATGCCGCGCTCGGCCTGGGTTTCGCGTTTGGCGCAACCGCCGAGCAACGCCGCCGCCAGCAGAAGCAGGAGGAAATGTTTCATGCGCGCGAGTTTCCGGTTTCCGCGCGCGGGAGAAAAGCGCAAAGTTCGACGCGCCGCCAGACGGGCGATCCGGTCACTGCTCTGACGGGCAGCCTTGGCCATGGAGCGCGGCGTTCACGCCGCTTCACCGTTCGCCAGCTCGACGCCCTGGAAGTTGCCGAACCCTCTGCCCATTGTGGCTTGAAGCGGCCTGAAGGCCGCGCTCCTGGCCGCCCCTTTCAATCGCACCCGGAGATTTGCGCTTGCGGGCGGCGTCGGCATCGCCTCAATTACTGGCGCGATGTTTTCTCGACTCATCCGGACGTCATCACTGGCGGGATTGCTGTTGCCGCTGTTGCCGCACGCCGCGTTGGGCGCGTCCGCGGCGGGCCAGGTGGATTACAGCCGGGACATTCTGCCGATTCTTTCGGACAAATGTTACCACTGCCACGGCCCGGACGAAAAGGCGCGCGAAGCCAAACTTCGTCTCGATCAGAAGGATGGCGCGTTCCGCGTGAAGGACGGCGTGGCGATCATCGCGCCAGGAAACACAGCCCGGAGCGAACTCATCCGCCGCATCACGACCACCGACCCGGACGACGTGATGCCGCCGCCCAAATCAAACCGCACGCTCACGCCCAGTCAGATCGATCTGCTCAAGCGATGGGTGGACCAGGGCGCGCATTGGGGCGCGCATTGGGCGTTCGTGCCGGCGGCGAAACAGGAACCGCCGAAGACAAAGAACAAGGGTTGGTTACGCAACGGCATTGACCCTTTCATCCTCGCACGGTTGGAGCGAGAGCGGCTCAAGCCCGCGCCGGTAGCGGGCCGGGAGCGCCTCATCCGCCGCGTCACGCTGGACTTGACCGGCCTGCCGCCCACGCCTGCCGAGGTGGCCGCCTTTCTCGCCGACAAGTCAGCGGATGCTTACGAAAAGGTCGTGGACCGCGCGCTGGCTTCGCCGCGTTACGGCGAACGGATGGCGACGGACTGGTTGGACCTCGCGCGCTACGCCGACACGCACGGTTTCCAGATGGACCGCTACCGTCCGGTGTGGCCGTGGCGGGACTGGGTGATCAAGGCGTTCAACCAGAACCTGCCGTTCGATCAGTTCGTAACGTGGCAGCTCGCCGGCGACCTGCTGCCGAACGCCACGAAGGAGCAGCGGCTCGCCACGGCGTTCAACCGGTTGCACCTGCAAAACGAGGAGGGCGGCATCGTGGAGGAGGAATACCGCGTGGCCTACGTGGTGGACCGCGTGAACACCTTCGGCACGGCCTTCCTCGGCCTGACACTGGAATGCACGCGCTGCCACGACCACAAATACGATCCGCTCACGATGCGGGATTTCTATTCGCTCTACTCGTTCTTCCAGAACATTGATGAGTCCGGGCAGACGGTTTTTTTCGGCGAAGTGACGCCGGTGCCGACGGCGTTGCTCTCGACGGACGAGCAGGACACGGAACTGGCGGAGTTGAAGAAACAAATCTCGACGAAGGCGAATGAGTTCGCCGCCGTGCGCCAGTCGGCTCAAGCGCCCTTCGCCGACTGGTTGAAGGCGCGGACCAACGTCACCGCATTGGCCGGACTCACCGCCGCGTTCGCCTTCGACGAAGTCGTCTCCAACAGAGTCGCCAATCTCGTCAGCACCAACCGCGCGAAGGTCCAGGACAGCTTCACGCTCGTCCCCGGCAAACACGGCCTGGCCGCGCTGCTGGATGGCGAGAATGGGTTCACGTTCCCCGGCGTTGGAAACTTCACGCGTTCGGACTCGTTCTCGCTCGGCCTCCGGTTGCAAACGCCGGCACATGCGCCCCGCTTCGTCGTCGTGCATAAGAGCCGCGCGTGGATTGATGCCGGGAGCCGGGGCTACGAGTTGTTGCTGGAGGAGGGAAGGGTTTCCGTCGGCCTGCACCACATGTGGCCGGGCAACTCGATCAAAGTCCGCAGCCGCGCGACGCTCCCGACGAACGAGTGGACCCATGTCGCCTTCACCTACGATGGTTCGAGCCGCGCGGCGGGCGTGAAGATTCATGTCAACGGATCGCCGGTCGAAACGGAAACCATCCGCGACGGCTTGTGGAAAGACATCACCTACGGCGGCAGCGAACCGGACCTGGCCATCGGCAACCGTTTTCGCGACATCGGCTTCAAAGGCGGGCGCGTGGACGACTTCAACGTGTTTGACCGCGCGCTCACGCCGCTCGAAGTTGCGCACCTCGCGGGCCGGAGTGACTTGACCGACGCGCTCGCCACCGCGCCGGACCGGCTCACCGCAACACAACGCGTAGGTCTGCTCGACTACTTCCTGGCCACTGTCCACGCGCCCGCACGGCAGTGGGCAATGGAACTGAGTGATCTTCGTACCGCAGAACGGAAACTCATCGAACCGATCGCCGAAATCATGGCGATGCAGGAAATGCCCCAGCCCAAGCCCGCGCACATCCTCGTGCGCGGCGCGTACGACCGACCCGGCGAGCGCGTCACCGCCAACACGCCCGCCGTGCTGCCGCCGTTGCCCGCCGACGCGCCGCGCAACCGCCTCGGCCTCGCGCGCTGGCTGCTGGATCCAGGCAACCCGCTCATGGCGCGCGTCACCGTCAACCGCGCGTGGCAGCAGATGTTCGGCGCGGGCCTCGTCGAGACGAGCGACAACTTCGGCAGCCAGGGCGCGCAACCGACGCACCCGGAGTTGCTCGACTGGCTGGCGCGCGAGCTGGTTGAAGGCGGCTGGGACATGAAGCGGTTGCTCAAACAAATTGCGCTGTCCGCGACGTACCGCCAATCCTCCAAGACGAGTGCCGCACTGCTGGCGCGTGATCCGCTCAACCAACTGCTCGCGCGCAGCCCCGCGCGCCGTCTCACCGCCGAGATGCTTCGCGACCAGGCGCTGGCCACGGGCGGCTTGCTCGTGGAAAAAATCGGCGGACCAAGCGTGAAGCCGTATCAGCCGCCCGGCCTGTGGGAGATCGCGATGGGCAATCCGAAATACGGGCAGGGCACCGGCGACGACCTGCACCGACGCAGCCTTTACACGTTCTGGAAGCGCACGGTCCCCCACCCCGCGATGGTCACGTTCGACGCCGCCGACCGGAGTGTGTGCAACGTGCGCCGCCAGAGCACGAGCACGCCGCTCCAGGCGCTGGCGTTGCTCAACGACATCCAGATGGTCGAAGCCGCGCGGCACATCGGCGAGCGCATGTTGAAGCACGGCGGCGCAACGCCTGGCGAGCAGGTCGCATGGGCCTTTCGTCTCGTGACAGGGCGCCGTGCGACAACGAAAGAGATCGCCGTGCTCAAGCATCTGTTCACCGAGCAGCGTGAATTCTTCGCCACCGATGCCGGAGCCGCCGGAAAGCTCCTGGCCGTGGGTGAAGCGAAGAACGACGAAACGCTCAACGCCGCCGATCTCGCCGCCAGCACAGTCCTGGCAAAGGCGCTGTTGAATCACGATGAAGCGGTCATGCGGCGCTAATCGGAACTTGCCGTGCATTGGTTCAGTGATTACACTTTTGGCAAATGAGTCAGACAATCACTGTCCGTCTTAGCCAGGATCTCGCGGCGTGGCTGGAAACGACTGCGGAACAAACTGGCGTTCCCCGGGGCAAGATCGTGCGCGACCAGTTGGAAAAGGCCCGGGCCGGCGGCGCGGCCCAGTCGTTCATGCGCCTGGCTGGCGCGGTGCGTGGTTCCAAGGGGCTGTCGAAGCGCAAAGGCTTTTCACGTTCATGAAGGGTATCGCCGATGCCGGCTTTATCGTCGCATTCGCCAATCGCAACGACGAGCACCACGACTGGGCCGTGAGCGTGGCGGGCCGTATCACAGAGCCACTGCTGACCTGCGAAGCTGTACTGGCAGAAGCCGCCTTTCATTTGCAGAGCGTGCCACTCGTGCTGGCACTGCTGCGAGAGGGGCTGGTAACGCTGGCTTTCGATTGCAGCGATCATCTGCCTCAACTGGCGACCCTGGCTGATCGCTACGCAGATCGCCGCCCCGATCTGGCTGACCTGTGTTTGATTCGGATGAGCGAGCTTTACCCGCGCCACAGCGTCATAACGGTGGACCGGGAGGATTTTCGCATCTACCGGCGCAACAAGCGTGAGGCGATTCCGCTGATCTGTCCGCCAATGACGTAAATGCACTCCACGCACATCAACTTTGAGATGAACCGGCGCGACTTTTTCGGGCGCTTCGCGCTCGGCCTCGGCGGCGCGGC
>JANNEF010000248.1:0-5699 GCA_031378375.1 Verrucomicrobiota bacterium | reverse complement strand
GGTGGCTCCCAACCGGCTGCGGCTCGCGTGGGCGCCGGCGGCGCGGAGTTCGCGCTACAAGGTGCGTGTGCAGGTGGTGGGCCGCGACGCGAAGCTGGAGACGGTGACGGAGGTGTACGAGGAGGCGGCGGAGCTGACGTTCGAAGCGGGTCAGACGGTGAAGGTGGAAATCGTGGCGACGAACGGCGCGGGGGACAGTGTGGCGAGCACCTTGATCGAGCGGCACATCGCCAGCGCGGCGGCGTAAAGCGCCTGTTCGGAAAGTGGCGCGGCCTTGGCCTGTTTGAGCGCGGTTTGAATCGCCTTGGCGGTAGCGTCGCGCCGGGTGCGCGGGTGTTGTTCCTTCGCGTCGGCGGGGTTCAAGTTGACGCTCCCCCACGGCGCTCACTAATGTCGCGCCGTGCCTGACGAAACCATTCAACCGCCCGCTGCTCCGTCGTCAGCTGCAATTCCAGCCGCCGCGCCACCGCAACGCCCGCCGGGCGGCCGGCCGTTGCACACGCGCATCTTCATCGGACTGGTGGTGGGCGTCGCGGCGGGCATCGGCGTCAATCTGCTCTGGGGCGGTCTGCATCCGCGGGTCGTGTGGTTCGTCGCCAACGTCACCGAGCCAATCGGCCAGCTTTTCCTGCGGCTGCTCCTGATGACCGTCATCCCGCTGGTGTTTTCCTCGCTGGTCATCGGCGTCGCGGGCATCGGCGACGTGCGCAAGCTCGGGCGCGTGGGGTTGAAGTCCTTCGGCTATTGCGCGGTGATTTCGGCGATCTCCGTGCTCATCGGGCTGGCGCTCGTGAACACCATCAAGCCGGGCAAACGGATTGACGCAATCACCGCCGCCGGCCTGCAACAACGCTACGGCGCCGATGCCGCGAAGCAGGTGGAAGCCTCGCAGAAGCCCGCCCCGGCCGATTCCGTGCTCATGCAGGCCGTGAAAACCATCGTGCCGGTCAATCCCGTGGCCGCGCTCGCCGGTGACACGCCGAACATGCTTCACCTGATGTTCTTCACCGTCGTGTTCGGCGCGGCCATCACCTTGATCAAAAAGGAAACGGCGGCTCCGCTGCTCGGCGCGTTGGAGGGGCTTTACGCGGTGTCGGTGAAGATCATTGACCTGATCATGAAGGTCGCGCCGTATGCCGTGGCCTGCCTGCTGTTCAACAACACGGCACGCTTCGGACTGGACCTGCTGGGCGCGCTCGGCTGGTTCATGGCCACGGTGCTGATCGGGCTGGGGCTGCATTTGTTCGGCACGTACTCGCTCTCCGTGTGGCTGCTGTCGCGCATCCCGCCGCTGGAATTTTTCCGGCGCATCAAGACGGTGATGCTGACGGCCTTCTCCACCTCGTCGTCCGCCGCAACGCTGCCGACCACGCTGCGCGTCTCGGAGGAAAACCTCGGTGTGCCGCGCGAGATCAACAGCTTCGTCCTGACCGTCGGCGCGACCGCCAACCAAAACGGCACCGCCCTCTACGAGGGCGTGACGGTGATCTTCCTCGCGCAACTGGCGGGAGTGGACCTGTCGCTGGGCCAGCAGGTGATGGTCGCTTACCTGGCGATCCTCGGCGGCATCGGCACCGCCGGCGTGCCCTCGGCCTCGATCCCGTTCATCGTCGTCGTGATTGCCACGATTGGCGTGAACCCCGGACTCATTGCCATCATTCTCGGCGTGGACCGCATCCTCGACATGTGCCGCACCGTGCTCAACGTCACCGGCGACCTCACGGCGGCGACGTATGTGGCGCGCTCCGAGGGCTGTGAATTATTGCGGCGCGGTCCGCAACCTGTGAACTGAAACTCAAGGCACGACCGAGAATTTTTTCCAACCGCGAATCATCAACCACCAACCCATCACTCTCCAATGAATGCCCACGACCTGACGCTCACCCCGCACACCGACCCGCTGGAAATTTACCGTCTGCGCGACGGCTTTTACGCCACCGACCTGGTCGGCGCGGCACTGGTGCATTTTGACTTCTTCACCTGGCTCGCCGCGCAGCCGTCGGACAAGGCGACGATTTGCCGCACGCTTGAAATCACCGAGCGTCCCACGGATGTGATGCTCACGCTCTTCGCCGCGCTCGGCTTTGTGGAGAAGCGCGACGGCCTGTTCCGCGTGACGGAACTGGCGCGCGAGCATCTGGTCAAAGGCTCGCCGTGGTTCGTGGGGCCGTATTACGCGGCGCTCAAGGATCGCCCGGTGTGCAAAGATTACGTGGCCGTGCTGCGCACCGGCAAGCCCGCCAACTGGGGCAGCATCAAGGACGAAAAAGCCTGGACGCAGGCGATGGAGGACGAGGCCTTCGCCAATCAATTCACCGCCGCGATGGATTGCCGCGGCGTGTATCTCGGCCCCGCTGTGGCGAAGAATCTCGACTTGCGCGCCCGCGCCCACCTGCTCGACGTGGCCGGCGGCTCCGGCATTTACGCCTGCTGCATCGCCGCGCAGCATCCGCATCTGAAGGCCACCGTGCTGGAGAAACCGCCTGTGGACAAAGTCGCCGCCCGCGCCATCGCGCAGCGCGGAATGGCCGCGCGCGTGTCCGTCGTTGCCGGGGACATGTTCCACGAAGCGTGGCCGGCGGGCTGCGATGTTCACCTCATCTCGAACGTGCTGCACGATTGGGACGTGCCGGTGGTGAAGCAAATCCTCGCCAAGTCGCATGCCGCGCTCGCGCCCGGCGGCCTGCTGGTGATTCACGACGCGCACCTCAACGCCGACAAGACCGGCCCGCTGCCCGTCGCCAAGTATTCCGCGCTGCTGATGCACTCCTGCGAGGGCAGATGCTATTCGGTCGCGGAGTTTGAAAGTTATCTGAAGGAGATCGGTTTCACCGACATGCAGTTCAAGCCAACGGCGGCGGACCGAAGCATTCTCACGGCGAGGAAAAAATAGCCAGCGCAGCGGGCGCGGAAGGGCGCACTTTTCACCGTGGCAGTGGAGCGCGGCTGTGTCCGCCGAGGACCAACCGCAGCAGCGAAGAACGAGCGCAGTGGCCAACGCAAACCGGGAGCGCCCGCACCGTCCACCGGCTGCGGCTGGTGCTCCGCGCACACAGCCGCGCTCCAACCGCTACGCCACCGCAACGGTTGTCTTCAACCACGGTGTCCAGATGCGCCCGGCGTGGAACATGACACGGAACATGACTTGCCTTCCCGCCCACTCGTGACTAAAAAGACGCCATGAACCGCCGCGAATTTCTCCAAACCGGTGCCACCGCCGCACTCGCCCTCTCCACGATTCCCAACCACGCCGCCGAATTCGCCGACCAGAAGAAGCGCGTCGGCCTCATTGGCACCGGCTGGTACGGCAAGGCCGATCTCTTCCGCCTCATCCAGGTCGCGCCCGTCGAAGTCGTCTCGCTCTGCGACGTGGACAAAAAAATGTTGACCGACGCCGCCGACATGGTCGCCACGCGCCAGCTTTCCAAAAAGAAACCGCGCATCTACTCCGACTACCGCGAGATGCTCAAGGAACGCGACCTCGACGTCGTGCTCATCGCCACGCCGGACCACTGGCACGCGCTGCCGATGATCGCCGCGTGCGAAGCCGGCGCGGACATCTATTGCCAGAAACCCATCGGCGTGGACGTCGTCGAGTGCCAGGCCATGCTTGCCGCCGCGCGCAAGCACAAGCGCGTCGTGCAAATCGGCACCCAGCGCCGCAGCACGCCGCACCTCATCGAAGCGCGCGACGACATCATCAAGTCCGGCAAACTCGGCAAGGTCGGCCTCATCGAGATTTACTGCTACTACCACATGCGCGCCAGCAAGAACCCGCCGGACGCCACGCCACCCGATCACCTCGACTATGAAATGTGGACCGGCCCCGCGCCCATGCGGCCCTACAACGAACTGGTTCACCCGCGAAGCTGGCGCGCGTTCATGGAATACGGCAATGGCATCGTCGGCGACATGTGCGTTCACATGCTCGACATGGCGCGCTGGATGATGGACCTCGGCTGGCCGCGCCGCGTCAGTTCCACCGGCGGCATCTTCATGGACAAGGCCAGCAAGGCGAACATCTCCGACACGCAGAGCGCCACGTTCGATTACGGCGACCTGCAAGTCGTGTGGACGCACCGCTCCTGGGGCAGCGCGCCCGACCCGAAGTATCCGTGGGGCGCCACCTTCTACGGCGACAAAGGCACGTTGAAGGCGAGTGTGATGAGCTACGACTTCATTCCACGGGGCAAGGGCGAGGCCATCCACAAGGATGTCACCATGGAGTTGGAACAATTTCCGGAGGACAAGACCGAGAAGGATTTGGAAAAGCACGTCGCCCCCGCCATCCGCGGCCACATGAAAGATTTGCTGGCCAACATCGCCACGCGCGGACGGCCCGTGGCGGACGTGGAACAGGGCTACATCTCCAGCGCCTCGTGCATTCTGGCCAACCTCTCCATGCAACTGGGCCGCTCGCTGACGTGGGACGCCGCGCAAGGCCGCGTGGTGGGCGACGACGAAGCCAACGGCCTGCTCCGCCGCCCCTACCGCGCCCCGTGGGTGCATCCTGATCCGGCGAAGGTTTAGCGGTGCCAAACGCGCTACGTTTTCCGGCTTCGGCGCAGGGATAAAAAGCACGCGCCCAACAGGCCCAGTGCCAGCAGGGAGGGTTCGGGAACCAAGCAACAATCGATGCACAAGCACCCGACGGTAAAACTTTGCAGCCCCTGCAAGTTCGGTATTGGATTCAACGGTGAGCCGTCACTCAATCGAAACGGTGGAGTAAACATCGGTGACAGCCCTCTTGCCACGAGAGGGTTGCCGGACATCACCTGTGCCCAACTCGTCACCGTGCCGCCGTTGTTGTACCACACGCGCAACTGAAAGCTGGCGTATTGACCCGCCTGCACGCCGGGGACGGTTGGAATCGGGTTCACCGGTACGACTGTTCCCGCGACGGTCGAAGCTGTCTGCGTACGGAACGTGGTCGTGGCCACCACGACCAATTGGTCCTCAGTGCTGCCCGCCGGTCCGCCCCACAATTGGGCTGTGAAGTTGGAGCCAATTACAAAACCGCCAGCGTATGTTTGTGTACCGGCCGGTATGCCGGTGGGTGTGTTGCCGGTTTTGGACAGGAAAAAATCAACCGGATCCCTCAGATAAACCGGCGCCCACACAGCGCCCGGCGCAGAGGTGGTGGACGTGCCGGTCTTGGTGTTGAAGTTGATGAATCCCTGCGCCGCCGTGCCAAGCGGCCACAACAGGCCGGCTGCGAGCAGGAGGATCGGTTTCATGGCTTGCTTCTACTATCTTTGGCGTTCGATAACAACCCCGGTGAAATTGGAATCAACACACGCCATCAGCGTCTGCGTGCTGGCGGGCGGGTTGAGCACGCGGATGGGGCGCGACAAGGCGCGGTTGCGATTGGGCGGGCGCACATTGCTCGCGCATGTCCGAGCCACGGCGCACTTGTTGGGACTGCCGGTGCGCGTGCTGCGCCGCGACGCGGTACCGCGATGCGGGCCGCTGGGCGGCATCTACACGGCGCTTACGACGGACGACGCGGAGGCGGTGCTGTTCCTGGCGTGCGACATGCCGTTCGTGTCGGCGGCGTGGCTGGAGACGTTGCTGGCGCAGTTCGCGCGGCACAAGCAAGCGACGTTCACGCTGGTCGCGAGGCACGCGGGGTTTCCGTTGCTGGTGCGGCACGCGGATTTGGCGGCGGTCGAGGCGCAGATCGCGCGAAAGGAATTCTC
>JANNEF010000164.1:0-5575 GCA_031378375.1 Verrucomicrobiota bacterium | reverse complement strand
TTTTCCCTCCGCGAGCGGGTGACGGATTGAGCGGGCGTTCCGGGCTTCGGGAGCGAAGCCGCTGCCGGTGAACACGCGCTCGAAGATGTCCCGGTCGTAACCGGGTGGCTTGCCCTGCCGCAGTCCGAAGATGTAGGCGAGACAGAAAAGGACCGGCACAGCCGCGATGAGAAACGACGTGAGCAGCGACGAATTGAGCACCACGAGGAACAAGACGAATAAGGTGATGCCCGCGCCGACACCGCCCACGAGCCACCAGAACAAACCTCCCTCCAATCCCCACGTCCGGCCTTTGGAGTCGGAGGCGGCGTTGGTGTCGGTGAAGCGAAGGTCGGTTTTCATGGCGGCTCGGGGCGGCGGGTGGTTGGTTGGCGGGCAGAATCAAAAGTTGCCGACGCCGACTGCGCTGTTCGCGTCGAGGCCGAAGATTTTGTAGAAGGCGAAGATGACTGCCGGAGCAGCGGCAATAATCGCCCCACCGATTATGCTCATCTTCCCCTGATCCACGTCGCCGCGCCGGATGGCGAAGCCGCCGTAGATGACACAGGAGATGCCGAGCACGAAACCGAACATCATGATTACGGCGAGGCTGTTGCTGATGCCGGTCTTGAGGTCGGTGGAACTGAAGCCCGTGCCGCCGGCTTGCGCAAAAGCGGAGAGGGTGTTGAGGGCGAGAATGCCGGCGATCATGAGGAGCGAGGGCAACCGCGAGCGAACTTTCGGACTGATGTGTTTTATTAACTTCATACGCGTTTGTGTTTTTGTTATGCTTTCGTTGTCAGCGATTCTTCCGCTGAACTGAGGACAGGATTTCACAAACGCGAAGGGGTTGTGTGTAGCTGCTACACAGGATTCAAGGATGTCCCTGCTAGAAATCAGGGATGAACAAAACATCGGACACGACGAAGCTCACCAAACTCCAGGAACTCGACTCGCTGTTGCCGCGCGAAATCCGCGGCCAGTCCCACGCGCTGCCGCGAATTGTCTCCGCCGTGCGGCGCGGCGAACTCGGACTCACCAAGCCCGGTCGTCCGCGCGGAAGTTTTCTGCTGCTCGGACCAACGGGCGTCGGAAAAACAGAAACGGTCGTCGTGATGACGAATCAGGTATTTGGCGCGGGCCAGTTGTTCCGCTTCGACATGAGCGAATTCCAGAATCAGGAATCGCTCGGCCTGTTGCTGGGTGCGCGACTTGGTGAAGTCGGCTACCTGGGCGGCGTGCGTGAGCGCGCTTCGGAAGGCTCGCTGCTGTTTGATGAAGCGGAGAAGGCGCATCCGCGCGTGCTGGACATCATGCTCCAACTGCTCGACGCGGCGCGGATCACCGTGGCGACGGGCCAGACGCTCGACTTCAGCGGCTACTATATTTGGCTCACGTCAAACATCGGCTCGGCTGAACTGATGAGCCTCCAACATTCCAACGATGCCACATTGGAACGCCACGTCCTCACGCGGGCGCAACAAACCCTGCGCCCGGAAATCTTCGCCCGCGTCAACGAGAAGCTGGTGTTCCATCGCTTGAGCTACGAGCACCAGTTGGAAATCGCCGAGAAATTCCTGGCGCGCGAAATCGAATTCCTCGCTGCGCGGGATCACAAGCTGGAGTTGGACAAATCCGTGTTGCCGTTTCTTGTGCGGAAGGGATTTCATCCCAAGCTCGGCGCGCGGCCCATGCGCGATGCCGTCGAGAAACTGGTGGGCGACGCGGTTGCGGAATGTCTGCTCGGCGCGGGGCGCGCGTGCGGCGTGCTAGCGGTGGACGACACGCGGGATTGCCTCACCGTCCTGTGAATCAATCAAGAGAGAGATAAAGATGACTCTCGCCAATCTCCTTCTGAGGCTCGAACGCGCCAAGCCTGCTTCTCCGCAGTCGCGCGCAGGCTTTACGAATCGCTTTCCGCCTCGCTGCGGGTTTGGGAAGTCGCACGAGCAAACAATCCGCAAACCGGTCACCAGCTTTGTTGTGGTAGTTGTCGGGCACAATCACTTCGACCGCGCCAGCGCGGTAAAGCTCCTGCACAAACTTCAAGGCATCACGCTCGCGCTTGAAGCGACCAAGCGAGTGCGCCGTCTTTTCGCCGGTCTCTTTCTGCAACCACGCCGCTGCCTCAATGCTATGGGGCTTCTCAAGGAGCGAGGATACAAACACGCGGTGAACGTGCTTTTGCATTGCGCGATTCTTCGGCGGCAGCTTTGCCGGTTTGCCGCGATATTTCGGGAGCGTTCGGTTCTTGGCCGCTGCTGCGCGGTAATCGTCGGCGCTGACAACTCGACCGTGGAGGTAAAATCTTTCCGAAATCAGTGTTCCATCGCGCAGCCAGATCCGGTTTCGTCCGCAGAATTCGCCGCGCACCGTCGAGATTTCGATTTTGAGCCGCCCGTTGTCATGCCACTCGCGCTGGATGCCCGTGCCGTGAGCCATCGTGAATTTGCCAAGCAGCCGTCCCGCTTTATCCCATTGACGGCAGACACCGTGAAGAAATCCCCGTTGGTAGCGTTCCGCGCTGGCGAGGATTCCGTTCTTGTGCCAGGTGCGGGCCAAGCCCTGCTTGCAACCATTCCGCACCGGCACAACCTCGGAAAGTTGTCCGTTCCGAAAAAAGCTCCGTTGGATATTGGCTTTCACGACGAATTTATCCGCTGCCCATTCCAACCCGGATTTTCAATCCTATTCAACACTTCCCGGCGAGAAAACGCCATACTGGATTTCCCTACTCCAAGTGTGTCCCGCGTAGCGACAGACTCCCGCGATGAAAACCTAGAAGCAAAATCCGGGGCGGCGGCGGGCGGGTCAAAGGAGGAACGGAAGCGCGAGCGTCTAAGCGAGCCGACCCGTAGTATCCTTGACGCGCCCGACGCTGCCCGACAATCGAAAAGGTTCTCATCGCCCTGTCCCGGCAACGAGCCGAATGGCTCGCCAATTCGTCAATCAGTGATTGAAACATCTCAATTGGCCAATCACTGATTGGCTATTTTATCTCGTCCGTATCTGCGGACTTCCGGCTTCGGTCTGCGGTCGGTGAGCGGGGAAAGTGGAGCGGAGGGCGGAGAGGAGCGCATAGCGAATCGCAGCCGGAGCGCAACGCCCGCCGCCGAGCCGCAGACGGAAGCCCGCCGCTCTTGCGGCAATTTGAAAATGTCGCTCGTGACGAACGCGCTCGGAGCGAGAGCGAAACGGGCGTGGTCGAGAGGGGGACAGGGCCGACCGGAAGCCCGTGAAGCGGAAGCGAGAGCGCGTTGGTCACGAGCGATGCAACCAGCGTGCTTAAACAACGGCGTGAACCTGAACCGATTTCAGATCAGTAAGAAACGCGCGGCTGATGTCACCAACTCGATCCTCGGCTGAAGTCGGGACTGTTTCGACGTAGTAAAACTCGCGACCGTGCTGGTCGCTTGCTGAAAATGGGCCGCTGACGCCATCAATCATGGACACATCACCTGTCAGGTTGTAGCCCAAAGCGAGATGAGCGGTTTTTTGCCCTTCCAAATAGAATAGCGCTACCTCGTGACCCAAATGGTGGAGGATTGCGGCGGCAAGGAAGGCATGATCTTCACAGTCTCCCGCTGCGTCACACAAGGTTTCAATCGGAAAACTGAAATAATCATCAACACCATGCAACGATTGATCGGATTCATAACGGATCGCACGAACGAAACTGACGACGTTCTCAACTTCCTGCATGGTCACGAATTGCTGGCGCAGGCTCTCGCCGCGAAACCAAAGAACAATCTGCCTGATACTGTCCGTGAAATGCTCCTTCGCCCACCGTGAAAATGGTAGTCCTTGGTGGCTGTCCATTCGTGCGGCGTTCAGGTGAGCTTCGGAGAGAAACACCGTGAGTTCGTTTGGTGAACTGGCCGCAGGAGAGGACCACCTGTGCCACTGGAAGCAAGCCTCTTTCCCTTGTTCGAGCTGGCACGGAGATTCTGGACACCGCAAAGGCGGTAATCCCGCCGGAAGTGCAACGGCACCCGGACGTGCAAGCAAATCGTGCAGAGCCAGGACGACTGCTGCAACCAACATCCACCCGTGCCAAGACAAGCCGCCGTGAGTTGCAAGCCAAAGACTGGTCACGCCGACAGCCACGATGCCTGCGATGTTCAACCATCGGCAGCCGCGCACGTCGAGCCACATTTGTAGCTGCTCACGACTTGGTAGTTGGTCTGCATTTTCGGCGCGCCAGAGTCGCAGCGACACACGCACAATCATGCCAATAATCGTGTAGATAATGGCATGAACGCCAAAAACTACGATGACCGAGGGAATCAGAGGCCACTGCATTTGTATCGGGGGGACAGCCCAGACTCCGATCCAGAAGCCAACGAGCAGATAACATAATGAAGTGAGAAATAGCATATACAAACTCCAGTTAAGGTGGCGGAAGCAGGGAAACGACGAGCAATTGCGAGAGTCCGGCATCGTAGATTTGCACCATGTCGTTCACGCCGCGATGTGTCGCCCAATTCTCCGGCACGAAGCAGACAGTTGGCGGGGCGTGGATTCCACTCCGCGATTCGCGAACGAGGTTCTTTAACCGTTCCGCCTTTTTTTGAGCAGAAGGCGATTCCGCATCGAGCCATTCTTGCAGGGTTATCTGGTCCAAGTGTTCGGAACTGGCCTCTTGGGCCACGCGATGCAGCGTGTTCAACCACGCTGTCGCGTCGAATGCCGGAAAGGGCAGTTCACCAATGGCAAGCAGCCAGCGGGCGTGGATTTCTTCCAACAACTTTTTACGGCGGTTTGTTGTGAGCAGCCGGCGGGATGCGCTCTCGGAAAAAAAAGGTTCGCGATTGGCTTGTGCTGCTTTCTCAGCAGGTTGCTCCGTTTGGATCACGGCAAGATCGCGGCGCAACGCATCTCTTTGAGCCGCCCACGTTGCGACCTGTTTCCGTAGGTCGCGTCCAACTTCGTGCAGAGTTCGTGCGATGTAATCGCCGACCGCATGGCAATGTCGCAAAATCGAGTTGGAATCTAGGCGGCGCAGACTTCGCACAGCCAACCACTCGACGACGAGCAAGTGGAAAAGGACGAGCGCGGCCAAGCCGGCGAAAGCGAGAGCAATGGCAATTCCGAACGAAGAAAATAAAATCTCTACCAGCGGCGTGCCGCGAGCCTCTGCGGATGCAGCCGCGAGGCCAATGAAAGCTGCGAGCAGAAGCATCAGCCGCAGAATCGGGCTGGTGATCGCAGGTATCCCAGAAATGCGGCGGAGAGTGTCCTTGGCGTCGGCTTCAAAAGTGTCCAGCTTTTTGCCGGGTTGACTTTGGATGGATTCAACGCCGGCTGCATAGTTGTCGAATTGGTTGAACCGTTCTTTCAATTCGGCCAGCAGGCCATCCGGCTTGTTCGGAATGGTCAATCGTAAGCGCAGGCGAGCAGCTAGAAAATCGGACAGCTTGGTTTGGCTACCTGAAATCCATTTTTCGGCGCTTATTAACGTGAACAATTGGCGGGCGTAGTGGCGGTTTTTGATACGGGTAAATTCCTGCGCAAGCTTTTCCCTTGCGAGCGAATACCACCTGCGATGGACGGGCGAAGCCTGTTCGTGGTGATTGAATGAGAACCGCTTTTCCAG
>JANNEF010000059.1:0-30830 GCA_031378375.1 Verrucomicrobiota bacterium | reverse complement strand
GTTGAAGGTGTAACTGTTTCCAGAAGTGTTCACCGAGTTCGCCGGCTGGTTATTGATCCGCAAATCATCCGAGTCCACCCCCAACACCGGCTCCGTGAAGGTGACGGTGATCTGCGTCAAACTGCCGATCTGGCCGGGCGGCGGACTGAAGCTGGCGATGGTGGGAGCGACAAAGTCCGGCGCGGTGCTGTTCAACGAACACGAGATGACGAAGTCCGTGCTGGAACCGAGGTTCACATTGAACCCCTGAATCGCGATCACATTGGTCCCCGTCACGAGATAGCCCGCTGGAACCGGCAGCCGGAAGGGTTGAACCTGCAGCGGCTCTGTGGCCGCTGCGGAAGCCGTGCTGTTTGTCGTCGGCTCGCCGGGGAGCATGTTGGTGCGCGCCACCTCCACGCCGTTGATCCAGCAGATGAAGCCGTCATCAAACGTAATGTTCAACTCCAGCCCGCCGACATCTCCCACGTTCGTGATCTCGAACGCCTGCCGCAGGAAGACGCAGGTGTAGTTGCCCTGCATGTCGGCCAGCAGCGTGCCCGTCAGCGGTTCGCCATAATAGAAAGGGGCGAGGCCGACGGGCCACGACGAATCGTCAAAAAGCCTCGCCCGCCACGCCGACGTGGGCGCGGACGCCTCGCTGGTGCCTTTGAGATATTTCCACGTCGAGGTGGTGGGAAATATCAGCGCCGAGTAGGCCGAGGTCGCCAGCGCCAGATACAACAATACAGCGAGAATCCGTTTGCGGGTCATGCGCAGACCGTAACACGGAGACCCCTCTTCCGTAAATGGTTTTTTTAGCGCCGGAACACTCCCGCGCGCCCGCTTGCTGGTCGTACGCGCGCCGCTTTCGACGCCTCCAGATTAGTAGCCCCCCAGGCTCGACGCGTAGATGTCGTCCGCGCCCAGGCCAAAGCGTGGAAAGGCCTTCAAAGAGAACGTCAGCGCGATGGTGAAATCCGTGGGACCAGTGCGCTGGTCGCGCAGGCGCAGCGTCAGCGCGGCGGTCCAACTCCGGAAGTCGCGGTACACGGTGTAGTAATGCTCCTCCATGGTGCCGTCGCGTGCCTCGAAGTGGTGGCTCATGCGCGCGGCCCAGTTCTCGTTCACCCGGTAATAGGCGGTGCTATGAATCAGGTTGTTGCCGGAGTCCGGCCCCAGCGCCGGTTCGTCGCGCAGGTAGCGATGGCCCACGCGCCAGCGCCAGTTGGCCGAGCGCGTGATGGCGACCGAGTGGTTGGCCTCGGCCCATTCATGGCGCGCCACATCGTAGCGCGTCTCCGAGTAAAACGTCAGCCACGAGGCGGGGCGCAGTTCCAGGTCGGAGTAAACGTCGGCGAACGTGGCCTGCCCGGGTCGCGGGCGCAAACGCCAGTCGGTGTAGAGCGCCCAGTTCACGAAATCTTCGACGCCCGCCTTGCGTTTCGTTTGCAGTTGGTTGCGCAGGCCGAAGCGCAACACGTTCTGACTGTCAATCGAGTCAATCGCGTTGTAGTCCGGAAATTCAATTGGCGGCAGGCGGCGGGTGGGCAGCTCGGAATCGAACTGCGGCAACTGCGGCGGTTGCCGGCTCGGACGCGGCACCCACACGTAATTTACCGATGGCTGCGCGATGTGCCGGAGTCCGTCCACGGCAAGCACACGGCTGCTCACGCCCGGCCAGACGCGCGAGGCTTTCATCGAAACCTCCGCGCCGGTGTTGAACACGGTGCGGTTCTGCTCGTTGGTCGTTGCGGTCCTGCCCTCGGTCTCGCCGTAGTGCGTAAAGCGTCCGCCCACGCGCGGGGTCACGTTGAGCCAGTCGAAGAACGTCCGCGGCAGCGTCACCTGCTGAAACGTGTCCGCGCGCAGCGCGGCGTATTGGTTGGTGAAGTCGTTGGAGAATTTCCGGCGGAAGTAGCCGACGGAACTGTCGCTTTCGTAGTAGAGCGGCGTCTCGCCGATCTGCTGGCGCCAGCCGGTGAGTTTCACGTCGGGCAGGCGCTCGACGGTTTCGTAGGCGCGGATGAGGCGCGGTTGGGCGAGCACGTTGAGGGAGAAGTTCCGCCAGTTCTGGTTGACCTCGAGGAAGGAGTTGGGCTGGACGTTCCGCTGATACTCGTCCTCGAAAAAGTCCCGCACAATCTGCGCATCGCTCTGGTAACGGGCGACCACTTTGGCGGTGAGGTTCGACGTGACCGCCGTCTGGTGGGTGAAGAGAAGACGCATGCGGTCGTCGTCGATCGGCGCGCCGGCGGGGTCGAGGCCGGGCTGGTCGTCCGAGATATAGTAGTATTTGAACGCACCTTCGCCGAAGCGCGGCAGGTGGTAGTTGAAGTCCGGGCCGATGCCGAAGCCGCGCTTCTGCCGGGCATCCAGATGCAACGCCCCGTCGAAACGCTCGTTCCAGTAATGGTTGTAACTGCTCAACAGAAACGCGCCGTCGCGGCTCCGGTAGCCGGGCGTCAGCACCCAGTAGTTCGGATGACTCTTCAAACTGCGCCGGTAAAAGGGAAAGTAAAACACCGGCGTGTTGCGTAGATACAGCATCGCGTGCCGGCACAGGATGTACTCGCCCGGCACGATCACGATGCTCTTGGCGCGGATGGTGTAGCCCGGCTCGGCGTAGTCGTCGGTGGTGATGCGGGTGTCGGCGGCGACATAGACATCGGCGGCTTGATCGGCGACGAACACTTCCCCCTGGAGAAAGTACGGGAGCTGGCCGCTCCGGAAATCCTGTCCGGTGACCTTCTTCGTCTTGAGATTGAACTGGATCGTCTCGCCCATCCAAAGCTGGGCCAGCCGCTCGATGCGCACGCCGCCTTCGGCTTGCACGTCGCCGGTGGTCTGGTTGACGGTGGCCCGCTGCGCGGTGAGGACGGAGTCGCCGTACTTGACCACGACGCCGTTGGTGGCCGTGGCCACGCCCGTGTCGAAGTCAAAAGTCGCGCCTTCCTTGGATTCAATGGTCCAGCCGGGTTGCAATACCGCCGCGTGAACGAAGGTCCCCGCGCCCAAGTGGAACAGGATCAGGATGGCGGCGCGCAGTTTTCGCATTGAGCGCCCGAAGCTAAACAGACGCGTCGCGCAGTGCCAAGCCGGGATTTGATTGCTCCCCGGTGCGGGGCGCATCTTGACACCGTGGATAGAGTGGGGGTGGGGAAAGCGGCTTGGCCAAGGGTGCCGGGGACTCCACACCATGAACCAATGCACCACGGAGCGTGGGCGGTTGCCCTCGCTGGAAGAGATCGAACTGGAAGTCGAGACGGAAGCGCGGGAGTTCGCCCGCCGCCGGCTGCAAGAACGTCTGCAACAACTCGCCGACACGCACGGCGGGGTTTTTCCCCCAGGACGGTCGCCGCCTGCACAAGGCCGAACGCCGCCCGCGCACGCTGCGCGGACTGTGCGGCGAGATTAAACTGACGCTGCGCTACGGACGCGATCCGCGCGACCAGCGCTGGTGCTGTCCGCTCTTGGAAGCCTGGGGCGTGCGGGCGCACCAGGCGTTCACCCCGGCGGCGCGGCGGCGGCTGGCGTTCACCGTCAGCGCCAGCGGCACCTACGCCGAGGCCGCCGAACTGGCCACCGAGTGGGGTCTGGCCGTGGACGACTCCACCCTGCACGCGCTGGTGCAAAACGCCGGCGCGCGCGCCGAGGCCCAGACCCTCCGGCGGCTGGAGACGCCCGCCCCCGAACGCGAACCGGAGCGCGCGGCCAGCGAACTGGCGGTGCTGATGATCGACGGCTGCCAGTTGCGCTACCGCGGAGCCGGCTGGGGGAAAACCAACCCCAAGGAACCCCGCGTGGAATGGCACGAACTCAAGCTGGGCGTCTTCTACCGCGAAGAGCAAGCCGCGCACCCCGCCGGTGGGCGCGGGCTCCTGAGCGGCAAACGCATCGTGAGCTGGCGGGGCGAGGCGGTGGAACTGGGCCGGCGGCTGCACTGGGAGGCGCAGGCCGACGGGCTGGGCCGGGTCCGCCGCGTGCGCAGCGTCAACGACGGCGCGCCGTGGATCTGGAATCTGGTCGGGGATCGGTGGAAGCAGGCCGAGCAAGTGCTCGACTTCTACCACGGCAGCCAGCACCTGTACGCGTTGGGCGCGGCGCTGCACGGCGAAGGCACCGCCGCCACGAGCGCGTGGGTGGTGCCGCGCCGCAAACGACTGCGCCGTGGCAACGCCGCCAAACTGCTCAAGGAATTGAAGGAACTGGAACCACCGGCGAGCGAAGCAGGCGCGGTGGTGCGGCGCGAACAAAACTACTTCACCCAACACGCGTCGCGGATGAACTACCGGGAACTTTCCCAAAGCGGCCCCATCGGCAGCGGCGCGGTGGAATCGGCGTGCCGGCAGCGCCAATGCCGCTTCAAGCGCGCCGGACAGTTCTGGACGGACGAAGGTTTGAAACACCTGTGCGCCCTCCAGGAAGCCCGCCGCAACGGCCACTGGGAAGAACTCTGGGACCCCCACTCCCAACCACGATGAAAAGTTGCGCCCCCGGTGCGTCGCCGCCGCGAAAGCTGTCGTTGTCAGCGGCGCTGGCCCGTTGTATAGCTTTCGCAGTCTATGACCACGCCGCCGCGCATTCTTTACTGCCATTGCAATTACGCCCAGGTCGTGCCCCCGGAGGTGAAGGCGGCGGTGTTGAAGAAGCTTTGCGATTCGGGCGTGGCGTTCGAGGCGGTCGCCGACCTTTGCGAAATGTCCGCGCGACGCGACCCGGCGCTCCAGCGTCTGGCCATGGGCGGCGCGGTGAAGATCGCCGCGTGCTATCCGCGCGCGGTGAAGTGGCTCTTCGCTGCGGCCCAGGCGCCATTGCCGGCGGACGGCGCGGAGGTGTTGAACATGCGCGTGCAGGGCGCCGAGGAAGTGGCGGCCGGATTGTTCAGCGCTGATCTCAAACCAAATCTGCCGGCGGGCAAAGTCACCGTGGCCGATGCCCCCGCCGCTGTCGCCATGACTTGAACCAGCATCACTTTCCCCATGTCACTAAAAGATCAAACCACGCTCCGCATCGTCCTTTACGAAGGCGATGGCGCGCAACCGCTCGCCGACACTGACCGTTACGCCGCGATGACGGCGTTGTTGGAAAAGGGCTACGCCGTCACGCGCGCCGCGCGCGAACGGCAGGTGGCGCCGCCGGATCACAGCGCGTTGCTGGTGCTGGGCCGCTTCGCCGGCGGCCAGCCGCCACGCGCCGAGGATGCCGGCGGCCGGGTGCGTCTGGATTTTCAGGACATCACCGGGATGGATGCGCCGCGTGTCACCGAGTTGGTCGAGGGCGTCCGCGCGCGGGACAACGCCGCGAAACACGGCGACTGGAAGCCGTGGTTCCCGGTGATTGACTACGACCGCTGCACCAACTGCATGCAGTGCCTGAGTTTTTGTCTGTTCGACGTTTACGGCGTGGACGAGGACCAGAAGATTCAGGTGCGCAACAATGACAATTGCAAAACCAATTGTCCCGCCTGCTCGCGCGTCTGTCCGGAGGCGGCGATCATGTTCCCGAAATACAAGGCCGGCCCGATCAATGGCGACGTGGTGAGCGACGCGGACTTGAACCGTGAAAAGATGAAGGTGGACATCAGCGCGCTGCTCGGCGGGGATGTTTTTTCCATGCTCCGCGAACGCAGCGCGAAGGCGCAGAGCCGCTTCAGCAAGGAACGCGACGCGGACAAGGCTCTCAAAGAACGCCAGAAATGCCTCGTGAAGCTCGCGCAGTCCGGCGATATCCCGGCGGAAGTGCTGATGAGCCTGCCCTCGCCGGACGAAATCATGCGCCGCGCGGAGGCGGCAAAGGCCAAGGCGCAGGCGGCATTGCAGGCGAACGGCATTGCAGGCGAACGGATTCCATGATGCTCCCCGCCCTCGCCCTCCGCGTCCTGCGCACGACTGACCCGCGCCTGTTGTGGAAATTTGCGTGGAACTTCGGCTGGAAGGGGATGCTCTCGGTGGAGAAATTCAAGCGGCGCATCAAGCGTGGCGAATACTTCCCGCCGTTTCTTTATCTCTCCATCATCAACTCGTGCAACCTCCGTTGCCAGGGTTGCTGGGTGGACGTGGAGGAGAAGGACGCCATTGACCTCGACACACTCAACCGCACCATCGCCGACGCCAAGGCTCACGGGAACGCCTTTTTCGGCATCCTCGGTGGCGAGCCGTTCATGCACCCGCAGTTGCTCGATCTGCTGGCGGCGCATCCCGACTGTTACTTTCAGGTCTTCACCAACGGCCAGTTCATCACGGAGAAAGTCGCGGCCCGCCTGCGCGCCATCGGCAATGTTACGCCGCTGATTTCCATCGAGGGCCGTGAGTTCACCAGCGACGAGCGGCGTGGGAAGAAAGACGTGTTGAACAAGACGCTGCGCGGCTTGGACAACTGCCTGCGCGAGAAAATCCTCACGGGCGTCGCCACGAGCGTTTGTCAGTCAAATATAGACGAGTTGTTGACTGAGGACTGGCTGCGTGAACTCATCAAACGCGGCGTGCATTACGTCTGGTATCATACTTACCGCCCCGTCGGCCCGAAGATGAACGCGCAACTTGCGCTGCGGCCCGACCAGCTCGTGCGCGTGCGGCGGTTCATCGTGGAGGTGCGCGCGAAGGTGCCCATCGCGATGATTGACGCCTATTACGACGACCGCGGCCAGGCGCTGTGCCCCATGTCCACCGGCGTCAGTCATCACATCAGCCCGCGCGGCGACATCGAGCCGTGCCCGATAATTCAGTTTGCGACTGAAACCATCCGCGATCCGCGCGGTCTTTATCAGACGATGCGCGACTCCGCTTTCCTGAAAGACTTCCGCGAACTGTCCGCCCAGGCCACGCGCGGCTGCGTGGTGCTGGAGCGGCCCGACCTGGTGAAACAACTGGTGGTGAAACACGGTGCCCGCGACACCACCGCGCGCGGCACCGCGATGGCGGAACTGGAAGCGATGCAGCCGCGCTTCAGTCAATGGCTGCCGGGCGAGGAAGTGCCGGAGCAGCACTGGATGTATCGTCTGGCAAAAAAATACTGGTTCAACGATTTCAACGCCTACCGTCAGGTCCATCCGGACGCCGCCGACAAGGCGAGAGCCTTGAAATCAAGACTCGACCCGGTGGAAGTCGCCGCCAATAGTCACCGCGACATTCAACCAGCTTTGAAATAAACTCCGCCGCCGCGCGTCCAACACACCGCCTATGCAGCCCATCGAACTTAAACCCGCCGGAAGTTTTGGCGCAGTCGCCATCCCGCGCCATGTCGTGCAGCAGCGTTTTCGCCCGCCCAAGCATAACGTCCCGCAGACGCCCATCGAGCGGAACCACATCCTGCAACTTGTGCGTCATTACGTGGCCGAGTTCAACCCAGTGCCGCCGATGCCCGCCGACGAGTTGAAAATCCACGCCGACAAGATCGTGGAAATGCTCAAGTGCGACGCGGTCTATTGCGATTACATCGGCGTGCTGCTCAACAACGAGATGTGGCGCGAGACGCTCGCCAGCGTGCCGTTCGAGAAGCGGCTGTTGCTGCTGCCCAAATGTCTGCGGGTTGAGAGCAAGTGCCCCGCGCCGTTCGATGAGTTCGGGTTGCTGTGCAAGCAGTGCGGCCTTTGCACTATTCAAGATTTGCAGGCGGAGGCGGAGAAGCTCGGTTACGCCGTGCTGGTGGCGGAAGGGTCGGCCATTGTCATGTCCCTCATTCAGACGGGGAAGATCGAAGCCATCGTCGGTGTGAGTTGCCTGAGCGTGCTGGAACGCGCGTTTCCCTACATGGAAGCCGCCGCCATTCCCGGCGTTGCCGTGCCGTTGCTCCAGGACGATTGCATTGACACCACTGTGGACCTCGACTGGGTGTGGGATTACATCCATCTCACCAGCGATGACCGCACGCGCCGGCTGGACCTCAGCGCGCTGCGCGACGAAGTAGATTTCTGGTTCACGCCCGCGTCGCTCGACCTCGTCATGGGCACGGGGCAGGGCGAGACCGAGCGCATCGCCCGCGAATGGTTGGGCCGCGCCGGCAAACGCTGGCGCCCGTTCCTCGCCGTGGCGACGTTCCAGGCGCTGCGCGACGACACCGGCAAACCGCTGCCCGACGACCTCAGGAAGATCGCCGTCGCCGTCGAGTGTTTTCACAAAGCCTCGCTCATCCACGACGACATCGAAGACAACGACGCGCTGCGTTACGGCGAAAAGACGTTGCACGAGGAATACGGCGTGGCCGTCGCGCTCAACGTGGGCGACCTGCTCATCGGCGAAGGCTACCGGCTGATCGGCTCGTGCAAGATCTCGGCGGAACAGAAGGTGGAGATGCTGCTCGTCGCCAGCCGGGGCCAGCGGCAGCTTTGTCGCGGCCAGGGTGCGGAACTTTGCTGGGCACGCTCGCCGCAGCCGCTCTCCAGCGTGCAAGTGCTGGATATTTTCCGCAGCAAGACCGCGCCGGCCTTCGAGGTGGCGCTGCAACTCGGCGCGCTCTACGCCGGCCTCGACGCGCACGAGGAGGTTTCCGACACACTCAAGGTTTATAGCGAAGCCCTCGGCATCGCCTATCAGATCCGCGACGATCTCAGCGATCTCGGCAGCACCGGCGAGACGAATGACATCGCCGGTCTGCGCCCCAGCCTGCTGCTGGCCGCTGCGTACGAGAAGGCGAAAGACGAAAAGCGGACACTGCTCGAATCCTTCTGGCGTCGTGCGCCGCAAGCCGGCGTCAACGCCGAACAAATCGAGGCGCTCTACACCGAACTCGGTGCCGCCGACCGCGCCCGCGTCCTGTTGGAAACCTACAAGGAGGAAGCCATCCGTTGCTTGCGCGACTTGGAAAATCCGAACTTGAAAGGACTGCTTCGTCGCGTGCTCGGCAAGATTTTCAACGACACCGAGATCAAAGGCTGGTGCAAGGAGTTCGAGACTAAGAATGCCGTCGCGCGTGAGATTGTTCCGGTAGCCGGGATTTAGCCGACTGGAACGGCGCATGGCGGACAAGAACAAACTCGGAGGCGCTGGTGACCCGCATGACCTGGACCGATTCGTGCAAGCACAAGAGCATGAATACGAACGTGCTCTCTAAGAAAAACAAGCGGCAACGCGGTTTTGGACACTACGTACTCTGACGATAATCAAGCGGCTGAAGGCTCGACTGGCCTCGCTGAGGACGGATCGGTAAGCGACTAAAAGTGTTACTTGAATAGCTTCTGCATAGTTACGAAACCATTCCGCAATCCATGAAAATGTTGATTTACGGGCTTTCCATTGTTTTGTTGTTCACCGCCGCCGGCTGTCATACCTCGGAGGCACATTGGTCATCTTCTCAAAATAATGCGCGGTGGAACGATCTAAAATCAGATGTCATTTGGAGTAACAATCCAGCGCGAGCAACCAATCTGTTGACTCAACTGCTCGTGAAAGACCCAGAGTTAGGATTTTCTATTCTCTTGCCGCGCATGGACGGATGGTCTCAGGGTCCAGACTCTCCAACTCGCTTGGAGCCGTTCACCAGTGGAGGACGACGAGGCGAGCCTTATTCAGTTGCAGAGTTGGTGATGAACTTTTCGCCAGGCGAAGGCGAGAGACTTATTGACTTTATGACTCGACATTCCTTTAATTTGAATGGGCCGCAACGCTCTAATCTTACTATTTCATTGCACCATGCTTTTGCACTCAGTCGGGACGCATTACGGCGTTCTGTAGTGAAAGCCATAATGAAAAGCACGGACAAGAATACCGCTATTCTGAATCTTCGTTCCACTATACCGTCAGTAGTTGATTCCTTGGAGCGCGGCCCTCGGCAAGGCGGGCAACGGCCCCTTGAATGAACTTTGAATTGATCAGAACAACTTAAGCAGCACATCCGACGGCCGGTAATTCTACCGGGTATTACTGCACGTCATTTGCCGCGAGTGCAGTTAGCCGAGTTTTAAGTTGTGAACTTGGCCAATCGGTAAAAGCCGGCCCGCCAGCCGCGTTTGTGAGTCCCACCAAATCCCTCAAAGCAGGTGGCAGAACATCGCGTCCCTTAGCTTCGGCTCGAACCAGGTGCTTTTGGGCGGCATGATGCCGCCCGCGTCGGCAATGGTCATCAAATCCTCGATGCTCGTGGGAAACATGGAAAACGCGCAGGCGTAGTCGCCGCTGTTCACCAACTTCTCCAGCTCCGCCGTGCCCCGAATGCCGCCGACGAAACTGATTTGCTGGCTGGTGCGCGGGTCGTCAATGCCGAACAGCGGCGCGAGCACGAACTTTTGCAGCAGCGTCACGTCGAGCTTTTCGATGGGGTCCGTCGTGGCTGCGAACTTCGGGCGGAAGTTCAGCGTGCGCCATTTGCCGTTGAGGTAAAGGCCCAGTTCATGTTTGCGCGCCGGCTGCGGCGTGCCGTTGTCTGTGATGACGAACACCGCATCGAGTGCTTGCAGCAAGGTTTCCGGCGAATGGCCATTGAGATCCTTTAACACGCGGTTGTAGGGCAGGATCTGCATCTGGTTGTGCGGGAAAACCACCGCGAGAAAGTAGCGGCTGTTGCCCGCGCCCTTGCGCGATTGATACACGCGTGCCGCCGCCGCGCTGCGGTGATGGCCGTCCGCGATGTAGAGGTAGCGGATGCCGTCGAATGCCTTCTGGATGAAGTCAACTTCGGCCTCGGCTCCCAGCACCCAGGCGGTGTGACGCACTCCGTCGTTCGCGGTGAAATCAATGGCAGGCGCCTGCGTGATCTTCTTCGCGAAGAATTCGTCGAGCGCCGTCTCCGCGCGATAAGTGAGAAACACCGGGCCGGTCTGCGCGTTCACCGCTTCGATGTGGCGCACGCGGTCGTCCTCCTTGTCCGGGCGCGTCAACTCATGCTTCTTGATGATGCCGCGTTGGTATTCCTCGCAACTGGCCACAGCGACCAGACCAAGCTGGCTGTGCGCGCCCATGATCTGGCGATAGAGATAAAAAGCCGGTTGGGCATCCTGTTGCAGCCAGCCCTCCGACATGAACCGGGAGAAATTCCGTTTCCCCTTGTCATAGACCTGCGGGTCGTGAACATCGAGCATCGCTGACAGGTCAATCTCCGGCTTGCTCACGCGGAGGAAGCTGAAGGGATTGCCCGCCGCCAGTTCGCGCGCCTCGTCGGACGACATCACGTCGTACGGCAGTTCGCAGATGCGCGCGGCCAGTTCGGGTTTGGGCCGCAGCGCGGTAAAAGGTTTAATCGTCGCCATAAAAGTGGCGGGGACGATACGTGCGGCCCCAGGCGAACGCACGCGGAAAGTTGCGTCAGAAAACTCTCTGCCAGATCCATCCCAACGCGCCGCCGCCCAGCACCACGGGGATGATCCCCCATTTCCATTTCCACAACCCGACGAAGGCCACGCCCGCGACCGCCACCGCAAACCAATCCACGCCGCCGGTTCCGGAAACGATCACCTGCCAGCCGAACCAGACGGCGAGGTTGAGGATCACGCCCACCACTGCCGCCGTCACCGCCGTGAGCGTGGCGTTGAGGCGTTTGTTCCCGCGCAGCTGTTCGATGTGCGGAGCGCCGAGAAAAATCCACAGGAAGCATGGAATGAACGTGGTCCAGGTGGTGATGAGCGCGCCGAGGGTGGCCGCGAGCAGCGGCGGCAGCGAGCCGGGATGCTGCCAGCCGCCGAGGAACCCGACGAATTGCAGCACCATGATCAGCGGGCCGGGCGTGGTTTCGGCGAGAGCGAGTCCGTCGAGCATCTGACCTGCGTCGAGCCATTGGTATTTTTCCACCGCCTGTTGCGAGACGTAGGGCAGCACCGCGTATGCGCCGCCGAATGTGACCATCGCCGCTTTGCTGAAGAACACGCCTTCACGCGGCAGGGCGTGCCCCCATCCCAGCCAACCGCCCAGCAGCAGCACCGGCGTCCACCAGAGTGTCAGGCACACGGCGCACACTTTGAGCGCCCGCCCCAGCGATGGGCGGGCATGGAGAGGAATTTCGGTGGAATCGGCGAGCACTGCGTCGCCTGCGACGCTTTTGAGCGAAGCCGCCGGAGTGAACGTCCCCGGCCACCAGCGTCCGCCAATCCAGCCGGCGGCTCCGGCGGCGAAGACGATCAACGGGAACGGCAGCTTGAAAAGGTAGATCCCCACAAACGCCAGCCCCGCCAGCGTCCACAGCGGCGCGCTTTTCAGGACTTTGCCGCCGATGCGAACCAGCGCCGCCGCCACGATGGCGAGCACGGCCGGCTTGAGTCCGCAAAAAACAGCGGTGACACCCGCGACCTGGCCGAACTTGACGTAGAGCCAGCTCAAAGCCCAAAGGATTGCCGCCGAGGGCAGGACGAACAGCGCGCCCGCCGCGATGCCGCCGCGTGTGCGGTGCAGCAGCCAGCCGATGTAGGTGGCCAGTTGCATCGCCTCGGGGCCGGGCAGCATCATGCAGTAGTTGAGCGCGTGCAGGAAGCGCGCCTCGCTGATCCATTTGCGCTTTACCACCAGTTCGGCGTGCATGATGGCGATCTGGCCCGTCGGCCCGCCGAAGCTGATGAAACCCAGCTTGAGCCAGAAACGGAGCGCCTCGGCGAACATCGGGTGCGGGGTTGAATTGTTTTCCACGCCGGCTCAAGAATAGCCGCGCATGAATCTCAAAGACATCCTTTTTCCAGCAATGGCGGCCACGTTTCTTCTGGTCGCGCCCGCCGCGCTGGCCGCCCGCGCCGGTTCACTCGACACCAACCAGATTGAAAACCTCACCGGCCTCAAGGGCACCTGGAGCGCCGTTGAAAAGGTTTTCAAAGTCACCGCGCCGCGCACCGACGTGAAAGTCTCGGTGGACCAGTGGACGATGCCGCCGTTCATGGGGCTGACCTCGTGGGCCGCCTTCACGCCGGGGAAGCGGAAGCCGTGCATGGTCATGGGCGATCTCGTGTTGTTTCAAGACGAGGTGAATCCGGTGATGAGCGTCGCGTTCGCCAACGGTCTGGACGTGACGGCGCTGCACAACCATTTCTTCCACGAGGAACCGCGCGTTTATTTCATGCACATCGCCGGTGAAGGCACGGCGGAGCAACTGGCCACGGCGGTGCGGCGGGCGCTGGACCGCGTGAAGGAGATCCGCGCGGCCAATCCGCGTCCGGCCGCAGTGTTCGGCGGGCCGCCGATCCCCGCGACCAATTCCATCACAGCCAAACCCATCGAAGACCTGCTTGGCGCGAAAGGGCAGGGCCGGGACGGCATGTTCAAAGTTGTCATCGGACGCACCAGCAAAATGCCGTGCGGCTGCGACGTGATGAAGGAGATGGGCAACAACACCTGGGCCGCGTTCGCCGGCACGGACGCCAGCGCCGTGGTGTGCGGCGATTTCGCGGTTCGCGAGGAGGAACTGGCGATGGTGTTGCGTGCGCTGCGGCATTTCGACATCAACATCGTCGCCATTCATCACCACATGAGCGGTGAAAAGCCGAAGATGCTGTTCCTGCACTACTGGGGCCGGGGCCGGGCCGCGACTCTCGCGCAGGCGCTCAAGACCGCGCTCGCGGCGCAGAAAAAGTAAGGCGGCGGGGGCCACGCATAGTTGCAGTGGCGCGTCCGCATCGCCCGCCCGGACGGCGGGCGGCTCATCAATGCCCGCAGGTGCAGGCGTATTCGGCGCGCTGGCACCCGCCGCAGTTGTGCAGCTCCAGCTTGAAGCGGAAGTTCTGCGGCTTGGCCTCGGCCGCCTGCTTGAGCTGTACGACCACGTTGTAGCCGTCGCCTTCGGGGAGCTTCGTCTTGCTCACAAGCGTGTCGCCCTTCTTCTCGAACTCCAGCTTCGTCTTGCCGTCGGCGATGACGGTCACGCTTTGCGCGGTCGCGGCGACGGGCTTCAACGCCGCGTCGTAGAACGTGATGGTCACCGTGCGGTCCTTCTCCAAGAAGAATTCGGCACGAGGTTCGGTCTTTTCCAACAGGCGTCCGCCCTTGGGACCGCCCACGACTTTTTCGGCGGCGTTCACGGCGAGCAGCCCGGCGCAGAGCGCGCCGACGATGGCGAATAGTTTCAATGCGGTCTTCATGAGTTGAATGGTTGGATACTCCTACTTTTTGACTTCGGCGGGCTGAAGTTTGGTTTGGAGCGCCAGGATGGCGTCGCCCATTTTCTTCACGTTCGCCTCGGTGGCTTTCTGCGCGCCGGCGGCACCGGACTTGTCGATGTCGGCGGCGAGCGTGCGGATTTCTTTCGCGCCGGCTTCCGCAGCGGCTTTGTGCTCGGCGGAAACTTTGGCGGGCAACGCTTTCACCAGATCACGGATGGCGAAGGCGTGATCGTGGGCTTCGCCCAAATCCTTCTTGGCCACGGTTTTGATCAGCTCGGCCTGCTGCTGGTGAATCTTCTTCCAAATCTCCGGCACGGTCGCGGGGATTTTGGTGAAGTGACTGTGGCCACCGCCTTCCGGGGCCGGCTTCTTTTCCTGCGCCAGGATGGGCGTGGCGGTGAAGGCGAGGCAGGCCAGGAGACGCATCGCGATGAGCATGGTGTTCTTCATAGTTCTTGGTTGTTCGGTAGTTTATCGAGGTTGGTTGAGCGGTGAGGAAAGTTCCGTGGTCGCGTTGGTCTCCGTGTCCATTCCCGGATCGCGGCTGCCCTCCATCTTCTGGTGCAGCTCGAAATGTTCGTCCTTGTTCAGCGGAAATTCTTCCGGGAACCGCGTGTGCTGGTAGCCGTGCAATTGCATCAGGAGCAGGAGCAGCCCGGCGAACATCAGCGCGGCGTTCGCCACCTTGCTGAACTTCGCGAACGAGGCGGTCTTGCGCCAGCCCGCCAGGACGATCCCCATGCCGGCGAGCGCCGCGATCTGGCCCAGTTCCACGCCGAGATTGAACGAGAGGATGCGCAGCACGAGACCTTCCTGGCCGAGCGGGAGCGTTTGCAGGCGGGTGGAAAGTCCGAAGCCGTGAATCAATCCGAACACGAACACCGCCACGAGCAGGTTGGGCGGTTGCACCTCGATGTATTTCCTGAACCCGTCGAGATTGTCGAACGCCTTGTAACAGACGGTCAGGGCAATCACGGCATCCACGAGATAATAGTTCGCCTGGATGTGCAGCAACGTGGCGAACACTAGCGTGAGGCAATGGCCGACCGTGAAGGCCGTGATGAATTTCACCACGTCCCGCAGCCGCGTCAGAAAGAACATCACGCCGAACAGAAACAGCAGATGATCGTAGCCCGTCAGCATGTGGGTCGCGCCGAGCTTGAGATATTCGAGGTTGCCGCCTTCCAGAATGCCCTGCTTGTCCGCGTCGGAGATGCCGTGCGCGGAAGCCGTCAGGGTGGCCAGCAGTCCGGCGGCGATGAGCGCGAGGTGTTTCATGCGATTGGTTGATCGGCGTCAGAGATTCTGTTCGGGCTTCGTTCTTTGAGCTTTGAACTTCTTCCCTCCAGCCACTCGTAGAGCACGGGCAGCAGGACGAGCGTGAGGAAGGTCGAGGTGATGATGCCGCCGATGACGACGGTGGCGAGCGGGCGTTGTACTTCCGCGCCCGCACTGGTTGAAAGCGCCATTGGCACAAAGCCGAAGCTGGCGACGAGCGCGGTCATCAGCTTCGGGCGAAGGCGGGTCAAGGTGCCTTCCACCACGGCGTCGCGAAGATTTTTTCCCTCGGCGCGCAGTTGGTTGATGAAGCTGATGAGCATGATGCCGTTCAGCACCGCGATGCCGGAGAGCGCGATGAAGCCCACGCCTGCGCTGATGGTGAAAGGCATCCCGCGCAGCGCGAGGGCGAAGATGCCGCCCGTGACCGCCAGAGGCACGCAGACAAAGATGAGCGCGGCCTGGCGCACGCTGCCGAAGCTCAGGTAAATCAGCACGAAGATGAGCGCCAGCGCCAGCGGCACCACGATGGCGAGCCGCTTCTTCGCTTCGATGAGGTTGCGGAACTGTCCGCCGAACTCGACGTAATAACCTTCCGGCAGTTTCAACTGCGCGTGCAACTTCGCCGTCGCTTCCTCGACATAGCCCGCCGTGTCGCGCCCGCGCACGTTGATGAGAATGGCCACGCGCCGCTGGGCGTTCTCGCGCGTGATGGTGCCGACCTGCGTGATGTTCGAGATGGTGGCTATGCGACCGAGCGTGAGCAGTCCGCCGCCGTCCGTGCCCACGGGCAATTGGCGGATGGCTTCCACGTTGCCGCGCCGCTCCTCCGCCAGCCGCACGACGATGGGGAAGCGACGGTTGCCGTCTTGCAGGAAGCCTACTTCAGCACCGGCTAGCGCGGTCTCGACGACGCGGTTCACGTCGTCGGCGTGGAGATTGTAGCGGCGGAGCGCGGCGCGATCGGGCGTGATTTCGAGCTGCGGCGTGCGCCCGATCTTGTCGAACTCCACGTCGCCCGCGCCGGGAACCTGGCGGAGCATCTCACGCGCTTCATCGGCGAGCCGTTCCAGCGTGGCGTAATCGTCGCCGAAGATTTTCAACGACAGTTCCGCCCGCGCGCCGGCCATGATTTCATCGAAGCGCATCTGGATGGGCTGATTGATGAGCGCGGCCTGGCCGGGAACTTTGCGGGCGAGGCTTTGCTGCATGAGTTCGAAGAGCGCGTCCTTCGTGATGGGTTTGCCGTCCACCTTCCGCCATGTCTCGCGCGGCTGAAGCATGATGTAAGTGTCGGCGTCGCCGGGGTCCATCGGGTCGGTGGCGATCTCCGCCGCGCCCATGCGCGAGAAGATGATTTTGATCTCCGGGAAGTCGGCGATGAGGACGCGCTCCGACTGCTTCTGAATTTCAATCGAAGCCTGCAAGCCCGCGCTCTGCGTCTTGACGAGCTGGAGAATGCCATCGCCCTCGTCGAGCTTGGGAATGAACTCCTGCCCCATCCGCGTGAGCAGCACGACCGACCACGCGAAGAGCGCGACGAGCGGCAGCACCACGAGCCACTTGAAGCGCAGACCGAAGTGCAGCAGCGGCGTGTAGGCGCGCTTGGTCGCGGTCACCAGCCAGTTGTCCTTCTCGCTGATCTTGCCGCCAAGCGCGAACGAGCACAGCACGGGCATCAAGGTCACCGCCAAGGCGAGCGCGCCGCCCAAGGCGAGCATCACCACGAGGGCCATCGGTTTGAACATCTTGCCCTCGATGCCTTGCAGCGCGAGCACCGGCACATAGACGACGGTGATGATGACGACGCCGAAGAACATCGGGCGCGCGACTTCCTTCGCCGACACCAGCACGGCGCGGGTGCGCTCTTCAACCGTAAGCGGACGGCCCAGCTTGTGTTGCTTTTCGCCGAGGTGACGCAGGATATTTTCCACCATCACCACCGCGCCGTCGATGATGAGGCCGAAGTCAATCGCGCCAAGGCTCATCAAGTTGCCAGGGATGTGCAGCGCTACCATGCCCGACATCGCGAAGAGCATGGAAAGCGGGATGGCCAGTGTGACGATGAGCGCGCCGCGGAAATTGCCGAGCAGCAGGAAGAGCACGGCGACCACGAGCAGCGCGCCCTCCGCGAGATTCTTCTCCACGGTGCGAATGGTGCGGTCCACCAACTCGCTGCGATCGTAGAGCGTGCGAATCTCGACGCCCGGCGGGAGCTTCGCCTGAATCTCCTTCAACTTCTCGCCGACGGCGATGGAGACGAGCCGGGAGTTTTCGCCCGCGGTCATGATGGCCGCGCCGAGCAGGGATTCCTCGCCATTCTCAGTGCTCGCGCCGGCGCGGAAGCTGGTCCCGATGCCGACCGTCGCCACGTCGCCGACAAGCAAGGGCTTCACGCCGCCGCCGAATTTCAGGGGCAGCAGCGCCAATTCTTCGACGCGCGTGACGCGGCTGTTCGCGCGAATGGTGATGAGTTCGCCGCCAATTTCCACGAAGCCACCGCCGGCGTTGCGCATGTTCTCGGCGAGCTTGTCGCTGAGTTCCGTGAGCGTAAGCCCCGCGCTCATGAGCCGCGCCGGGTCGGGCTGGATGACATAGACCTTCTCGTAGCCGCCGCTGGTGTTGACCTCGGCGATACCGCGCGTCTGTCGGAGCAGCGGCTTGATCTGGTAATCTTGAATGAGCTTCAGTGCCATCAACTGATCGCGACGTGTGGAGGGCTTGTTCGTTGCGTCACGCTGATAATCCACGCCGTAGTAGAAAATTTCACCGAGTCCGGTGGCGATCGGCGCGAGCTTTGGTGTGAGACCCGGCGGCAAATCCTCGCCGACCTGCTGCAAGCGTTCGCTGACGAGCTGCCGCGCGCGATAGAGGTCCGTGCCGTCCTCGAAGATCATCGTGACCTGCGACAGGCCGGACTTGGAGAGCGAACGAAGCTCGACCATGCCGGGGATGCCGCTCATCTCGCTCTCGATGGGGAAGGTGACTTGCTTCTCGATCTCCTCCGGCGCGAGCGCGCTGATGGCGGTGTTGATCTGCACCTGCGGATTGGTGATATCCGGCACGGCATCCAGCGGGAGCCGCAAGGCCGACCAGATGCCGACGGCGACGAGGATGAGGGTGGCGAGGAGGACGAACGCGCGCTGGCGCAGGGAGAATTCAAGAATGCGGTCGAGCATGAGCGTGAGCCTTATTCTTTTGGTTTGGCCACGATGCAGCACGCGTCGCCGCCATTGACGCTGTGCAGCTCCGTCATCCATAGCGTCATCACGGGACGCACGACGACCTTGTCCCCGGCGTAGAGACCTTCCGTAACCTCGGCGAACTCGCTGTCCATGCGACCCAGCTTCACGGCGGCACGGAGGAAGTATTCGCCGCTCACGGTGTAAACGAAATCGCCTTCCGTGGTGTGAAGCACGGCGTCGCGCGGCACGGCAGTGACGGTGTTCGTCGAATGCTTCGTGAAGCGAAAATTGACGAATCCCCCCTCCGGTAATGAACCCGCTGTGTCCTCGACTTGCAGAATCACCTCCACCCAATCGTTTCCGGCTTCCTGGGTGCGGTCGATCCGCCGCACGGTGGCAGTGAGCCCTCCGGTCTCCGCAGTTCCCGCAAGGCCGGGCTGGAGCAAGGCGGCATCAATGGCAGATACGATTGCGCTGGCCAGCGCACGCGGTTCGACAGTCGTGGCGGAGCGAAAGACACGCGCGGAGATTTCCCGCACTGCGGTTACCGGACGTTCCTCCACTTCCACGGTGTCGAGTCCGATGAACTTCGCTGTTTCTGCGGGGATGAGCAGCCCTTTCTTCGGCTGATACATCACGCCGATCTCAACAGCGCCGTCCGTGTCCTTGCCCGCGCGTTCGTCACCGGCGCCGTCCTTGTGCCCACAACCGGCCAACGCAAGCCCCGCCGCGAGTGCGGCGAAATTGAAAGCACGCCGGATCATTTCTTCTCCTCCTTCGCGCTCGTGTTCGCCAGCGGCTGCGGCAGGCCGGTGAGAAGTTCGAGTTGTGCTGCCGCTTCCAGCGCCTCTTTTTTCGTGTCCAGCAAACCCTCGACCGCTTCGAGGTATTGCTTCTGCAACTCGATGTAAGTGGAAACCGGCACCGCGCCCAGACGATAGTGGCGGTCGGCCACTTCGGCGGCTTCCTTGAAGTGCCCGGCGGAATCGGGCCGCCAGCCCGCCATCTCGGCGAGTTTGGTTTTGTAAGTGAGCGCGGCCTCGACGACCTTGCGCTCGACTTCGCGCTGCACGACGGCCAGCGAAACTTCCGCCTGCATCTGGCGCGCGGCGGCGGCTTCGACGTTGCCTTTGTTTCGATTCCACAGCGGCAGCGGCAGCGAGACGCCCACTCCGATGAAGCGCTCGCGGTCGCCCGCGCGTTCCTCCGAAATCGCCGGGCCGACGGAAATCGCCGGGAACCGTTCGTTCTTCGCCAGCTCGACGCGGAAGCCTTGTTGCGCCAGTTCCACGGCGCGCAGGCGCAACTCGAAGTTGTTCGTGCGGGCCAGCGCCAGCAGCGCGTCGAATTCTTCCGCCGGACGGAACGCCAGTTGTGCCGTCGCAATGGACAGCCGCGCCTCCGGTGAGGTGCCGCGCAGTTGGTTCAATTCAAGCAGCGCGGCTTGGGTGGCCAGCGTCGCCTCGGTCGCCTTGCGCTGCATGGTCAACTCCGTCGCCTCGATGATGCGTGTTTCCAGCAGTGGCGTCAGTCCGGCGGGGTCGCGTTGCACCAGCACCTCGCGCAACGCGCGCAACCGCCCGGCCACTTCACGCGCGGCGGCAGCTTTCTCCTGCGCGGCGAACAAGCCGTAAGCCAGCGCGCGCATCCGACCGGCGAGGGCGAAGCGGAACCGCTCCAGACCCAGTTGCGCCAGTTCGACCTCGCGGTTGGCGATGGCTTTGCGCAGTCCGATTCGACCGGGCCACTCAAACGGCTGCAAGACAGATACCGACCAGGCCACGCCCTCGGCGCTCAAGCCGCCGCTGTGCACCGTCTTTTGGCCGGCCGACCCGCTGACTTCCGGGTTGGCCCATGCGCTCGCCGTCCTGTGCCCGGCCTTCGCCGCCGCCATCTCGGCCTCGTAAAACTTGAGTTCGGGATTCCGCTCCAGCGCCTCCGCCACGAGCGCGCCGAGCGTGACCGTGTTTGTGTCCGCCGCCGGCGATTCGGCGGCGGGCGAGTTCAATGCCGCGCTTCCAAGCGCAGCCAGCGACATCCATTTCCAAAAAAAACATTGTTTCATAAGCAGACTCCAATCAAATAAACCAACAGGGAAAAATACCTTCGCGATGTGCGGGCACACCACGACCATTGAGGGCGTCCCGCGAGGGACCGCTTAGGAAACGATGGAAGGAGCGCGCGGCGGCAGGGCCGTGCGGAAGGTGAACTGCCACACTTTCGGCAGTTCAAGGGGAACAGTGGTGGGGCAGGCGCGGGCGAACAGTGCGGACGTGTCGCGTTCGAGCGGGGGCGGGAGAAAGGAAGCCAGTAACACGAAGACTGGCTTGTGCGCGGTTACTTGATGGCTCTCGGTCTTGTAAAGCCCTTCCTCGACGGCCGCGCAGGCATCGTCCTCACAATCATCTTCGTGGTGTTCGCCCGTGGGTTCAGCCGTTGCGTGGTCGCAACAGGTGAGAAAGGCGAGGCCGGGCAGCAACTCCAGGCGGCAATGATTCGTGGCCAGCACCCAGAGCGCGAGCACCATCATCACCATGATTGTCTTGAGCCACTTCACGTTCACTAGACTAGTCATCGGCAACAAGTGTTCAAACTCAAATCTTGCGCGGTGAGGGCGATGCTGCCGAGGCGCATCGGTCGAACGAAGGGTCGCCGTTGGTGTGGTGGTGACCGATAGCGCCGATGGCGGGCCGACTGGTGGCGCCAGTAAACCGACGGGAGCACCCGCCCGGTCGGAACCGGTTCTTCCAAAATTGGAAAATCAGTCGCCTTCGCCACACACCACAGAGCGATGAACGGAGCTTGTCGTCAGCTATCGCGTGCGACTGGTTCTCCGGTCAGTTTACTTTCCGGCGATGCAGTAAAGAAACTTCTCCCCGCGCAGATACAGTTCCTTGTCCGCCAGCGCGGGCGACGCGCTGAAGGAATCGTCGAGATGGTTCACCGCGAGGGTGGCGTTCCCGGCGTCATGGCGCAGGACGACCGTGGTGCCGTCGCGGCCGGTGACGTAGATGCGGCCGCTCGCACCGACTGGCGAGGAGAAGATGAAGTCGCGGATGCCATCGAGCCGCAGTGGCTCGCCCCGGAACGCGCCGGTCGCGGGATCGAGGCGGACGAGAATGTTCTGGTTGTGACGGATGTGGTAGAGGGTGTCGTCGTAAAGCAGGGGAGAGGAGACGTAGGGCGTAAGGCGGTTCAAGCGCCACGCTACGTTCGTGGTGTTGCTCAGGTCGCCCTTCGCGCCGGCGAGGCGGATCGCCACCATCGCCTGCGAGTAGTAGCTGTTACCGGCGATGATCATTCCGCGCCAATGCACCGGCGAGGAGACGACGTTGTCCGTGAGTCCGGAGCATTCCCAAAGCTGCGCGCCCGTAGCGAATTCGTAGCCGCGCACGCGTTTGGTAGCGCTGACGATGACCTGCGGCTTGCCATCCACTTCGACGACGAGCGGTGTGGACCACGTAGTCTTCTCGTCGCGCGGGACTTTCCAGAGCTGCCGGCCGGTGCGCTTGTCGAAGGCGTAGAGGAAGGAGCTGCCTTCGTGATCCCAATTTACAATCAGCGTGTCGCCGTGCAGCACCGGCGAACTGCCTTCGCCGTGCGCGTGGAGGGTCTGCATCTTGCCGAGATCCTTCTGCCAATTCACGGTGCCATTCGTGTCGAGGCAATAGAGACCGCGCGAGCCGAAGAAGGCGAAGAGCAGTTCGCCGTCGGTGACAGGCGAGTTGGAGACGGGACTGCCCGTCTCGTGCCCGCCCTCGTGCGGCCATTCCTCGCGCACGACTTTCTTCCACAACACGCGCCCGTCACTGCGGCCCAGGGCGAGCACCATGTATTGATGCCGGTGCGTCACCGGGACGCTGTCATGCACGCCTGGCGCGGCGTCATGCACCGCCTTCCGCGCCTCGCCCACCCGCGCGGCGGCCATCACATACACGCGGTCGCCGAAAACGATGGGCGAGGAATGTCCCTTGCCCGGCAGTTCCACCTTCCAGCGCACGTTCTTCTTCTCGCTCCATTCCACCGGCGGATTCGCCAGCGGCGCGACGCCATTCGCCAGCGGTCCGCGCCACTGTGGCCAACTGGCCGGACCGTTCGTCACCGCGCGGGCGCAGTTGCAGCAAAGGCAGACCAGCACCAGTAATCGAAACGTTGTTACGCTCATGCGATGGCTCAATTTTTTCTCGGGACAGCATGGCCGACTCTCGCCACGAACTCAAATGATTAGCCTGACCAGAAGGTAATGCGTCATCGCCGCTGATCCGTGGTGCGTCGGGAGTGTCCGGCTGTGATTTCGGTTGCTGACGGGCGCGGCCTTGTTGATGGGGCAGTCCACGCCGGAGCAGAGCCGCGACCGTCAGGGAGCGATGGTCGGCAGGAGTTGGTCCAGGCATCGACCGGTAGTTTATCCCGGATGCGATTGTGGATCGGGGTTGTTCCTTTCCAAGCTGGCCGGCCCGCCGTGAAATCCTTTACACTGACGTCCTGCATAGAATGAATCGAAAATTGTGGGCTTGGTGCGCCGGTCTCTGGCTTTGCGCCGCTGGCGGCGAGGCCGCTGAATCGAACGCGGTCATCCGCGACGTCGAGTTTGCGCACGCTGGCGGGGCGGCGTTGAAATTGGATCTCCATCTGCCTCCGGGCAGGCTGCGTCCGCCGTTGATTGTCTGGGTTCACGGCGGCGCGTGGCGCTCCGGTTCGAAGACGGACATGCCGCTCGCGAAACTCGTCGAGGAGGGCTACGCGGTGGCGAGCGTAAATTACCGGCTTTCCACACAGGCGAAATTTCCGGCGCAGATTCACGACCTCAAGGCGGCGGTTCGTTTCCTCCGCGGACACGGTGGCGAGTGGCGTCTTCCGACGAGCAAGGTTCTCGTCGCAGGGGATTCTGCCGGCGGGCATCTCGCCGCGCTCGTCGGCGTGTCCAACGGTCATGCTGAATTGGAAGGTGACCTCGGCAATGACCGCGGGCAGAGCTCCGACGTGCAGGGCATTATCAGTTTCTATGGCGGGGCGAACCTCACGACCATTCTCAAGCAATCAACTCCGCACGGCTTGAACGTGCGCGTGCCTGCGCTGGACCTGTTGCTCGGCGGGCAGCCGGAGGAAGTGCCCGCGCTGGCCCGGCTCGCCAGCCCGGTGTTTTACGTTGATAAGAACGATCCGCCGCTGCTCTTTTTGCACGGTGACCAAGACCCGCAGATGCCGGTGAACCAGGCGCTGGAACTGTGTGGCGCTTACGAAAATGTGAAAGCTTCTGTGAAGTTGGAAATCGTCCACGGCGCGGCGCACGGCGGCGCGGTGTTCTACGATGCGGCACGAATGGCGGTGGTGAAGAAGTTCCTGCGGCGACATTTTTGAGCTGGTATCGGGAGCACCAGCCTTCAGGGCCATGGCCTTTCTGCTTGTCTGGTCCGGCACGGGCGGCCATCCTCGTGGTGGCTGTGAAGAGACCAATTTCCATCGGTCAGAGTGGTGTGAACACGGCGCGTCGCGGCGTCAAAGTTCCCCTTTGGTCGTCGCTGTTCCTCATGGCTTTCGTTTCGAGTGCGGCCCCGCGGCCGTCCGTAGCAGTGACTTCGGTTGTGAACCAGTATTGCGTCAGTTGCCACGACGCGGAGGTGAAAAGGGGCGGACTGGATTTGGAGCGCTTCATCGGTGACGACGTGACGCGGCATTCCGCTGAGTGGGAGCAGGTCATTCGAAAAATGCGCGCGCGGCAGATGCCGCCCATCGGCAAGGAGCGTCCCAACGACAAAGTTTATGACGAAGTCGTGGGCAAGCTGGCCTCCACGCTCGACCGCGCGGCAGAGAAGAATCCCAATCCCGGTCGCACCGAGACCTTTCGCCGGCTCAATCGCACCGAATATCAGAACGCCATCCGCGATCTCCTCGCGCTGGACATTGATGCCACGGCGCTGTTGCCGAAGGACGACGCGAGCCACGGCTTTGACAACGTGACGGTCGGGGAACTTTCGCCCACACTGTTGAACCGCTACATCTCCGCCGCCGGGAAAATCAGCCGGCTCGCGGTTGGTGTGCCGTATCGCCAGCCGGGCGGTGACACGTTTCGTCTCCCGCCTGACCTCACGCAGGAAGCGCACGTCGAAGGACTGCCGCCGGGCACGCGTGGCGGCACGCTCATCCACCACACGTTCCCGCGCGATGGCGAGTATGAGATTCAGATTCGTCTGACGCGCGACCGCAACGAGGAGGTCGAGGGCTTGCGCGAGTCGCACGAGATCTTGGTGCTTGTGGATCGTCAGCAAGTGCGATCCTTCAACGTGGTGCCGCCAAAGGGGGATCGGAATCATGAGAAGGTCGATGCGCATTTGAAAGTGCGCGTGCCGGTGACGGCAGGACCGCATCAACTTGGTATCACGTTCCTGAAAAATCCTTCGGCGCTGCTTGAGAACCGCCGTCAGCCTTATCTGGCCCGCTACAACATGCACCGGCACCCGCGCCTCACGCCGGCGGTCTATCAAGTGTCAGTCAACGGTCCTTACGACTCGAAGTCGCCTGGAGATTCGCCGAGCCGCCAGCGGATTTTCGTGAGTCAGCCCACGAAGCCCGCCGAGGAGGATGCTTGCGCCGAGAAGATTCTCTCCACGCTCACACGCCGTGCTTACCGCCGGCCCATCACCAGCGTGGACCTGCAAAAACCGATGGAGTTCTATCGTCGCGCGAAGTCGGAGAATGGTTTCGAGGCCGGCATCGAAGCCGCGCTCAACGCCGTGCTCGTCAATCCTGAATTCCTGTTCCGCATCGAGCGCGATCCTGCCGGTGTCGCGCCGGGCGCTGCGTATCCGGTCAGCGATGTGGCGCTGGCCTCGCGGCTATCGTTCTTTCTCTGGAGCAGCATTCCTGACGATGAACTGCTCGCGACCGCCGAGCGCGGCGAGTTGCACAAGCCTCGCGTGCTAGAGAAACAAGTGCGCCGGATGCTCGCGGATCAGCGCGCCGAAAATTTCGCCAGCAACTTCGGCGGACAATGGCTGCACCTGCGCAACCTCGAATCGTTCACGCCCGACCTTCGGCTCTTCCCTGATTTCGATGACAACCTGCGGCAATCCTTCCGCCGCGAGACGGAGTTGCACTTCGAGAACATGGTGCGCGAAGACCGCAGCGTGCTCGACCTGTTACGCGCGGATTACACCTTCCTGAACGAACGGCTCGCGAAGCACTACGGAGTTCCCAACGTGTATGGCAGCCACTTCCGTCGCGTCGCCTTGGACAAGAACAGCGAGCGCGGCGGACTGCTCCGGCAAGGCAGCGTGCTCACGGTGACGTCCTACGCCACGCGCACCTCGCCGGTGATTCGCGGAAATTGGATTCTGGGAAATCTTCTCGGCACTCCGCCGCCACCGCCACCCGCGAACGTGCCAAACCTGAAGGAGAACACCGTCTCCGACTCATTGCCCATGCGCGCCCGTCTCGCCGAACATCGCGCGAACGCGGCTTGCGCGAGCTGCCACAACTTGATGGACCAGATCGGCTTTGCGCTGGAAAACTTCGACGCCATCGGACGCTGGCGCACAGTGGAGGACGGCCAGCCCATCGACGTGGCGGGCGGCTTGCCCGATGGCAGCAAATTCATCGGCGTGGCCGGACTCGAAGCGGGCTTGCTCAAACATCCCGACCTGTTCGTCAGCACGCTGGGCGAGAAGTTGCTCACCTTCGCGCTCGGTCGGGGCGTGGAAGCGTTCGACGCACCCGCCGTTCGCGAGATTGTTCGCGAAGCCCAGGCGAATGACTATCGCTTCTCGTCCGTCATACTTGGAGTCGTCAACAGCGTCCCGTTTACCATGAGGAAAGCATTATGAGTTTCATCACGAAGAAGTTCATGCCACGGAGGACGTTCCTGCGCGGCGTGGGAGCCACGATGGCGTTGCCGCTCCTCGAAGCGATGGTTCCCGCCGCGACACCGCTGGCCAAGACCGCTGCCCAACCCGTGCGCCGCCTCGGTTTCGTCTTCATGCCGATGGGTTGCGACATCACGCGGTGGACGTTGCCGGGCGACAAGCTCGATCAGCTTTCGCCGATCCTCAGTTCGCTGGCGCCCGTGCGGGAGCACGTCACAGCCATCACGAATCTGGAGTTGCAGAACGCCTATCCCGGCAGCCATGCGACCTCGAACTCCGCCTTCCTGAGCGCGGCCAAGGCGAAGCTGACGGAGAGCACCGACTACTACCTCGGAACGACCGTCGATCAGATCGCCGCCCAGCGCATCGGTCAGGCGACACAGTTGCCATCGCTGGAACTTGCGATGGATCATCTCCAAGTCGTGGGGCAGTGCGACAACGGCTATGCTTGCGCGTATCAGAACAACCTTTCCTGGTCGTCCCCAACCACGCCGCTGCCGGCGGAGGCGCATCCGCGCATCGTTTTCGAAAGCCTGTTCGGCGAAGGCGGCAGCCTGGCCGAGCGCCGCGCCGCGCTGAAAAAGAAGGCGAGCCTGCTCGACTCGTTCACCGACGATCTCGCCCGTTTGCAACGCAATCTCGGTCCCGGCGATCGCGCGCGGGTCAGCCATTACCTTGAGACCGTCCGCGAAGTCGAACGCCGCATTCAGAAGGCCGAAGCCGACACGAAGGACAATCCGTTGCCTGATCTGGATCGTCCGGTGGGCGTGCCCGCCGCTTACGCCGACCACGCGCGCTTGATGTTCGACTTGCAGGTGCTGGCGATGCAGGGCGATGTCACGCGCGTCATCACGTTTCAGCTCGCGCGCGAAACCAGCAACCGCACCTACCCCGAGATTGGCGTTTCCGATCCGCACCACCCGCTTTCGCATCATGGCAACGACCCGGCAAAGATCGAGCGCATGTCCAAGATCAACGCGTTCCACGTCTCGCTCTTCGCCGAGTATCTCGTGAAGCTGAAGGCGACGAAAGAAGGCAACGGCACGTTGCTCGACCACTCGCTCATTCTCTACGGCAGCGGCATCGGCAATCCCAACCTGCATGACCATACGAACCTGCCGATTCTGGTCGCCGGTGGCGCGGCGGGCGGGATGAAAGGTGGACGGCACCTCAAGTATGCGAAGCCGACGCCGCTGGCCAACCTGCACCTGACGCTCCTCGACAAAGTCGGCGTCCATCTCGACTCCTTCGCCGACAGCAACGGCAAGGTGGATGGGTTGTTCGAGCCGTTGGCGATTTGAAGCGATGGAAGCGTTGTCTTCACCGGAGAAGATGCCGAGCGTGAGACGTGATGCTCCGATGGACACCGCGCCCCGAAGGGGCATCAACAAACCAGCCTGGGGCAACGCCCCAGGTCCCAGGTTCCACAATTGTTCCCCAGCCCTGAAAGGGCGGAACATCGCGGGAGCAAATTGTTCCGCCCTTTCAGGGCTGGGATGTTTTTTGATGACGTTGTCCCAGGGCGTTGCCCTGGGCTGGCATGTTGCTGCCCCTTCGGGGCGTCTGATGTCGCGGTTGTTAGTAGGTGTCACGTCGTTTGCCATCCTGTTGTTTGCTTTTCTTCCGAATGCTTTTGCCGCTGACTCACGACTCGCTGACGCCGCCGAGAAATCCGATCACGCAGCCATTCGCACACTTCTCAAACAACACGCCGACGTGAACGCGCCGCAGGCGGATGGCATGACGGCGCTGCATTGGGCTGCTCACCTCGATGAACTCGAAACCGCCAAAGCTCTCACCGCCGCGAAGGCTGATGCCAACGCGACGAATCGTTACGGCGTCACGCCCCTCTCTCTAGCGTGCCAGAACGGGAACACGGCGATGGTGGAACTTCTCCTCGCGCAAGGCGCAGACGCGAACACCACTCTGCGCGGCGGCGAAACAGTCCTGATGACCGCCGCGCGCACGGGCAAAGCCGGGCCGGTGAAGGCGCTGCTTTCGCGCGGGGCAATCGTTGATGCGAAGGAACGGCGGGGGCAGACCGCGCTGATGTGGGCGGCGGCGGATGGCCATGCGGCGGTGGTGGAATTGTTGTTCAAGGCGGGCGCGGATTTTCGTGCGGCGCTGCCGGACTCCGGATTCACACCGTTGTTCTTCGCCGCGCGCGACGGCCGGACCGAAGTCGTCCGCGTCTTGCTGAAAGCGGGTGCGGACGTGAACGTGCCGATGGAACCGAAGAAGCCGGCCGGCAAAGGGCCTAGGAAGGGCACCAGCGCGTTGCTCCTGGCGGTCGAGAACGGTCATTTCGATCTGGCGCTGGCGTTGATCGAAGCGGGCGCTGATCCGAATGACCAGCGTTCGGGATTCACCGCGCTGCACGTCATGACCTGGGTGCGCAAGCCGCAGCGTGGCGAGGACGACGGAGATCCGGCTCCGCTCGGTTCTGGAAATTTGAGCAGCGTCCCATTCATCAGAGAGTTGGTGAAGCGCGGCGCGGACGTGAATGCACGACTGAAGTCGGGCAAGGGCGGGGCGGGTAACTACAGCAAGGTCGGGGTGACCCCGTTCCTGATGGCCGCCGCCACGGCGGATATTACCTACCTGCGCTTGCTGGTCGAGTTGGGCGCGGACCCGAAGCTGGGCAACGTCGATGACTGCACGCCGCTCATGGTCGCTTGCGGAATCGGCGTCGGGTCAGCCGCCGCGAATGAAACCGCCGGCGAAGAGCCGGAAGTAATCGAAGCCGCGCAACTGCTCCTCAAACTCGGCGCAGACGTGAACGCGGTGGATGCCAACCGTGAAACCGCGATGCACGGCGCGGCTTACAAAAATCTGCCGAAGGTGGTGCAGTTCCTTGCGGACCACGGAGCCAAGATTGAAATCTGGAACAAGAAGAACAAGTACGGCTGGACGCCGCTCATGATCGCGGAGGGCCACCGCCCCGGAAACTTCAAGCCCTCGGCAGAAACTTTGGCCGCGTTGCACAAAGTCATGCTGGCTGAGGGCGTGACGCCGCCCAATGCCACGCCCGCCCCTGCCAAGAGTAAGCAGGACTATCCGTGAAGGCGGCTAAGCAAACCGCGCTGTAGTCCATCGGTGCCGGACTTTCCAACCTACTCGACTCGCCCGGTCAGTTGCGGTTGCTTGGTGCCACGGAAGCCGACGTTGGATTCGGCATCGTAGATCAATTCATCGCCGGCGAAGCGCAGCTTGCGGGTTACATAGAATGGCGTTTCGGTGAAGCATTGCTTTACCACGAGCGTGTTGTCCGTCGCCCACGCGCTGGTGGCGGCGGCGGGTTGATCAACGTAGGTGCCAAAAGATCCGAGACCGTTCTGCCAGTCACCAGAGGGAGCGGCGAACTGATGGGTGGCGCCGTTGGCTTGGATGGCCACTGTCACGCCTTTGGCGTTTTTGGTCGGCACGAGCGTGATGGCCTCCAGCTTCTGTTCGTTCGCGGGGAAGACAAACTTCCGGCCAAGAATGTTCGCGGCGAGCGGCGAAGTTTCAGCGCCTTGCGCCGGCCGGACTGACAAGTTGGCAAGTTTTTCGGCCAATTGCTTCTGGCTGACGGCGTCGGCCTTCAGTTGCCTGGGTCCGAAGGCCGGGAGCAGCTTGTCCCAGAGGAGATTCATCACGCCCTGCATGTCCTTCACGCCGCTGGTGATGGCGACCACCGCGTCCTGTTCCGGCAGCACGATGCAATACTGGCCGAACGCGCCGTCGCCGCGATAGGCGCCGTTCCGGCAGCGCCAGAATTGAAAGCCGTAGCCTTGATCCCAGTCGCTCTTGGGGTTGCTGCCGTTTGAAACCTGTTTTGATGTGGCCAGTTCCACCCAGTCCGGCTGAAGCAACTGTTTGCCGTTCCACTTTCCCTTCTGCAAATAGAGTTGCCCGAAGCGCGCGATGTCTTCCGTGCGCACGCTCAGTCCGTAGCCGCCGAGCGAGATGCCCTGGAAATTCGTGTTCCAGACCGGCTGCGTGATGCCAAGCGGCTCAAACAAGCGCGGGCGCAAATAATCCGCCACCGTCTGGCCCGTCTGCTTCTGCACGATGGCCGAGAGCATGAAGGTCGCGGGCGTGTTGTATTTGAAGTGCGTGCCCGGCTTGTGCGGTACTGGGTGCGCGAGGAAGGCTTTCGCGGAAATCTTGTCGGCGGCCGTGGAGGTTTCGTCCTGATGCCCGGCGGACATCGTGAGCAGATCACGCACGCGCATGGCCCTCAAATTGTTGGTCGGCTGCGAGGGCGCGTCTTCCGGGAAAAACTTCAACACCTCGTCGTCGATGCTCAACTTGCCCTCCGCCACCGCCAGGCCCACCGCCGTGGAGGCGAAACTCTTGCTCAACGAATACAACTCGTGATTGTCCTGCGCACGATAGGGCGTCCACCAACCCTCGGCGATGACCTGCCCGTGCCGCACCAGCATGAAGCTGTTCATGGCATCGATCTGGTCGAGCGCCTCGACCCAGGCCAGCACCGTCGCCGAAGACACACCCTGCGCCTCCGGCGTGCTGCGC
>JANNEF010000372.1:0-8526 GCA_031378375.1 Verrucomicrobiota bacterium | reverse complement strand
AACCCGAAAGGGCGCATCTGGACACCGTGGTTGGAGCTAACCGTTGCGTTGGCGTAGCGGCCGGAGCGCGGCTGTGTGCGCGGAGCACCAGCCGCAGCCGGTGGCTGGTGCGGGCGCTCTGGATTGGTGGTGGCGCGGCGCTCGTTCTTCGCTGCTGCGGCTGGTCCTCGGCGGACACAGCCGCGCTCCGCTACCACGGTGAAAAGATGCGCCCAACCCGAAACCGATCTGTCCCGACGCCGGACAAAAAAACGTCAACCCGCGGTGAAATTCTCCCGCCCCGCGTCAAAAAATCGCCGCCCCGGACGGAGGCAGTCACCCCGTCCCGCGCGCTTTGCCGGACCACCGCGCAAAATCCTCGCGCATCGCGGGGATTGCTCCGCCCTCCCGATTCAACGCCAGGGACGCGGAGGTTTTCGCAGTGGAGCGCGGAGGAGCGGATGGTTCTCCGCGTCCCTCGGCGCGCACCTTGGCGACCGCTGCGGTTAACCGAAATGCGGGTCGTGGTCGCGGCTCTGCGGCGCGGCGTCCCCTGCGATTGAATCCGGCGGCGGTAACGCGGCCTCCGCCAGCAATCCGGAAGTTGTCCGCTGACAGGGACTTGGCGGGCGCTTGAATACGGCGGGGCGCTGACGCTTCAAATTCCCGTTGCCGACGGGCGTTCGTTGGATTCATTGAATCCCGCGAGTGGCCCGGCCACCCGAACGGGCTGCCAAAAAATGGTTGTCAGGTCGGGACGCCGGTCTATAGTCCGCCGGTAATTGAGTTCCATGACATCCCGGCTGAGTCGCCGGGAAGGTTCGCGGAAGCTCAGGTTAAACCGAGTGCCGGCAAAAAACGCCGGCCAAGAAAGGCAATCAAATGAAGTCCATCAGTGCAATCATCGCAGCCCTCGTGCTGCTCGGCAGTATGGCGGTCGTGCGTGCGGAATCCTGCTGCGACAAGGCGAAAGCCGCCGGCAAGGAATGCGAACACAAGTGCTGCGTCAAGGCCAAGAAAGACGGCAAGGCTTGCGAGAAGTGCAATCCCAAGAAAGAAGACAAGAAGTAATTTGCTTCCGGGTCGCCGTCCGGTGACAAACCGGACGGCGGCACGGGAAAACCGAGGGTAGATGAAGCTGGTTCACATACTCCCGGCGATTACTTTTTCCCTGGCATTGTTGGCGGGACCGGCGACGGCGCTGGAACACGAGACATGCTGCACCCGCGCAAAAGCGGCCGGAAAAGAGTGCAATCACAAATGTTGTGTGAGAGCAAACAAGGCCGGCAAGGTCTGCGAGAAGTGCAATAAGAAGCCGGAGAAGTAAACGGTCACCAGCAGTTCCTCACCGCAGTTTTCGGACGGCCGGTTTCTCACGAAACCGGCCGTTTCGCTTTTCAAGCGGCGGTAAACCGAAAATCCGCTTTGACCGCTCCCGCCCCGCACCCTAGTTTCGCCGTCGTGCCGAACGGAAACGCCACCCCGCTGAGTGAATCAGCCACCCGCCTGCTGGTGCGCCCGGCGTTGCCGTTCTCCTACGTCAATTTCATCGGTCATCATTTGCTGCGGTTTCTGCGGGTGATGTATGGGCTGGGCGCGTTCGTCCTGATCACGCTGGGCGTGCTGGTCACCAAATTCGGCGTCGCCCGGCGGGTCATCCATCCGCTGGTGCGCACGCAGCTTCACCGTTCCGGACTGCGGCTCCTGCCGATGGTGATCTTCCTGTCCGTGGCGCTGGGCCTGGTCGTCATCGGGCAGACGGTGTCGCTGTTGACGCGGGTGGGGGTGAACAATTTCCTCGGCACCGTGATGGTGACGGTGGTGGTGCGCGAGCTGGGGCCACTGTTGACCGCGCTGCTGGTGCTGGCACGCACCGGCACGGCCAACGTCATCGAACTGGGCACCGCCCGCGCGCTCGGCGAGGTGGAGTCGCTGGAGGTGTTGGGCATTGACCCGATTCATTATCTGGTCGTGCCGCGGGTCATCGGCATGGCGCTGGGGATTTTTTCACTGACGGTGTATCTGATCCTCGGCGCGCTGGTGAGCGGCTACCTGTGGGCGTTCATCCAGGATGTGCCGATCCTGCCGGGCGATTACTTCCGCCAACTGGCGGCGGCGTTGAGCGGACTGGACTTTGTGCTGCTCGCGTTGAAGACCTGCATCTTCGGCGCCGTCATCGCCATCGTCACCTGTTACCACGGGCTGGCGCAACCGTTGCAGCTTTCGGAAGTGTCCGAAGCGGCCATTCACGCGGTCGTCCACAGCATCATCCTGTGCGTGCTGGTGGACGCGCTGTTCATCCTCGTGTATCTCATCGCGTAAATGACCGCCGCCGCGCCAGCCACCTTCGATGCTCCCTCCGCGAGTTCGCCCGCGTTGGAGATGATTGATGTGACGGTCACATCGCTGAAAGATCCCGCGCGCGTGGTGGTCGAGGGCGTCAACTGGACGGTGGGCGCCGGGGACTTCTGGGTCATCGGCGGGCTGCACGCCTCGGGGAAAAGTGATTTCCTGGCGCTGGCGGCGGGCATCGTGCGGCCGACGCGCGGCACCTACCGCGTGTTCGGACGCGCACTCGTCGGGGGTTACGAAAACGAACTGCTCGCGGCGCGGCTGCGGCTGGGGTTGGTGTTCGACGGCGGGCAGTTGTTGAACCATCTCACCATCGCGGAAAACATCGCGCTGCCGATCTGTTACCACGGCGATTGCGCGCCCGCCGACGCCGCGGCGCGCGTGGAGGAGTTGCTCGAACTGACCGGCCTCGCGCCCTGGGCCGGCGAAACGCCGAACACGATCTCCCGCAACTGGCAGCAACGCGCCGGCCTGGCCCGCGCGCTCGCGTTGAACCCCGAGGTGCTCTTCCTGGACAGTCCGCTCACCGGTCTGGACCCGCGCGACGCCGCGTGGTGGCTCGAAATCCTGGCGCAATTGTCCGCCGGCCACCCCATCGTGAGCGGCCGCGCGCTGACGCTCGTGGTCAGCGGCGATGACTTCCGCCCGTGGCAGGACCGCGCGCGGCAGTTCGCGATGTTGAAGCACAAACAATTTCTCAACCTCGGCAACCGCCCGGAAGCCGCGCGCGAAGCGGCGTTGCTCCGCGAATCGCCCGCCGTCGAAGTAAACTGACACCCACCGCGAATCGAATGCACCACGCACCACGCACCCCGTCCCCGGCGGCTCCGCCTACCCTCCATTAAAATGGCGCTCCAGGACTTAACCCCCCAGCTCCGCACCCGGCTCAGCCGCATGGAACGGCTCGTCGGGCTGTTCGTCAGCGTGGCGACGCTGTTGTTGATCGGCGGGCTGAGCTATTACGTTTATCACGTCGCACAGCGCAAAGGCTGGTTCCTGACGAAGGTTCCCTACTTCACCTTCGTGCGCAACGCCGCCGGCTTGAAGGTCGGCGACAAGGTGAAGCTCATGGGCTTCGACGTCGGCGAAATCCTCGAAATCACCCCGCAGCCACCGGACGACGTTTACTTCAACGTCTATTTGCGCTTCCGCGTGCATGAGCCTTTTTACGGCTACCTGTGGGAAGACTCGCGCGCGCGTGTGGCCGCCGCCGATTTTCTTGGCAACCGCTACATCGAAGTCACCAAGGGCACCAACGGCCATCCCACCTACCTCGAAACCAACGCTGTGATCACCGGTATCTGGAATGACAAGACCGGCGGATACGATCCCTTCACGAAAACTTCCAAAGGCTATTACCTGCTGCCACAGGAATCACCCGCGCTGACCGAGCGTCTGGAAAAAGTGGTCAACATCGTCGAAGCCGCCCTGCCGCAATTCCTCGACCTCACCAACAAACTCAGCGCCGTGCTCGGCAACGCCGCCAGCGCCGCCAGCCGCGCGGACGGCCTCATGGCGGACGCCCGCCCCATCGTCACCAACCTCGCCGTCATCACCGCCAACCTGCGCGACCCGAAGGGTTCCCTCGGCGAATGGCTGTTGCCGCCCGAGCTCCACACGCGCCTCCAGCAAACCTTGCTCTCCGCCAACACCGCGCTGGCCAGCGCGAACACCGCCGTGACGAACACCGACGCGCGCCTGGCCCTGCTCGTCGGCAACTTGAATCTCACGCTGGAAAACCTCGCCAACCTCACCAGCAATCTGCACTCGCAAGTGGCCGTGAACACCAACCTCGTCTCGTCCATCAACAAGGCGATCACCGACGCCGACGATTTGGTGCAGGGCCTCAAACGCCACTGGCTGCTGCGCTCCGCCTTCAAGGAAAAGAAAACCAACGCGCCGCCCGCCGCCCCGCTGCGCTCGCCGCGCGCCACCAGCCGGCCTTGACTTCACGGGGATGACCGCCCTCACCGCCCAGGCCGCCGCGTTCGCCGCCGGGATGGCCGCCACCTGGCTCGCGCTGCCCCCGTGGCGCGCGTGGTGCCGCCGCACCGGACTCGTGGATGACCCCGGCCAACGAAAAATCCACAGCGAACCGATTCCGCTCGCGGGTGGCCTGGCGGTGTTGACCGGATTGCTCGTGCCGCTGTTGCTCGGCTGGCTGGCCCCGCGGTTTGGACTCTTGGAACCGGGGCTTCCGTCCGGCGCGAAACCGCTGCCTCCCTTTCAAATCGCCACCATCGCATTGGCCGCCATCGGCATGTGCCTGCTCGGCTGGCTCGACGACAAATTCGAGTTGCGGCCCGCCGTCAAATTCATCGGCCAGGTGTTCGTTGCCGCGCTCGTCGCCGCAGCGGGCGTGCGTGTCACGCTGTTCGTGCCGAGCGTGGCCTTCAGCTACTTCGTCACCATCCTGTGGATCGTCGGCGTGACCAACGCCTTCAACTTCATGGACAACATGAACGGCCTCTGCACCGGCCTCGGCGCTCTGGGCGCGGGATTGTTCGCCGTCATTGCGGCGCGGCACGACCAGCCACACGTCGCCCTGCTCGCGGCGTTGGTCGCCGGCGCGGTGGCGGGATTTCTGCCGCACAATTACCCGCGCGCCACCGCGTTCCTCGGCGACGCGGGCAGCCATCTCATTGGTTTCCTGCTGGCGGTGATGGCGGTACTGCCGCACTTCTACTCGCCAGAGAACCCGCGCGGCTTTGCTGTGCTGACGCCGCTGTTCGTCCTCGCGGTGCCACTGGGAGACATGGCGTGGGTGGTCGCATTGCGCTGGCGGGCGTGCCAACCGTTCTACATCGGCGACAACAATCATCTGTCGCATCGCCTGGTGCGGCGCGGCTTAAGTCGAACACAAGCCGTGGCGGCAATCTGGGCACTCGCGGCAGCGGTGGGCGGTCTGGCACTCTGGTGGAATTGAAACATCACGCGCCTCTGCAACGCCACGTTTGATTGCCATTCTCGCACCGCACCGCCAAACTCTCCGCAACGATGAGCAAACGCTTCTACATCACCACCGCCATTGATTACCTCAACGGCCAGCCGCATCTCGGCCACGCGTACGAGAAAATCGCGACCGACGTGATCGCCCGCGCCCAACGCAGCCTGGGTAACGAGGTGTTCTTCCTCACCGGCCTCGACGAACATGGACAGAAGGTGCAGCAAGCCGCGCTCAAGGAAGGCAAGACCCCGCAAGCCTACTGCGACGAACTCGCCGCGGATTGGAAGAACTTCGCCGCCCGGCTCAATCTCACGATTGACGATTTCGTCCGCACCACTGAACCGCGTCACAAGGCCGTCGTGCAGGCCATCCTCGCGAAGCTCCACGCCGCCGGCCATTTCTACAAGGAGCCTTACCATGGCTTCTATTCCGCGAAGGAGGAAACGTTCCTCACCGACAAGGATCGCCGGCCCGACGGCACGTTCGACCCGGCGCTCGGCGAAGTCATCGAGCTGACGGAGGAAAATTACTATTTCAAACTGAAGGAGCATCAGGCGTGGCTCATCGAATACATCGAAACGCACCCGGACTTCATCTCCCCGAGCTACCGACGCAACGAAGTGCTCGGCTTCCTCAAGCACAACACGCTTGAAGACCTCTGCATCACGCGCCCCGCCGCGCGCCTCAACTGGGGCATTCCGCTGCCCTTTGACGCGAACTTCGTCACCTACGTCTGGTTCGACGCGCTCGTGAACTACGTCAGCATCCCCACCGCCCACGGCGACCCCGCCGTCACGCGCGCCCTCGGCTCTCACCTCTCACCTCCCACTTCTCACCTCGAACTGTGGCCCGCCGACGCGCACGTCATCGGCAAGGACATCCTCAAATTCCACGCCGTCTATTGGCCAATCATGCTCAAGGCGATTGGCCTGCCGCAGCCCGCGCGCCTGATCGTCCACGGCTGGTGGCAGAAGGACGGCGAGAAAATCAGCAAGAGCACCGGCAACATCGTCGAGCCGCTCAAGGTCATCGCCGAATGGGGCGTGGACGCCTTCCGCTATTACGTCGTGCGTGAGCTGGACCTCGGCCCCGACGGCAACTGGACCGACGCCGGTTTCGCCGCGCGCTACGCCGCTGAACTCGCCAACGGCCTGGGCAACCTCGTCAACCGCTCGCTCTCGATGCTCAAGCGTTACCGCAACGGCGTCGTGCCCCAACGCTCCGATGAACTCGCGGCGGAAGTCACCCAAGCCGTCGCCGCCACGGAGAAACACCTGCGCGAGTATCAACTCCAGTCCGCGCTGCAAAGCATCTGGACCATCGTCAATCGCGCCAACCAATACGTGGACCAGACCGCGCCCTTCAAGCTCGCCAAAGACCCCGCTCAGGCCGCACGCCTCGACGAAGTGCTCTACAACCTCGCCGAGTGCTGCCGCGTGCTGGCCGTGTTGCTCGCGTCGTTCGTGCCGGACACCGCCGCGAAGATTTACGCGCAACTCGCGTTGCCCGGTGTGCCGGAAAAATTCGCCGCCGCGCAATGGGGCGGCTTGAACGCCGGCCACACCATCGGTGAAATCGCCGCGCTGTTCCCGCGCCGCGATACGCCGCCGAAGTGAACGGACCGCGGCTGTCCCCAGCCGCAGCAGCCGGGACTTGCCCGTGACGCACGAAACTTTTCCGCCTCCGCTTCACCTTTCAGCCCGCTGCGGCTGAGGACAGCCGCGCGCCTTCCCGACGTTGACGCACGCCGTTTTGCCGCCAATCATCGCGTCCATGAAATCACTCTCGCGTTTACTCTCCCTGTTGAGCGTCGTCGCGTTCGCCGCCACCAACGCGCTGGCCGCGCCCGCCGCCTATTTGGAACTCGGCCCGTTGCTCGGCCACGTCAGCGCCAACGATGCGCGCGTGTGGGCGAAGGCTTCGGGGCCGGCCGCGCTCGCTATTCGCATCGGCCAGCAGGAGGATTTGTCCGACGCCGTGACCGTCAAAGGCCCATCGCTCGAAGCCGGCGCGGACTTCATCGGCACGGCCCTTGTCCCAAGCCTCAAACCCGCGCAACGCTACTTCTACTCCACGCTCCTCGACGGCGAACCGGCGATGCTCCGCCCATATCCCTCCTTCGTCACCGCGCCCGCCGAGGGCGCGAAGGGTCGCGTGCGCTTCGCGTTCGTCTCGTGCGTCGGTTACAACGGCTTCGACTCGGCGGGCACCTGGTCCGACTTGTCCACGCGCACGAACTTCGACGTGCTGCTCATGCTCGGCGACAACCACTACGGCAACACCACCGACCCGAAAAAGCATCTCCAGTTTTTTTCCGTGCAACGCCGCCTCCCCGGCTACGCGGACATCTCCCGGCGCGTGCCGCAGTACGCCATCTGGGACAACCACGATTACGCGCCCGAGCCGTGCGACAAAACCGCGAAGGACAAGGAGCGCACCCTCGCCGCGTTCAAAAACTTCTGGCCCAACCCCGCGTATGGCGAACCCGACAACCCCGGCGTCTATCACAAGTTCTCCCGCGCGGGCGTCGAGTTCTTCATGCTCGATGGCCGTTACCACCGCGACCCCTACACCGTGCCCGAGGAAGAGCGCACACACCTCGGCGCGCAACAACTCGCCTGGCTCAAGCGCGAACTTCTCGCCAGCAAGGCACTCGTGAAAGTGATCGCCACCGGCGGCGAATGGCAGACCTTCAGCCAGAAGGCCTCGTGGGCCAGCTTCAAGCGCGAGCGCGACGACCTCTTCAAATTCATCGAGGACAATCACATCACCGGCGTGCTGCTCCTGTCCGGCGACCGCCACTTCACCGCCGCGTATCATGTGCTGGGCAAATACATCGAAGTCACCTCCGGCCCGACCGGCAGCAGCAACGCCGACGGCAAGGCCACGCCCGAAATGTTTTACTCCGGCGGCAAGGGAAAGTTCTATTGCATCTTCGACGTGGACACCGCGCGCGAACAACCCGCCGTGTCCCTGGAAATCTACCGCACCGGCGATGGGCAGGTGTACAAGCGCGCGTTCACCTGGGAGGAAGTCACCGGCGCGGCGAAAATCACGCCGTTGCCGCCCGCGCCCGCCAAGGCACCCGCCAAACCGCCAGCGAAAGCTCCCGCGAAATAGCACCGCAGACCAAGCTAGGTAGGGGCATCGCGCCGCGATGCCCCCGCCCGCGTTCAGCGGGCGGAATGAACCGTCCAAGTGCGAGCCATTGGGCACACAACGCATTGCGCCGCTGGACGCGGCGCGGT
>JANNEF010000015.1:0-4724 GCA_031378375.1 Verrucomicrobiota bacterium | reverse complement strand
CCGTGCCTTGAAAGACCGGCGGCAGAAAGGCGTGGCCGTAATTGCGCGGCCCGCCGTTGCCGGTCGGGGGCGCGACGCTCACGAAGCCGGGAAGATTTTCGTTCTCCGTGCCCAGCCCGTAATTGATCCACGAACCCATCGAGGGACGGATGAACGTGGTCGAGCCGCAGTGCAGGAACAGCGTGGCGGGACCGTGCGCCACGCCCTCGGTCTGCATCGAGTGAATGAAGCACAGGTCGTCCACATGCTTCGCCATCTCGGGAAAAAGTTCCGAGACCCAGCGCCCGCTCTGACCGTGCTTCGTGAAGGACCACGGCGATTTGAGCACGCGTTGCGAGGTGCCGCGCGCGCCGGTGTTGGCGATGTTCCGCGCGTCGTCGAAGCCCATCATCTTGCCGTCATTCTTTTCCAGCAGCGGTTTGTAATCGAACGTATCGACCTGGCTCGGCCCGCCCTGCATGAAGATGAAGATGACGCGCTTGGCGCGGGGCTTGAAGTGGGCTGGTTTCGGCGCGAGTGGATTGACGTTCGCTGCGAACGAACGTTCCGCCGCCAGGCCGGCCAGCGCAAGATAGCCGAAGCCGCAAGCCACTGACTTGAGCGCGTGGCGGCGGGTCCAAAGATTCGGATTCATCATGGTCTCAACCGAGTTGTTCGACGTTGGCCTCATCGCGCATCATTCAGTTCACGTAGCGGAAGTCCGCCGAGGCAAAGAGCGCGTGGAAGAAATCCGTCCACGCCGTGAGGGCGTCGGTCCCTCCGCCCAGACATTTATTCGCCACAGATTTTTCCCCGTCGGTTGGCGCACGCCCCAGGGCGAGACGGCAGGCGCGGTTCAGGCGCGCGTCATCGTCCGGCAGTTTTTCCGCCAGCAACCGTTGCGCGGCGAGCTTCGCCTGCTCGCGCACGAAGGGATGATTCATCAGAAACAACGCCTGCGGGGCGACGGTGCTGACGTTTCGCACACCCACCACCATGCTGGGATCAGCGAAGTCGAACGCCTCGAAAATCTCCGGCAACGCGTTGCGGAAAGCGGGCACATAAACGCTGCGACGCGACTCGGTGGAATTAAATCCGTAGTCCGCGGACTGTGTGGCTTTGAATGACGGGCCGCCGCGCTCGACGCTCAACTGCGCGCTGACCGAGAGCATCGTGTCGCGAATGCACTCGGCGTCGAGACGGCGGCGGTTCGCGCGCCAGAAGAGACGGTTCTCGAGATCGTTCGTAGCCGCGCCTGTGAAGGCGCGGCTCGAAAGATCAGATGGCTGCGGGTTCACACCCGCAGCTACGGACGTGAGTTGATACGTCCGCGACAGCACGATCTCGCGCACGAGCTTCTTCACCGACCAGCCCTGCGCAATGAATTGCGTCGCCAGGTGATCGAGCAGTTCAGGATGCGACGGCATCTCGCCCATCGTGCCGAAGTTGTCCGTGGTGCGGACCAGTCCCGCGCCGAACAGCCAGTGCCAGGTCCGATTGACCATCACGCGTGCGGTGAGCGGATTCGACGGGCTGGCAATCCAGTCGGCGAACTCACGGCGGCCGCTCTGCTTCTCCGGCACGAGGGGCGGCGTGCCGAGCGTGGCGACTTGCAGGAATCCGCGCGGAGCCTTGGCCCCGAGATTGTGAACACTGCCGCGCACATGGATGAACGTGTCTTCAATCTTCTCCTCCTCGCGCACGGACATGACCAGCGGTCGCTTCGGCCCGGACTCCTGAAGCTTCTTCAGCTTCGCTTCGAGCGTCTTCAACTCGGCAGAGACGTTCACGGTGTCCGCTTTCGCCGCCGGCTTCTTCTTCGCGTCCGAGGTGGACGCAGCGACTTCCGCGACCTCCGCCGGGAGAAATTGCACGGCGTCCGCCGTGACGTGGCCCTGCGTGCCTTCGTTCGAGACGAGCGCGGAGCCGAAGCCGTTGCCCTCGAAACGAAACTGGCCGAGCGACACGAAACGACCGTCGAGCACTGGCGCTTCCTGCTCGTTCACCAGCACCGTCGTCTCGCCGTCGGCATGGAAGACGGTGACGGGAACATTCGTCGCGCGCGTGGTGCCGTGCTGATAGGCGAAGCGCACTTCGTAGCGGCCCGCCTTCTTCAAGTCCGGCTGGAAGGTGAGCGTCTTCTCGCCCTTGCCCTTCAAGTCGTCATGCACGTAGCCGTCGCCGATGTAGTGCTTGGAGAACTGCGAATGCTTCCACTCGCCGACCGCCTTGGCCTGCGCGCTGTCCACCACGAGGCCGGGCAACGCGCTGGCGGCGACAACCGCGGGCTGAAAATCGCGTCCTGATTTCGGTTCGGAATTTTTCCCGGCCAGAGTCTTGGCTGCGTCCTTCGCGCTTTTGATTTCCTTCTGCATCGCCGCGACCTGCTGCTCATGCGTCGCGAAAAATTTCTCCTGCTCCGGCTCGACGGGCAGCGGCAGTTCCAGCCAGCCGGAGACGTTCGCGTTCGTGACCGTCGTCGTGTTCCGCAGAATGCCGGCCATGGCGTAGTAGTCGCGCGTGGGAATGGGATCAAACTTGTGATCGTGACAACGCGCGCACCCGATGGTCTGCGCCAGCATCGCCTTGCCGATGGTGTCGAGTTGCTCGTCCACGATGTCCATGCGGAGTTGCGCCTTGTCCTGCTCTTCGAGGTTGGTGTTGCCGAGCGCGAGGAAGGTGGTCGCGATCATCCGGCGGCGCTTTTCGGAAATGGTCTTCGAGTCGAGCAAGTCGCCGGCGATCTGCTCACGGATGAATTGGTCGAACGGCAAATCTTCGTTGAACGATTCGATGACATAATCGCGATAACGCCACGCCTCCTTGAAAACAAAACCGCGCAACGTGACCGACTCCGCATAGCGCGCCACGTCCAGCCAGTGCCGGCCCCAGCGTTCACCAAACTGCGGCGAGGCTAGCAACCGATCCACGACGCGCGCGAAAGCATCGGGCGATTTGTCATTCACGAACGAATCCATCTGCTCCGGTGTCGGCGGCAGGCCGATCAAGTCGTAGTAGGCGCGACGCAAAAGCGTGGCTCGATCAGCATCTGGATTGGGCCGAATCTGTTTCGCGTCCAGTCTTGCAGCGATGAAACGGTCGATGTCCGTGCGTGGCCAGGAGGAATCTTTGATCGCGGGCGTCGCGGACTTTTTCAGCGGCTGGTAGGCCCAGTGGTTGGTCGGCGGAGATTTGAAATTTGAAATTTGAGATTGCAGGTTCGTCCGTGGATCGGGCGCGCCCCTCTTCACCCACTCCGTCAGTGCCGCGATCTCGGCGTCGGGCAGCTTGTTCTTCGGCGGCATCTGCAAATCTGGATCGCTCCAGGAAACGACTTTGATGAGTAAGGATTTCTCCGGCTGGCCTGGCACGAGCACCGCGCCGCTGTCTCCGCCCTTAAGCACGGCCGCCGCGCTATCGAGGCGCAAGCCACCTTTCTGCTTCTTCTCGCCGTGACATTCGTAGCAACGCTCGACCAGCACCGGCCGCACGCGCTTCTCAAAAAACTCCGGGCTGCCGGTTTCCGCGCCCACTCCCGTCTTCCCGCCAAAAAAGACCGGAGCTGCCGTGAGCAGCCTGAAGGCGATTCGTGACATCCGGGACATTCCGGGATATTACACAATCACGCGCCGGGTGAAAAGAATTTGTGCAATGGGATGAAAGCCCGGACGAGAGTGCGGCGCGGAGGGTGAAGAAACCCGTCAGAACAAGGCCGTCCGCTCTCCCGGTGTTTTTGCGATCGGGGCGCTTTTTCGAGACGGGAGGGCGAATGGTCACGAGTGGCGCGGTGACGGCGTCCATGTCCGTTTGCGGAGGCGCGGGTGAGGGTATGAACTTTTGACCTTTGCCGACCCTGACCGGTTTCGTATCGTGCGCGCGTGGATTTTGCCGCGAACTTCGCCGCCATTCAGCAACGCATCCAGGCCGCCTGCGCGCGCGCCGGACGCGATCCCGCGTCCGTCACGCTGATGGCCGTCAGCAAGGGCCAGCCGCCCGAGGCGGTGCGGGGCGCCGCCGAATCGGGCCAGTCGTTGTTCGGAGAAAATCGGGTGCAGGAAGCGAAGGTGAAGATCTCGCTCTGCCCCAGCCGGCTGCGCTGGCACATGATCGGGCATCTGCAATCCAACAAGTGCCGCGACGCCGTTCATTGCTTCGCAATGATCCAGAGCGTGGACAGCCTGGCGCTGGCGGAGGAGCTCAACCGGTGCGCGGAGAAGGCGGCGAAGACGATGCCCGTGCTGCTGGAGGTCAACATCGCCGGCGAGGCAAGCAAGTTCGGCTACCGCCCGGACGCGGTGCTGGCCGAACTGGAGCGGATCAACGCGCTGCGGCGGATTGAGATTCACGGCTTGATGACCATCGCGCCGTGGACGCCGGAACCGGAGAAGGTGCGGCCCGTCTTTCGGCAGTTGCGCGAACTCAAACAGCGTTGCGAGGAAATTCTGGGCGCTCCCCTGCCCCACTTGAGCATGGGGATGACGGGCGATTTCGAGGTGGCGATCGAAGAAGGCGCGACGCTGGTACGATTGGGCACGGCGCTTTTTGGACCGCGCGCAGCACGGAAGGCTGCGGTCGGCGCGCCGGACGAATAGCCCGGCGTGCTTTTTTGGCTTGGAATGTCCGACTTTGAACTCCTAACCTCTGGCCGTGACCGCCGACTCGTTCAAACTGGAAATCGCCGACGCCGTAAAGTCGTACCAGAAATTCATCGTCTGCCTGGACAAGACTCCGGAGGACTGCGAAAC
>JANNEF010000458.1:0-37606 GCA_031378375.1 Verrucomicrobiota bacterium | reverse complement strand
AACCGGCAGGCTGGAAGCCTGCCGGTTCCGGCGGCATCCTTGCCGCCAGGAACACGGGGCACGGATGCCCCGCTCACCGGCAGGCTGGAAGCCTGCCCCACTGCGGCGTCCGTCACGGCGTCCATCGGCAAATTGATTCTGGAAAAACTCCCGCTGTTCGCGCTCGCGGCGGCATCGAGCGTCGTCACTTTTCTGGTGCAACAAAAGGGCGGCGCGATGGATTGGGCCGAGAAAATGCCGCTGGCGTTGCGCGCCGGCAACGCGGTGACGGCGTATGCGGTTTATTTGCGGAAGATGATCTGGCCGTGGGACCTGGCGGCGATTTATCCGCATCCGGGCGCGTGGGAATCGGGGCCGGTGGCGGTGGCGGCGGTGGTTTTGCTCGCGCTCACGGCACTGGCGGTGGCCGGGGCGCGGCGTTGTCCGGCGTTATTGGTGGGCTGGCTGTGGTATCTGGGGACGCTGGTGCCGGTGATCGGGTTGGTGCAGGTCGGCTCGCAGGCGATGGCGGATCGTTACACTTACATCCCGCTCATCGGCGTGTTCCTCGCGGCGGCGTGGGGCGTGGCGGAATTTTTCGCGAACACGCCCGCGCGGCGAACGGTGGCGGCGGTGGTCGCGGCGGTGGCGCTGCTGGCGTGCGGGGTGGTGGCGTGGCGGCAGGCGGGTTTCTGGCGGGACAGCGTGGCGTTGTTCAGCCGCGCGGTGGCCGTGACGCGGAACAACGCCATCGCACATTACAATCTGGCGCAGACGTTGCATCAGGATTTGAAGCAAACGGAGGAGGCGCTGCCGCATTATCGCGCGGCGGTGCGCTTCAGCCCGCGTTACCCGGAGGCGCACATCAATCTCGGCATCGTGCTGTACGAACGCGGGGACCTCGTCGAAGCGACCAATCACCTCGCGCAAGCCGTGCGGCTCACGCCCCGGGACGCGGAGGCGCATTACAATCTCGCGCGCGCCCTCGGCGGTCTGGGCCGCACCGGCGAGGCGGTCGCGCACGGGCGCGAGGCGCTGCGGTTGGCGCCGGACTATACGAACGCGCTCAATAATCTGGCGTGGCTGCTGGCGACGACGTCGCAGGCGGAATTTCGCAACGGCACGGAGGCGGTGGCGCTGGCCACGCGCGCGTGCGAGTTGACCGCCTACAAGCAGGCCATCTTCATCGGCACGCTCGCCGCCGCGCTCGCGGAGGCGGGGCGGTTCGACGAGGCGGTGCGCGCCGCCCAGCGCGCCCACGACGCGGCGCTGGCGGCCGGCGAAAAAGAACTGGCGGCCGTGAACTTGAAACTCCAGGAGTTATACCGCGCGGGAAAACCTTTCCGCGAACCCGCCGCTGGGCCGTGAGTTCCGCGCTGACCCCGCCGCTGAATTTTTTTGAACCGCATGGAAACTCCTCCGACCAACCGCCGAGTTGAAATGGTTTGCGCGCTGCTCGCGCTGGCCACGCTCGCGGCTTACTGGCAGGTCGGCGGATTCGAGTTCACCAATTACGACGACGAAAATTACGTTTCCAAAAATCCCACGGTGCTCGCCGGGCTGACGCTGGCGGGCTTCCGGTGGGCCTTCACCACCGCCGACGCGGCCAACTGGCATCCGGTGACGTGGCTGTCGCACATGCTGGACTGCCAGTTGTTCGGCGCGAACGCGGGGGCGCATCACATGGTGAACGTGATGTGGCACATCGCCGGCGCGGTGGTGCTGTTCCTCGCGCTGCGGCGGCTGACGGGCGCGGTGTGGCGCAGCGCGATGGTTGCGGGGTTGTTCGCGCTGCACCCGTTGCACGTCGAGTCGGTGGCATGGGTGGCGGAGCGCAAGGATGTGTTGAGCGGGCTGTTCTGGATGCTCGCGCTGTGGGCCTACGCGCGCTACGCGGAACAGCCGGGCGCGCGGCGTTACTGGCCGGTGGTCGCGTTCTTCGCGCTGGGGTTGATGGCCAAGCCGATGGTGGTGACGCTGCCCTTCGTGCTGTTGCTGCTGGATGTCTGGCCGCTGCGAAGGGTGCGACTCTTCGCCGTAGTGGGGCAGGCTTCCAGCCTGCCGGTTCCGGCGGCATCCCTGCCGCCAGAAACGCGGGGCACGGATGCCCCGCTCACCGGCAGGCAGGAAGCCCGCCCCACCTGCGCGGTGGCGTCCGTGGCGTCCGCCGGAAAATTGTTGCTGGAAAAACTTCCGCTGCTCGCGCTGTCCGTGATGGCGAGTGTGGCGGCATTTCTCACGCAACAAAAAGGCGAGGCTGTGCAGTCGGTGGAAGCCTTCCCGCTGTCCGCGCGCATCGCCAATGCGCTCGTCGCCTACGCGCGCTACCTCGGCAAAACATTTTGGCCCGAGGGGCTGTGCGTCCAATATCCGCATCCGGGCGCGTGGCCGGTGGGGACGGTCGTGGCGGCGGCGGCGGTTCTCCTCGCGGTGTCGGCGCTGGCCGTGGCCACCGCGCGGCGACGGCCCTACGTGCTGATGGGCTGGCTGTGGTTCCTCGGGACGCTCGTGCCGGTCATCGGTCTGGTGCAAATCGGCTTCATGGCGATGGCGGATCGTTACACGTACATTCCGCTCATCGGCGTGTTCATCGCGCTGACGTGGGGTGCGGGGGATTTGATGGCGGATTGGGCACGACGAAGACCAGGACTCGTCACGGCGGCCGCGGGGATGGTGCTCGTCGCGTGCGTCGTGCTCACCTGGCTCCAGGCGCGACACTGGCGGAGCAGCGTCACACTCTGGACGCGCGCGATCGCCGTCGTGCCGGGCAATGGCAACGCTTACTTCAACCTCGGCGACGCGCTGGCGCGCTTGGGCAAGGTGGACGAGCCAATGGCGCTTTACCGCCGGGCTATCGAACTTAAGCCCGACTGCTACGCCGCGCACAACAACCTCGGCCTCGCACTCTGCACGCGCGGCGACTTCGCCGCCGGCACCAACCACTACGCGCTCGCGTTGCGCCACAAGCCCGACTACGAGCCGGCGCATTTCAACTACGGCCTTGCGCTCGTTCAACTGGGCCGCGCCGGAGAGGCGATTGCCCATTACCAGGCCGCCTTGAGCAAGGCGCCGCAGAACCCGGAGATGCTGACGTGCCTCGGCAACGCGTTCGCGGCGCTCGACCGAATGGACGAAGCCATCGCGGGCTTGACGGAGGCCGTCCGCATCGCGCCCGGATACGTCGAAGGCCATCACTACCTCGGCGTGGCCCTGACGCGACGGGGCCGATATGATCAGGCGCTCGCGCACCTCGCCGCCGCACTGCGCTTGCGACCCGGCATGCCCGATACGCACGCGCAACTGGGCCTGGCGTTTGCGGCGCAACAGAAAACGCGGGAGGCCATCGCGCAATATCGCGCGGCGCTGCAGTTCCAACCCGAGCACGTCGAGGCGCTCAACAATCTCGCGTGGCTGCTGGCCACGCACCGGGACGCCGCCGTGCGCGACGGAATCGAGGCGGTGCAACTGGCCCGGCGCGCGTGCGAGGCGACGGCATTCAAGGCCGCCGCGCTGGTCGGCACGCTCGCGGCCGCGCACGCGGAAGCGGGCCAGTTCACCGAGGCGGTGGCCGCCGCGAAGCAGGCGATCTCGCTGGCCACGGCGGCGGGCCAAACCGAACTGGCCACGACCAATCAGGAACTTCTCCAGTCCTATCAAGCCGGCCAACCGCACCGCGATGGGCCGTAGCGGCGGGCGCCGCGCATTTTCGCGGGAGCATTTCTTCAGCGGGCCCGTCCAATCCTCCAGCATGAACGAAATGCCTGACATTGCATTTGCCGCCGGACTTGGTAACAAACCGGCGTGATGGAACACGCTTCTTGATTCCCTTTATGAAAACCAAACTTCTCCACACCACCTTCGCGGCGCTTGCCCTGGCCGCCGCCACCGCGCACGCGCGCGTCAAACTCGTCGCCCTGCCCGAGCGCGCCCGCGTCGTCGTCTCGCTCAATCATCCCGACGCCACGCTCGTCGAGGAGGAGCGGCTCATCACGCTACAGAAGGGCGTCAACAAGGTGGATTTCTCCTGGCGCGGCGTGAACATTGACGCCAGTTCCATCCAGGTCCGCGCCTTGACCACGCCTGACAATGTCACCGTGCTCAACACCAGCTACCCGCCGAACGAAAACGCGCTCGTCTGGGAAATCAGCACCGACGCCGCGCGCGAGGAACGGATGCGCATCTCCTATCTGCTCTCCGGCCTGAGCCGCGACGTGGTCTATAAAGCCGTGGCCGAGCCGAACGAATCGGCGCTCACGCTCCGCAATTATCTGCGGCTGCGCAACGATTCGGGTGAAGACCTCACCGACGCCGAGATCGCCATCGGCTATGGCGCCGCGTTCAAGAAGACCATCGCCCACGAGGAAGTGTTGGAGATGCTTTCTGAGCGCATCGAGACGTTGCCCATCAAGAAAATCCTGACGTGGGACGCCGCCAATCTTCCGTGGGACCCCGAATACGAGAAGAAGACTGTGGGTGTGCCGCTCTCCTACGTCATCAAGAACGACAAGGATTCCAAGCTCGGTGCGCACACGCTGTTGCCCGGCAAGGTCCGCATTTTCATCAAGACCAAGGAGCAGCCGGAGAAGGCGGGCGACGCACCGGGTGAAGGCGTCGCGTTCACCGGTGAGGATTGGGGCCAACTCACGCCGGTGGACCGCGAGATGAAGCTCTTCATCGGCCAGAGCCGCGATGTGAAGGTGACGCAGCGCCAGACGAAGAAGGACCGCACCGACATCCGCCGCAACAACAACAACCAGGACGTGCTCTGGAACACGGATGACGTTTACAAAATCGAGATCGAGAACTTCAAGAAAACCGCCGTGGACCTGGTCATCGTCGAGCACATCCCGGGTTACTGGAAGATGGTCGAGAACTCGCACCCGCAGCAGTTCAAGAAGAAGGACGCCTTCACGTTCGAGTACAACCTGAAGCTTCCCGCCGAATCCACCGGCGCCAAGAAGACCACCGTCACCTTCAACCTGAACCGGCTGAACGTGCAGGGGAATGAACCAGCGAGTTATTGAACCATTTGATCCATTCAAACCATGAAAACATTTTTCCAGTCGGAGGTGAGGCGGTGGGGTGGTGAGGGAGTGGGCAGCGCCTTTGCCCCCACTCCCCCGCTCCCCCGCTCCCTCACTCTCTTCGCGCTGTGTGCGGTGGCCTTTCTTTTCCTCGCAGCCATCCCCGCCCACGCCCGCATCAACGTCGTCACCCTCCCCGGCCGCGACAGCGTCCAACTCACCATCTACAACTCTGCCGACCTGACGCTGGTGAAGGAAACGCGCGTGCTGACGTTTCGCAAAGGACTCAACCGCCTCGAATTCTCCTGGGCCAACACGCTGATTGACCCGACGAGCGTCGAGTTCCGCGCGCTCACTCACGCGGATGAAGTGGACGTGCTCGACGTGAGTTTTCCACCGCGCGTGACGAATGCCCTGGAGTGGCGCATCAAAAGCGAGTTCGCCGGGGAAGTCACCGTGGAGATTCGTTACTTCACCAGCGGCATCAGTTGGGATGCGGATTACGTGACCGAAGCGTCAAAGGACGAAAAGCTCGCCAACCTCGCCGGTCGCGTCCGCGTCACCAACAACAGCGGTGAAGACTACGAGAACGCGCAGATCCGGCTGGTCGTCGGCGTGATCCGGCTCGTGGACGACATTATCAAGCTCGCGCAGCAGGGTCGTCCCGGTGCCCCGCAAGCACCGCCGATGCCTGTCGCCACCTCCGCGCCCGCCAAAGCGAAGTCGGCATTCTCACAGCGAATGTTAGCGATGGACGCGCGCGGTGCCGCTGCTCCGGCCGAAATCGTCAAGGAGGCACTCTCCGAATATTTCCTCTACACCGTGGAGGGCCGCGACACCATTCCCGCCGGCTGGGCCAAGCGCATTCCGTCCTTCACCGCGGCTGACGTGCCCATCACCAGCTACTACAAATACGAGCGCGAGCGCTGGGGCGATCAGGTCATGCGCTACTACCGCTTCACCAACTCCGTGCCCAGCAAACTCGGCAAGGAGCCGCTCCCCGACGGCAGCGTGAAGGCGTTCCGCACCGTCACCGACGACAAGCTCTACGCCTACGTCGGTGGCACGAGCGTCAAATACATTCCCATCAACGAGACCGTCGAACTCGAACTCGGCAACGACCTCGAAGTGCTCGTCAAACCGGCGTTGATGAACTGGGTGAAGACGGACCTCGCCTTCGACGGCAACGGCAACGTGAAGGGCTGGACGACCAAGGAGACTTGGGAAATCGAGGTGCAGAACTCCAAGGACATTGACGTGGTGCTGGACATCCGCCGCAATTTTTCCGGCGACTGGACGCTCGCCACCGACGTGAAATACGAGAAGGTGGACGCGAACAAAGTGAAGTTCGTCCTCCCGCTCAAGCCGCGCGAGAAGCAGAAGTTCAGTTACGAAGTGACGACCCGGCATGGAACCAACGCGACCAAATAGCCTTTCAATCACTCACATCCTTTGTGGGGAAGTGGGGAGGTGGGGTGGTGAGGGAGTGTGCGGCCTGCGCTGTCGCCCCCCGCTCCCGCCCCCCCGCTCCCTCACTTCCATTGCTCTTGCTCTCGCGCTGCTGCTGAACTGCCTCGCCGTCCCGCCCGCCTCGGCCCGCATCAACGTCGTCACCCTCCCCGGCCGCGACAGCGTCCAGCTCACCATCTACAACTCGGTGGACCTCACGCTCGTCAAAGAGACGCGCGTGCTCACCTTCCGCAAAGGGCTCAACCGCCTCGAATTCTCCTGGGCCAACACGCTGATTGACCCTACCAGTGTTGAGTTTCGCGCGCTCACGCACGCCGACGAGGTGGACGTGCTGGACGTGAGTTTCCCGCCGCGCGTCACGAACACGCTGGAGTGGCGCATCAAAAGCGAGTTCGCCGGCGAGGTGACCGTGGAGATTCGCTACTTCACCAGCGGCATCAGTTGGTCGGCGGATTACGTGGCGGAGGCGAGCAAGGACGAGAAGTTGATGGCGCTGGCCGGCCACGTCCGCGTGAACAACCACAGCGGCGAAGATTACGAGAACGCGCAGGTGCGGCTGGTCGTGGGCGTCATCCGGCTGGTGGAAGAAATCGCCCAACTGGCGCGGGATCGGAAGGAAGAGTCGCTGCTTGCTGGCAGCAAGGTTGCCGACGAGTCGCTGTTCTTTAAGCGTTCGGACAAGAACATGCTCGAAAGAAAACTCAGCGAAGTGGACGCCTTCGCCTTTGGCGCTATGAAGCAGAAAGAAATCGTGAAAGAAGCACTCTCCGAATATTTCATCTACACCGTCGAAGGCCGCGACACGATTCCCAATGGCTGGGCCAAGCGCCTGCCCTCTTTCCGCGCCGCCGATGTGCCCATCACCAGTTACTACAAGTTCGAGCGCGAGCGGTGGGGCGATCAGGTCATCCGCTTCTACCGCTTCACCAACTCCGTACCCAGCAAGCTCGGCAACGAACCGTTGCCCGACGGCGCGGTGAAGGCCTTCCGCCTCGTCACCGACGACAAGCTCTACGCCTACGTTGGCGGCACGAGCGTCAAATACATCCCGGTGAACGAGGAGGTGGAGATGGAGTTGGGCAACGACCTCGAAGTGCTCGTCAAACCGGCGCTGATGAACTGGGAGAAGACGGATCTCCGCTTCGACAACGACGGCAACGTGAAGGGCTGGACGACCAGGGAGACGTGGGAAATCGAAGTGCAAAACTCCAGGGACATCGCCGTGACGCTCGACATCCGCCGCAACTTCGCCGGCGACTGGACGCTTACGACGCCCGCCAAATACCAGAACGTGGACGCGACCAAGGTGAAGTTCGTGCTGCCGCTCGCACCTCGCGAGAAACAGAAGTTCACCTACGAACTCACAACGAGGCATGGCATCAACGCGACGAAATAAACCCTCCACGGGTAGCAGCCGACGTGAGGAGGCTCTGACTTTTTCAGCCGGAAAAGTGACCCTCCTCACGTCGGCTGCTACGATGCTCTTGGCCGCCGCACTCCTCAGCACCGGCTGCGCCTCATCAAAGCAAACTCCCCAACAGCGCTCCGACGCCGCCAAAGCCCTGTTTGATCAAACGACCAAAGCCTTCCACATCCCGTCTGCGGAGGCCCAAGGCGCGGCACGCGCCGAACTTCAGCGGCAAGCCGCCGCCGGTTACGAGCAAGTGCTCAAGAAATATCCCGACCAGGATTATTGGGCCGCGCAAGCCTTGCGCAGCCTGGCGAACATCCGCGCCGCGCAGACCAACCTCGACGCGGCGGTGAAACTGTACGCCGCCGTCGGAAAGAAATATCCGCAGCAAGACTGGGAAGTGTTGATGGCCTGGAAATCAGCCGCCGACCTGCTGTGGGACGCTGGGCGGCGCGACGAGGCGAAGGCGTTCTATCAAAAAATTGTGTCGCGCTTCGACGTGCCCGATGCGCCAATGGTGGTGAAGACGACCGTGCGCGGTTCACGGGCGCGGCTGGGCGAGTCTTCGGCACGGTAGGGGAGCATCGCCCATGGTTACGCGCGCCTCGCTCACGCATCGCAGCGCCAATTCCACGCGCCTCGCAGTTCGCGCTGGATGGAATGCCTTTACAAACTGCTTACGCGAAACCGCTCTGCTGCTGGGAGCGCGTTATGCTAGAAACTTTTTCTGTGAGCCATCACCGAGATGGCGGGATTGAACGCGGGGAAACCAATCGAAACGCTGCGGTTAAAAACAGACCTGTGCCTATGAAAACAACCAACCCGGACCACCTGCTGAACACGAGTGCGATCCTGCGGCGCGCCGCCGGTCTCCTGATTCTTCTCTGCCTCAGCGCTTCGCTCCACGCCCAAACACTCCTCAACGTGGACTTCGGCGTCGGCAGCAGGAGTGCGAAGACCGGCTTCGCCGCCACCGGCCAGTCCACGAATGATTTCTGGAACCTCTACCGGCACTACGATCCCAAGTTCGCGCCTGGCATGGCGCTCGTTGCCGACGGCAAGCTCGACAACCTCAAACTCGCCGACGGTGGCGACACAAAAATTTCCCTCACCGTCTCCAACGCCCCCGGCGTCTGGGGCAATGCCAGCGGCGACGCGATGTATGACACGTTCGTCTTCGCGCAGAATGGCAGCAACGTCATCGTCACCGTCAGCGGACTGGAGCCGGGGCGTTACCACCTCTATCTCTACGGCCACGCGGACCCGGATGTGACCGGCGAGCAGAACAGCGTCTTCACCCTGCGCAGCGGCACGAACACGCTCGGCCCGCTCACGCAACTCGGTTCCAACGGTTGGAAGGCCGCGACGCCGTGGCAGGAACGCTATCAATATGTCGTGTTCCGCGACGTGCCGGTGCTCGCGGGTAAACCGGTCGTGCTCGAAGTCGCGCCCGGTGCCAACGGCGTCGCGGTAATCAACGGCATGCAGATCATCTCGCGCGGCACCAGCCCGCCGAGGTTGTTCGCCGCCGCGCCGCCGCGCCCGCCGTCCGTGCTGACGAACCTGCTGTTCCGCGAAGTCCGTTACGATGGCAACGTCACCGACAACGAGGCGCGCTTCACCGTGGACCTGTCCGTCGAGTCCATGACGACCAACGAAATTTCCGCGCCGCTGTTTGAAGGTGACGTGGCGGTGATGGCTCCGGATATCCCGAAGGGCCTGCGCATCGTGAGTTCGGCAAAGAAGTACCGGCTCCAGGCCACCGCGCCGGGCGTTTACAATTTCAAACTCGAACTCGTCGCCAGAATCTCCAAGGCCGAGCCGTGGAACTCAATTTCGTTCACCGGCCCCGCCGCCGCCATCGCCAGCGTCGCCGCGCAAGCCGCCGCCGCCGGCGTGGAGATGCAGCTTCTCAGCGGCACGCAACTCGGCCCAGAACAGAAGGCCACCTCAAGGGTGCAGGGCCTTCTCGGTTCCGACCGCGCGCTCGCCCTGCGCTGGCAGAGCAAGACCGCCGAGGTTGCGCGCAAGTCACTCGTCACGGTGGACACCGTGGCCACCGCGCAAGTCACGCCCACGGTCATCAAGTTTCAGACGCAGTTCCGCTACGAAATCCTTCAGGCCAGCGTGCCCAAGCTCACCATCGCGCTGCCTGCCGCGCACGCGCTCACGAAAATCCAGGGCGACCAAATCCGCGATTGGAACGTGAAGGCCGACGGCGCGCGGCAACTGCTCACGGTCGAGTTCATCAAGCCGATTGAAAAATCCTACACGCTCACGTTGCTCACCGAGCAACCCGTCGAGACCACGCCGCTCACCGCGCAAGTCGCCCCGCCGCAACCGCTCGACATCGAGCGCGAGTCCGGCTCCTTCAGCCTCAGCGCCGACGACATGCTGGCGGAGATTGATTCCGCCGCCGGCCTGCGCCAGGTGAACGCCGCTGCCGGCACACTTGCCGCGTATCGGTTCTACGGACGCCCTGTCACGCTCGCGGCGCGACTCAAGCGCATCGAACCGCTCGTCAAAGTCGCCGACCGCGTCACCGCGCGGCTCGAAGAATCTCGTTTGCTTGTGTCGCACGCGCTGACGCTCAACGTCGAGAAGGCCGGCATCTACGCGGTCGAACTGACGCCGCAGGCCGGCTTCGTCGTGGCGGACGTGCGCGGCGAGGGCGTCGAGGATTGGAAGGCCGCCGATGGCAAACTGCGCGTGAACTTCTCCAGTCGCCTGCTGGGCACACGCCGGCTCGACGTTCAATTGGAGCAGGCGAACAAGACTTTTCCTGACCAGATCACCGTCACGCCGCTGCGTGTTACAGGCGCGACGAATGAGACGGCGCAAATCGGCGCGGCCTCGGCGCTGGGCATCCGCTTGAAGACGGCGGGCGAGTTGACCGGCTTGCGCGAAGTGCCGGTGAGCACGCTGCTTCGCAGTGGGGCAGGCGCCCCGCCTGCCGGCAGTCAAACAGCCGCCCCGGCTGTTCCTGCAAGCGGGGCGCTTGCAGAGACCGTGGCAGGCGGGGCGCCTGCCCCACTGCTCGCCTTCACCGCCGACGCGGGCGATTGGAAACTCACACTCGCCGCCGAGCGCCTGCCCGCGCGCGTCATCGCCGAGGTCTTCAACCTCATCACCATTGGCGACGGACTCGTGGGCGGCAGCGCGACGATTCGCTACGGCCTCATCAACCAGGGCGTGCAGGAGTTTCAAGTGAAACTGCCGGCGCACTGGAAGAACGTCGAGTTCACCGGCCCGAACATTCGCCGCAAGGAAACCAACGCGCCCGTCCTGGCCGTCGGCGCCGTGCCCGACACCAACTCCGTCCTCTGGACCATCACGCTGCAAGACAAGGCGTGGGGCGGCTACACGCTCGTCGTCACCTACGATTACCAGTTCGACCCGAAACGGGCGGCGCTCGACTTGGGCGGTGCGCACGCCTTGAACGTCGAGCGCGAGACCGGTTCCCTCGCGATCACCACGGCGGCGAATCTGGAATTGGAAACCAAGTCCGAGGAACCGCTGCGCCTCATTGACCAGACCGAACTGGCTGAGACCGACCGCGCGCTCATCACGCGGCCCGTGCTGCGCGCCTTCCGTTACACCGGTGACAACTTCAAGCTCATCGCCGCGCTATCGCGCCACGATGAGTTGCGCGTGCTCGACGCCGTGGCCGACCGCACGCAACTGACCAGCGTGCTGACGGAGGAGGGCCAGATGCTTACGCAGGCCAGCTTCATGGTGAAGAACAACGACAAACAGTTTCAACGCTTCAAGCTGCCCGCCGGCGCGAAGCTCTGGGGTTGTTACGTGAACAACGAGCCGGTGAAGGCCGAACAGGACGGCGAATGGCTGCTGGTGTCGCTGCCGCGCGGGGCGAACCGCGACGAGGCGTTCGCGGTGGACATCAAGTACGAGCAGAAGCTCGATTCGCTCAAGGACCGCGTGCTGCCCGCCAGCATCGCGCTGGCCGCGCCGCAGACCGACGTGCCGAACACGTACGCCGAGTGGCAGCTTTACGTGCCGCCCACGGCGCGGCTCTCCGGCTTCGGCGGCAACATGACGGTGGCGCGCGGAACGACTTACGGACTGCGCGACGCGTGGAAACAGTTCACCGGGTATTACGGCGAGGTGTTGCGCGAGCATGTCGGCGTCGTTGTAGTGCTGGGCGGCGGGGTGATCCTGTTGATCGCCGTGATGGGCGCGGCGACGCGGCGGGGTGGGCGCGGAGTGGTGACGGTGATTGCGACTTTCGCCATCCTGGCACTGTTGGTGGGGATGATTTTGCCGTCGTTCACCAAAGCCAGATCGAGCGCGCAAGCCAGCGTCTCCATGAGCCAACTCAAACAAATCGGCCTCGCGGCGAACATGTTCGCGGCGGAAAACGGCGGCAGGTTCCCGAACAGCTTTGAGGAAATGAGCGATCAGCTTGGCTCGGACAAAGTGCTGACGGACCCGGAGACCGGCCAGCGGATGATTTACGTCGGCGCGGGCAAGCGGACGGACAATCCGCAAGCCATCATCGCCTACTCGCCCAACGGCACCGCCGTCGCCTACGCCGACGGCAGCGTTACGCGGAAGAACAGCGGACAGTTGGCCGACGTACTACAACGCGAGGCGAATGCACCTGCGCAGTTCACGGCTGCCCTGTCGGATAGGCAGCAGGAACAGGCCGTCCGCCAGCAACAGACACGAACGGCTCCGGCGACTCCGCCGCAAGCGCCAGTCAATGGGCCGGCCCGCGCGAGACTATCGGCTATCGCGGGCAAACCCGGCGAGGCACCGGAAACAGTGAGGAGGCTGGACGGCTCGGTTGAGAAGGCCACATCGGAGAGTCTCCTCGCGCTTAACGAAGACAACAGTTCAATTCATTTCCTCCACCCCGCAGATCCCGCCACCGCGAAACCGGCGCAGCCGGCGAGCGGTCTTGTAGTCAACACTTACGGCGGCTTCGCCGTTGGGGGCGCTGGCTCACAAATTCTATCTGGCGACCGCAACTTGGGTGCGAGCTTCGGCATGGTCGGCGGCGTGAGCGCGGCGGATGCGTCGGGGTTGTTCACTCCGCCCGCCAGTGGCGCGGCGCACACGGCGGCGGGCATCCGCTCCATCCGCATTGATATTCCGCCCACGGGCCAGTTGTTCACGTTCACCAAGGTGCTCAACGTGAACGGCGCGGGCGAGACGCTCTCGGTGAAGCTGTCGGCGATGCGCGTGAAGGTGTTCAACGTCGCGCGCTCCGTGCTGCAACTGCTCGCGTTCGTCGCTGGGCTGATCCTCGTCTGGCGCGAATGGCACCGGCATCCGCGCCGCAGTTTCCGGCTGGCGCTCGGACTGGCGCTGACGCTCGGCGCGGTGGGGCATCTGTTGATTGCCGCGCGGGTGTTGCACCTCGCGTTCATCGCCGCGCTGCCGGTGCTTGCGCTGTTGCTGCTGGGCTGGCTGGCGTGGAAATTCTGGCCGCGCCGCCGCAAGGCCACGTCGCCGGAGCCGGAACCAACCGCTCAATCTTCGGAAGCCGGCGCCGCGCCGGGAGTGCCGCCTGCCATCGCCGTGATCGCACTGCTGCTTTCACTCGCGGCGGTGAATGAGGCGCGGGCGCAGGAGGGGCAATCGCCGACGGACAATGGCCAATCGCCCATCACCAATGCCTACTCCATCCTCTCCGCCAATTACACCGGCGCGGTTCACGAGAAAGTCGCGCAGTTCGACGCGACGATTCAGGTGTCCACCTTCGTCACCAACCAGCACATCGCGCTGTTCGGCGAGGACGTGGCCATCCAGCAGTTTTCCACCGACGCGAAGGACGCGAAGCTGTTGCGCCAGGGCCGGGGCGTGTCGCTGCGGTTGGCCGAGGCCGGCAGCGCGACGGTGCAGTTGAAGCTCGTCGTCAAACTCGGCGGCGACGTGACCAAGCGGCAGCTCGCCTTCGCCATCCCGCCCGCACTCTCGAGCAAGCTGGTGATGACGATTGATGAGGGCGACGCGGACGTGGAGTTTCCCACGGCCATCGCGTTCAAACGCGCCCCGGACAAGACGGAGACGCGCGTCGAGGCCATCCTCGGTTCCGGCGACCGTGTGGAGATGTTCTGGACGCCGCGCGTCAAGCGCGTGGCCGAGATGGCGGCGAGCATCTTCGCGCAGAACACGGTGCTGGTGACGTTCGGCGGCGGGGTGGTGAACACGCGCGCGACGCTCGACTACCAGATCACTCAAGGCGAGTTGCGGCAGGTGAAGGTGCGGCTGCCGGCGGGCCAGCGGCTGTTGCGCGTCGAGGGCGAGTGGATTCGCGTGTGGGAGTTGAACGAGGAAGGCCGCGAACAAATCCTGACGGTGGATTTGCTCAAAGGCGTGTCGCCCGGCTACCGCCTGACGGTGGAGACGGAAAAAGTTTTGGACAAGCTGCCAGCGACGGTGCGCGTCGAGGTGCCGCACGTCATGGATGTGATTCGCGAGACGGGCCTGGTGGGTTTGCGCGGTGGCGAGGAGTTGAGTTTGTCGGTGGAGACGTTCACGGACTTGCAGCGCGTGGACGCGGCGGAGTTTGCCAAGGCGGCGGCGACGAAGGCGGACGGGTTGCTGAGCGCGTATCGCTTTCTGAAGAGTGGCTTTGATTTAACCACGCGGGCGGAGGCGATTCAGCCGCAGGTCGAGGCGATGGTGCGCAACGCGATTCGCATCGGCTTCGAGCAGGTGAGCGTGGTGGCACAGGTGGATTACACCATCAAGAAGGCGGGCGTGTTCGCGCTGCGACTGGCTGCGCCGGTGGGTTACAAGATCGAAGGCGTCACGGGCGACAAAGTGCAGCAATGGACTGAGCGGGAGAATCCGCGCGCGGTGGAAGTGACGTTGAAGGAGCGGACGATGGGGCAGTTCACGCTGCGCGTCGCGCTGACGAAGGCGCACAAGGAATTGCCCAAGACGATGGACCTCGCGGGCGTCGCGCCGCTGGAGACGCAGAAGCTGACCGGCTACGTGAGCGTGTCGAGCGAGCCGGGCGTGGCGGTGAAGACGACGGGCTTCGACGGGCTGACGGAAATCCCGGCGGCACAGTTGATGGATAGTGGGGCAGGCTTCCAGCCTGCCGCGCCGGGCATCTTGCCCGCGAATCAGAGCCGGGGGCTGGAAGCCCCGGCGGCAGGCAGGATGCCTGCCCCACTACTGGCTTACAAGTTCCTCGGCACCGATCCGCAGAGCGCCGCCGCGTGGAAGCTCGCGGTGGCGACGGAGACGGTCGAGTCGTGGGTGCGCGCGGAAGTGGTTAACCTGATCTCGGTGAGCGAGACGCTCGTGAGCGGGCGGGCGCTGATTCGCTACGACATTCAGAACGCGCCGGTGAAGGAATTCCGCGTGAAGGTGCCGGCGGGATACACGAACGTGGAGTTCTTCGGCGCGAACATCCGGCGGCGCGATCCCGGCGCGGAGTGGCGCATCGAGTTGCAAACCAAAGTACGCGGCACTTACGCGCTGACGATGACATGGGAGCAGCCGCGCGCCGCGAAGACCAACGCGCCCGTCGAAGTGGCGGGCGTCGAGACCGTCGGCACCGAGCGCGAGACCGGCGCGGTGGTGTTGCTGGCCAAGCCGCCGCTCCAGGTGACGGAGCGGACGGCGACCGAGCAACTGGTGAAGATTGACGCGCGCGAATTGCCCGACTGGGCCGGGGTTTCGGCGACGGCGCCGACGGCGGGAGCGGAGACGCCCGTGCTCGTTTATCGCTATTTGCGGCCCGGCTACCGGCTCGTGGCGGAGGCTCGCCGCTTCACCGAGGCGGCGGTGTTGCAGGCGCTGGTGGACAGCGCGCGGCTCACGACCGTGGTCGCCGACGACGGACAGATGATGACGGAGATGACGCTGGCCATCCGCAACAACGGGCTGCAACACCTGGAAATTGATTTGCCGGCGGGCGCGGAAGTGTGGTCGGCATTCGTCGCGGGGCAGCCGGTGCGGCCCAGTCGGCGCGGCGGGAAATTGCTGCTGCCACTGGAGCGTTCAGGCGCGGATGAAGCGCCCATTGCCGTGGAGATGACTTACGTGAGCCGCGACAAGTTCCCGCGCACCAAGGGTGGCGTGAAGCTGGCGTCGCCCAAGCTGGACGTGCCGATGAAGAACGCGCGGTGGGATTTGTATCTGCCGCCGGATTACGATTACGCGAAGTTCGAGGGCAGCATGACGCACGAGGAATCCGCCGCGCCGGTGGTGCAGGTGTATTCTTCGACGGAATACCTGCGGCAGGAGAGCGAGAAGAAAGTCGCGCGTCAGTCGGAAGTGCGCAGTTCACTCAGCAAAGCCCGCAAAGGACTGGCGTCGGGCAAAGTCAGCGTGGCAAACGAGGAGTTCGGCAACTCGAAGCGGCTGAACGTGGACGGCGACCTGGAAGCGAAGCGCGAGTTGGAGAGCTTGCAACGCGACCTGGGCCGCGTGCAGAGCAGCAACTTGATCCAGGCCCAGCGCGCCTACACCTACCAGAACGTGAATCGGTTCGCCGACGTGGATTCGGCGCAGCCGCAAGGCGGCGCGGGTCAGCAGGCGGCTGAACTGTTGACCTACGACACCGAGGCCGCCGAGCAGCAATGGGGCGCGTTGCAGAAGGCGCAGGAAGTCGCTGTCGCGCGCGTGCAGCCGCTGCGCGTCAACCTGCCGACGCGCGGCCAGCGCCACGCCTTCACGCAGGTGCTCCAGACCGAGGTGAACAAGCCGATGACGATTGAGTTCGCCGCGAGCAATACGAAGGAGGTGGGGTGGCTCAAACAGGCGGTATATCTGGCGGGCGCGTTTATGATGCTGTGGATTTTCGTCGGCGCGGTGGCAAACCGGGCAGCGCAAAGGCCGCAGCCGCGCCCAGTAAGTTGAGCCGGCGCGCTTAATCTATTGCCCCGCTGGACAAAGCCCCGCGTCCGCGCTACGGTCGCATCGTTGATTCCCGATTAACCGAGCAGTAACAATCATGCCCATGAAGCCATTCAATCATCTTTCAATCTTGCTTGCGGGGTGCCTTGCCCTGGCTGCGACGGCGCAGGCCCAGAGTTTCGTGAACTTTGAAGCCAGACAGACCAGCCCCGTCCGCCTTTCGCCCGATGGCTCGCGCCTGTTCGCGGTGAACACACCGGACGCGCGCGTGTCGGTCTTCGACGTGTCGAGTCCGTTCAACCCCATCCTCATCGCGGAGATTCCCGTGGGCGTCGATCCGGTGTCGGTCAATCCGCTGAACAACGACGAGGCTTGGGTGGTGAACGAAGTGTCCGACAGCGTCAGCATCGTGTCGGTGTCGCGCCGCGTCGTGACGGACACGCTTTACGTGAAGGACGAGCCGGCGGACGTGGTGTTCGCCAACGGCCGTGCGTTCGTGACGGCGGCGCGCAAGAATCAGATCGTCGTGTTTGACATCGCCACACGCGCGCTGCTGGCGAGCATCCCGGTGTTCGGCGAGAATCCTCGCGCGCTGGCCGTGAACACGAACGGGACGCGGGTGTATGCCGCCTTTGCGCTTTCGGGCAACCGCACCACGCTCATCCCGCCCGATCTGGCGCCACCGCAGCCCACCGCCGGCATGAGCGCCGGCCTGCCGCCGCCGCCGCAGGTGGGTTTGATCGTGGACGCCACGGACCCGGCCTGGTCGGGCGTGATCCAATACACCATGCCGGACAATGACGTGGTGGAAATTGACACCGCCTCGCTCGCAGTCACGCGCTACTTCCCGCGTGTGGGCACAGTGAACATGGGCATCGCCGTGCGCCCCAACAGCGGCGATCTTTACGTGGCCAATCAGGACGCGCGCAACCTCACGCGCTTTGAGCCGGTGTTGAACGGCTTCTTCGTCACGAACCAGGTGAGCCGCATCAATATCACCAGCGGCGCGGTGACCCGGTTCGATCTGAACGCGGGCTTCCATCCCACGACCTTCACGCTTGAGAACAAGACCAACGCCCTCGCCCAGCCCGTCGCCATGGCGTTTGGTCCGAGTGGCTCGTTTTACTACGTCGCCGCGTTTGGCTCCGACCGCGTCGCGCGCGTGGACGCCAACAGCGGCGCCATCTCGGCACGCATTGACCTGTGCCCCACCGCGCCCGGCTCGGTCGCCGACCCGCGCAACAAGCGCGGCCCGCGCGGCCTCGCCATCAGGCCCGGCTCGGCGCTCTACGTGTTAAACCGCCTCGCCAACACGATCAGTGTCGTGAGTTTGGGGACCGAATCTGTCGTGCGCGAAATTCCCATCGGCAGCCATGACCCCACGCCGGCGGTGATCCGCAACGGGCGCGGCTTCCTTTACGACGCGAAGGTCTCCGGCAACGGCACCGTGTCGTGCGCCTCCTGCCACATTGATTCGGACATGGACATGCTCGCGTGGGACTTGGGCGACCCGCAGGGCACGCTGGCGACGAACGTGACGGTCCTCCCGCAATTCGCCTTCACCAACACCAGCGTCTTCCATCCCATGAAAGGCCCGATGACGACGCAAACATTGCGCGGCCTGAAAGGCATGGACCCGTTGCACTGGCGCGGCGACCGCTCGAACTTCTTCCACTTCATCGGCGCGTTCAGCAGCTTGCTGGGCGGCCCGGGGCTGTCCGGGTCGGACATGCGGGATTACACCAACTACATCAACACCATCGTCTTTCAGGCGAACCCGAACCTGAACCTCGACCGCACGTATCCGACGGCCTTCGCCGGTGGCAACCCGCGCGCGGGCTTCACCAACTTCACGGTCACTCAATACGCCCCCGGTCTCTCCTGCAACACCTGCCACGCGCTGCCGACGGGCACCGCGCGCTTCATCATCCCGGCGGCGGCACTGGAAGAGTCGCAAGATTTCAAAATCCCGCACCTGCGGAACATGTACCAGAAGATCCACTTCACCCGCACGCCCGGCGCGCAAAGCATCGGCGGCTTCGGTTTTGTGCATGACGGCATGGACCCGGATTTGATCACGTTTCTTTCGCGGCCCGTTTTTCAGACCTTCTCCCAGCCCGCCGCCGCCGGTATTCGCAGCAACATCAACGCCTTCGTGATGTGCCTGGACACGGGCATCGCGCCCAGCGTCGGCTACGCGCGCACGCTGGTGGCGACGAACGTCAACACCGCGAGCCTCTCCAACGACTGGACCCTGCTCGAAACACAGGCGACCGCGCTGACCAACTGCAACCTCATCGTGAAAGGCACGGTGGACGGGCAACTGCGCGGGTTCGTCTATCAGCCCGCTTTCAACAACTACCGTCCCAACACCACGAACCTGCCCGCGATGACGCGCACCCAACTGCGCGCCAAAATTCTCGCGGGCGACACGCTCACCGTGATGGGCGTGCCCATCGGTTCCGGCACGCGCCTGGGCATTGATCGCAATGAAGACGGCGTTCTCGACGGCGACACGCCGGTGCCGGCGCTGCGAATTCTCGCCGGCAACAACGCGGCGGTGGTGGCGTGGTCCACCAACGCGAGCAACTTCTTGCTGGAAGCCGCCGCCACGATCCCACCGGCCAGTTGGAAAGCCGAAACGAGTCTGCGCGGGCGGGTGGGCGGCGAGTTCACCGTCACCAATTCGCCAGCGACGACGAACCGGTTCTTCCGCTTGCGGGAATTGTGATTTTCGCCCGGCGGGTCTGGCGGCTGGATGGCCTGATGCAAGGGCGGAAAAAGGCTTTGAACCCCCGGCTTGATGGGGTAACGCTGTGATTGAAATGGCGGCAGTGCGGCCGGTTTCGCGAAGAAGCATTTTATGCCACTGCAGATTTCTTCATCCACGCGGTCACGCTCTGGCTGGTGTCGCAGTTCACACCGGATCGGTGGACGGTGCTTTTTCCTGCCGGCGCTCCTGGTGGCTGGCTGGCACGGCCTGATCGTCACGGCCTCTGGCGCTTCGCCGTCCCATCCTTCCCCCGCGGATTCCTCGTGGCTGGCGCCGTGGCAGCAATGGCTCGTGCTGGCGGGTTTGATGGGGGCAACGGGACTGGCGGCGTGGCAGCTCGCGCGATCCGGGGCACGGCAACGGATCGAAGCGGAACGGACGGAGCGCCGGCGCGCGGAGGAGGCGTTGAAGCAAAGCGAGGCGCGGTTCGCGCGCTTGTCGGAGGCGGCGTTCGAGGGCATCAGCCTCAGCGAGAACGGCGTCATTCTGGACGCCAGCGATCGGCTGGCCCGCATGTTGGGATGGGAGCCTAAGGAAATCATCGGACGCCCGGTGCTGGATTTCATCGCGCCGGAGTCGCGCGGCCTGGTCGAGCAAAACATGCGCGCGGGCGTCGAGGGACCGTACGAGCATCTGGCGGTGCGGCGCGATGGCACCGTCTTCCCCGTCGAAGTGCGGGCGATGGCGATTCCCTTTCACGGGCGCATGGTGCGCGTGGCGGCGATTCACGACATCACGGAGCGCAAGACCGCCGAGGAGAATTTCAAGCGCGCGTTGTCGCTGCTGGGCGCGACGCTCGAAGCCACCGCCGATGGCATTCTCGTGGTGGACACGCAGGGTAAAATTGTGCGGTCCAACCGCAAGTTTGCCGAGATGTGGCGGATTCCCGAAGCGGTGCTGGCGTCGCGCGATGACGAGCGGGCGCTGGCATTCGTGTTGGACCAATTGTTCGACCCGGAGGCGTTCTTGAAAAAGGTCCGCGAACTGTACGCGCAATCAGGCGCGGACAGCTTCGACGTGTTGCGCTTCAAAGACGGGCGCATCTTTGAGCGTCATTCGCGTCCGCAGCGGGTCGGCGAACTCATCGCGGGGCGGGTCTGGAGTTTCCGCGATGTGACGGAGCAGGTGCGGACGGAGCAGGCGTTGCGCAGCAGTGAGGGGCGGCTGCAACTGCAATTCACGCGGATGCCCATCGGGTGCATCGTGTGGAGCGCGGACTTTCGCGTCATTGATTGGAATCCCGCCGCCGAGGCCATCTTCGGCTTCCGCGCGAGCGAGATGCTGGGGCAGCATCCGTACGGCTTGATTGTGCCGCGCGATGCGCAGCCGCATGTGGACGAAATCTGGCGCCGTCTGCTCGAAGGCGACGCCACGGCGCACAGCACCAACGAGAATCTGACGAAGGACGGGCGCGTGATCATTTGCAGTTGGACGAACACGCCGCTCAAGGAATCCGACGGCCGGGTGCTGGGCGCGCTTTCCATGGTGCAGGATGTCACCGAACGCAAGCGCGCCGAGGAGGAGTTGCGCCGGCTCAACGAGAACCTCGAACGGCGGGTGGAGGAGCGCACCGCCGAACTGCGCGCGGTGAACAAGGAACTCGAGGCGTTCAGCTACTCGGTGTCGCACGATTTGCGGGCGCCGCTGCGCAACATCGGCGGGTTCACAAGTCTCCTGCGTCAGGGCGCCGCCGCCAGCCTGGACAAGGAATCCGGCGAGATGTTCGACATGATCACACAGGAGGTCCGGCGCATGGGCGCTTTGATCGAAGGGTTGCTTGCCTTGTCGCGCCTGTCGCGCGCGGAGATGTCCAAGGCACCGGTGGACCTGGATCGACTGGTGGCCGAAGTTCGCGAATATCTGGGGCCGGAAACGCGCGGGCGGAACATAGCATGGCGCGTGGACTCGCTGCCGGTGGTGCAGGCGGACGAAAATCTGTTGCGCCAGGCGCTGGTCAATCTGATGGGCAACGCGGTGAAATACACCAGCCGCCGTGCGCAGGCGGAGATTCACATCGGCTGCGCAGCCGCATCGGCCGATGGGAAAGAGTTCGTGTTTTTCATCCGCGACAACGGCGCGGGGTTCAACATGGAGTATGCAGGGAAGCTCTTCGGCGTGTTCCAACGGTTGCACAGCGCGCAGGAATTCGAGGGCACGGGCATCGGTCTGGCCAACGTGCAACGCATCATCCAACGGCACGGCGGGCGCGTCTGGGCCGAAGCGGAGGCGGACAAGGGGGCCACGTTCTATTTCTCCCTGCCGAAGTGAGCGGGACAGCGCCTAACCGCGTGGGGCTTCTTGAACTTTGAACAGAGGCTTGCGCCGCGTTCCGCGCGTGCGTTAAAAGTTTCGCAACGCATGTCTCTCCATCAACTCAGAGCCGGAGTCATCGGGACCGGTTTCATCGGCCCCGTCCATATCGAAGCGCTCAAACGCCTCGGCGTGCAAGTCACCGCCATTTGCGGCTCGACGAAGAACGCCCGCGCCACGGCGGAGAAGTGGGGCATCCCCGAAGTCTATGGCGATTACGATTATGAGGCGATGTATCGCTCGCCAAATGTGGACGTGGTCCACATCACGTCGCCGAACAAGGTCCACGTCGAGCAATCGCTCGCGGCCCTGGCAGCGGGCAAACACGTCGTCTGCGAAAAACCACTCGGCATGACGGCGAACGAAACCGCGAAGGTGGTCGCCGCCGTGAAGCGGAAGGGCGCACCCGTCTTCGCCGTGAACTACATGTGCCGGTTCTTCCCCGCCATGCTGCAGATGCGCGCGATGGTTCAGCGCGGCGACCTTGGGAAGATTATTCACGTTCAAGGGCACTTCTTTCAGGACTGGCTGCTCAACGAGACAGACTACAACTGGCGTCTGCTCGCCAGCGAAGGCGGGAAACTCCGTGCTGTGGGCGACATCGGCACGCATTGGATTGACGCCGTGTCGTTCATCCTCGGCGCGAAAGCCGAAGCTGTCTTCGCGCACATCGAGACGTTTCACAAGACTCGCTACCGGCCCAGGGGCGAAGTGCAAACCTTCGCGAAAGTGGATCCAAAGACGATGGTTCCCTACAAGGTGGACACGGAAGATTTTGGCAGCGTGCTGCTCAGGTTCGGCAAGGCAGAGCACGGTTACACGAACGGCGTTCACGCCAACGCTTCCATCTCCCAAGTCGCCGCCGGCTGGAAATGCAGTCTCGCGCTCGGCATCTACGGCACCAAAGGCAGCGTGCGCTGGGATCTCCAGCAGCCGAACGAAATCATCGTGGGTCGCCGGGACGAACCGAACCAGATTCTTCAGCGCGCCACCGCCGGCTTTAGCGAGGACGTGGCCGGTTTCACCGACTACCCCGGCGGCCATCCTGAAGGGTTCCCCGACAGCCACAAGATGCACTACCGCGCCGTCTATGAGCACATCGCCAGCGGACGCAAGACGCCCGTTCTCTTCGCGACCGCCGGGGACGGGCATCATGAAGTGAAACTTTGCGAGGCAGTGCTCAAGAGCAGCGACATGAAGAAATGGGTGACCCTTTGAACTGAAAATCCATGAAACTTGGCTTCGTCTCCGCCATCGTCCCTGAACTCTCCCTGGAGCAAGTCCTCGCTTTTGCGCGCGCCGAAAGCTTCGCGTGTGTCGAGGTCATGTGCTGGCCCGTCGGCAGGGCCGAGCGCAAGTACGCGGGCGTCACGCACGTAGATGTCACCCGCTTCACACAGGCGCAGGCTGATGATGTGAACGGGCTTTGCGCGAAGCACGGCGTCGGCCTCTCCGCGCTGGGCTATTATCCGAACCCGCTCGATCCCGACCTCGCGGCGGCCCGGCGCGTCGTGGAGCATTTGAAAAAAGTAATCGTCGCGGCGGAGAAACTCGGACTGAAGAACGTGAACACCTTCGTTGGTCGCGACTGGACGAGAAGCGTGGATGACAACTGGCCGCGCTTCCTCAAAACCTGGAAGCCGCTCATCGCCTTCGCCGAAGATCACGGCATCAAGATCGGCATCGAGAATTGCCCGATGCTGTTCTCGGACGACGAATGGCCCGGCGGCAAAAACCTGGCCATGTGCCCGGCGATCTGGCGGCGCATGTTCAGCGACATTCCATCAAAGAATTTCGGACTGAACTATGATCCATCGCACCCGGTCCTGCTGCGTTTCGATCCGTTCAAGCCGTTGTGCGAATTTGCCGGCAAGCTCTTCCACGTTCACGCGAAGGACGTGCTGTTCAACCGCGCGCAGTGCGACGACTGGGGCGTCCTGGGCCTGCCCAAGGAGTATCACCAGCCGCGCATCCCCGGCTTCGGCGAATTGGACTGGGGAAAATTCATGGGCGCGCTGATGGCCAGCGGCTACGACGGCCCGGTCTGCATCGAGGTCGAGGATGAAACTTTCGGCAAAACCCTCGCGGGCCGGAAGCGGGCCGTGAGAGTGGCCGGCAAGGTATTGCGGCCCTATTTCGCCGATTGACGACGCGAGGTTGACCCTCTCGTATGAGCCGCATGATGAAGCTTTCGTTGCGCCCGACGGGGATCGCATTGTTGGCCGCGTGGTTTGGCATGGTGGAAACCCGCGCGCGGTTTGCCGGTGCCAAATGGTTTTTTCTGATCGCCAGCGCACTCGCAGGTTGCGTCGTCGTCGGCCCAGCTCGTGGCGCGACCGTCACCGGTGAGATCGTGGATGCCGCCACCGGCAAGCCAATCCCCGCCCGGCTCTACCTTCACAACGACACCGGCCAATGGTTCTTCCCCAAGTCTGCCAATGCCGCCGGCTCGGCCATCCGCTACGAGCGGCAGAACTGGGCCAACAAGCGCGCCGTCGAAATGCACACGACGCACTCGGCTCATCCATTCACGGTCGAACTGGAGCCGGGCGATTACACATTTCTGGTGGAGCGCGGGAAGGAATACTTGCCGCTGACCAACCGCGTGCAAGTCGGCGCGCAGCCGGTGAAAATCCGGTTCGCCTTGCGCCGCTGGGCAAATCTGGCCGCGCGCGGCTGGTTCTCCGGCGACACGCACAATCACCGTGACCCCGCCGAACTGCCGAACGTGATGCTCGCCGAGGATGTGAACGTCGCGCTGCCGATGACGCACTGGACCACCGTCGAGACCGTCCCGCCCAGCCAGAGTCCGCGCAACCTGAAGGGCGACTTCACCGCCGCGCTCACGCGCGTGGATGCCACCCATGTCCTGTGGCCCCGCAACACGGAGTATGAAATCTTCACCACGGGGAAGAAGTCTCACACGCTCGGCGCTTTGCTCGTTGTCCATCACCGTCAGCCGCTGGACCTGCCCGCGCTGCCTGTCAGCCGGGTTGCCGCGCGGGCCCGCAGCGAAGGGGCGTTGCTGGATCTGGAAAAGCACAACTGGCCGTGGTCGCTGGCGCTGGTGCCGCTGGTGAAGCCAGACCTCTACGAACTCGCCAACAACCATCACTGGCGCGTGGCGTATTCGATCACCAACTGGGCCGAGCCGGCGCCCGCATGGATGAACCTCGGCACCGGCGGCGGCAGCGAGCGCGAGTGGACGCTGTCCGGCTTTCAAACTTACTACGCCCTGTTGAACTCCGGCTTTCGCCTCAGCCCCGCCGCCGGCACCGCCAACGGCGTGCACCCCGTGCCGCTCGGCTTCGGGCGGGTCTATGTTCACCTTGGCAGAAACTTCGACTTCGACGCCTGGATGAGCGGCTTGAAAGCCGGGCGCAGCTTTGTCACCACCGGCCCGATGCTGCTGGCGGAAGTGAATCGCGAACTGCCCGGCCACACCTTTGCCGCGCGCGGCGGCCAGCCGCAAAAACTCAAACTCAAAGGCACCGTCCTCAGCGAACAGCCGGTTCACGCCATCGAGCTGATCGTCAATGGCGACGTGGCCAGCACTGTGCCGCTGAAACCGAAGCGGACAAAAGAAGGCGCATGGGAAGCCAGCTTTACGAGTGACTGGACGTGCGACGCCTCGGCCTGGATGGCATTCCGTTGCTTCGAGCCGAGGGACGGAGAGCGTTTCCGCTTTGCGCATACGGCGCCCTGGTTTGTCAACGTGCCGGGCCAGCCGCTGCGCCCGAAGCGGCGGGAAGTCGAGTGGTTCATCGAAAGTGTCCGCAAGGAGCTGGCGCGGAGTGCGTCATTGTTGCCACCGGAAGCGGTGGCCGAGTATCAGCAGGCACTGGCTGCGTATGAAGCACTGCTGCGCCAGGCGCGCTGAAGAAGCCATCCGCCGCCCGCGGATCTTACTGCTGCGGCAATTCCAGGTTCACCCGCTCGCCACTGCGCAGCACCGTTGCAGACACACGGTCGCCCGGGAGTTTGGTTTGCAGGAGTTGCGTGAACAGTTCGCTCTCGGTCATCCGTTTTGCCTGGCCGTCGAGTGCCACGAGGATGTCATCGGGCTTGAAGCCCGCCTTCTTCCCCGCCGCGTGTTCGCCATACTGGCCGACGTGCTTGACGCGCAAGGCCAGTTCGTCGGTGGGGATTTTCGCCGCGCGCCGCTCCGCCTCGCCCGCCTCTTCCAACACCAGACCGCCCGTGGCCATGCGGCGCAAATCCCAGCTCGTCGGTCGCCACGAGATGTCACCCGCGCGCCGCCACTTGGTGGGGAGAGTGAGCGGCAGTTTGAGCTTGCGGCGACCACGTTGAATTTCGGCAGTGAGCTTCGTTGGCGCGAGCGCGGTGTGCAGCACCCATTGCGCGTCCGCGATGGAGAGCATCGGCTGGCCGGCGAGCGTGAGGACTTCATCGCCCGCCTTGAATCCGTCCTTTGCCGCCGTGGAACCGGGCGTCACGGCCGCCACCCTGGCCTTCGCTTTCGGATCAAAGGCGAGTCCGAGCGCGTTGGGCATCGGCCACGGGCGGAGGACTTCATCCGGGATGGGCTGGTGCGCGGCGCGGAACACCGCGCGCTCGGCTTCGCCGACCTGATGGCAGTGCATGCAACTGCGCGCCACCTTTCCCTCGTAGTCGAGCGTCGGCTTGTATTTCCCGGCGAGCGATGGATAGTTCTCCGGCGTCGGGAATCGCGGCGCGCGTGCCTGTTTGCCGATCAAGAAATCCTTGTTCGCCGGATAACCCTTGTGCAGTTCCAGCGCCCCGGTGAGCGCCAGACGGAAGCCTTCGATGGAAATGTCCCGCGCCGCGTCTTTCTGGGCCGAGCGCGTGCCGAAGCGCCCGTAGAGCGTGCGATCGGCGTTGAGGAAAAAAACGGCGAAGGTGAGGTCGAAGTCGAACTGGAAGAGCGACAGGTCGAGCGCGTTGGCCTGCACGAGCCGCACGCAGACAAACCGGTCCATCAAGTCCGCCACCCGCGAGTCACGACGAACCAACTGTTCGTCAAACGCCTTGCACTCCACTCACGGGACGCACCGCAGCACGACCAGCAGCGGCTTGCCCGTGCGCGCCCCCTCGGCGAAGGCCTGCGGGAGATCGTTGTAAATCCATTGGCCGATGGCGGCAACTTCCATGCGGTCATTGTGGACTTTCGCGTCGCGGTCCTCGGCGGCTTGAACGGTACCCGCTGCCAGTGTCAACCAGGCAGACAGAGTGAAGGCATGGCGTAAGACTGGGCGGAGAATGGCTTTCATGCCGCCATTGATGCCGTGAGTGGCACGCAGCGCAAGCCCCGTTTTTGGGCTGCGCGTAACAACCCATCGTAACGATCGGGCGGCTCCGACGATGCTTGCGCTCAATGTTTCCTCCCGCTAAGTTATGCGCCATGAGTAAATTCTCCGCAGCCGATACGCTGGAGTTGCCCGTGGTCGAACGCCTCCAGTTGGTCGAGGACATTTGGGACACCATTGCCGCTGCACCCGACGCTCTCCCGCTGACCGAAGAAGACAAACGACTCATTGACGAACGGCTCGAAGCCTGCCGTCGCAATCCGCAGGCCGGCTCCACTTGGGAGGAAGTTTACGCCCGGATCATGTCGCGCCGGAAGTGAGCCACCGCCTCGTCATCCGATCCGAGGCGGAGGCCGACATGGCCGAAGCCTTCGATTGGCACGAAGACCGTCAACCCACCCTCGGACACGAGTTCCTCGGAGAAGTCCATGCCGCCTTTCGCGTCCTCGCCGAAAACCCGCTCCATTACCCCGTGATCTATCAAGACGTGCGGCGCATCCTGACCCGCCGCTTTCCTTACAAGGTGTTTTTCTTCATCGAAGCCGACCGGGTGGAGGTCATCGGAGTGGTCCATGGCAAACGCCATCATCGGGTGTGGAAACGTCGTGTGTAGTCTTGCCGCTTCATTCGGCCTTCGAGATAAAATGTGTCAAGCCTATGAACTATCCGGTCTGAAGTATGGCAATCATGCCGCTGCTCGAAATCTCCGAACTCAGGAAATCATTCGTCGCGCCTGACAGCTCGACGCACACCGTCATTGACGTGCCGGCGCTGGCGCTGGAGGAGAACGCGCAAGTGGCGCTGTGTGGCGAGAGCGGTTCGGGCAAGACGACGCTGCTGCATCTCATCGCGGGCATCGTGAAGCCGGACGCGGGCAGCGTGCGCCTGGCGGGGGCGGAGCTTTCCGGGTTGAGCGAGCCGCAGCGCGACCGGCTGCGGGCGATGACGATTGGCTACATTTTCCAGACCTTCAACCTGCTGCCCGCCTTCACCTGCCTGGAAAATGTTTTGCTCGGCATGTCGTTCGGGCCGGGCGCGGACCGGGTGTTCGCGGAAAATTTGCTTCGCCGCGTCGGCCTGGGCGGGCAATTGAATCACCGGCCGCGCCAGCTTTCCACCGGCCAGCAGCAGCGCGTCGCCGTCGCGCGCGCGCTGGCGAACCGGCCCAAACTGGTGCTGGCCGACGAGCCGACCGGCAATCTCGATCACGCCAACGCCCGCGAAGCCTTGACGCTGATCCGCGAGGCGTGCCGCGAGAATGGCGCGGCGTTATTGCTCGTGAGCCACGACCGCCAGGTGCTTGCGGAGTTTGAAACCGTTTTGGAACTGGCGAAGATCAACCGCGCGGCGCCGGGTCCGAATCTCCAATCGCAGACTTCAAATCCGAAATGACGCTCTGGCTCATCATCCGCCGCAGCCTGCGGCAGCACGCGCTCTCCACCACTGTCACCGCGCTGGCGCTGGCGCTGGCGTGCGGGCTGTTGATGTCCGTCTGGTCGGTGAAGGAGCAGTCGCGAAACATATTTACCCACGTCAACGGCGGGTTTGACGCCGTGCTCGGCGCGCGCAGTTCGAAACTTCAGCTCGTGCTCAACGCGGTCTTTCACCTTGAAGCGTCGCCGGCCAACATCGCCTGGAGCGATTTCGAGGAGGTGCGGAAAAATCCCAGCGTGGAACTCGCCGTGCCCATCGCGATGGGCGACAACCTCCGCGGCTACCGCATCGTCGGCACACTGCCGGAGATGTTGACGCAGACGGAGTACGCACCGGGCCGCCGTTTCGTCGTCCGTCCGCCGGGGCGAATTTTTGAACTGGCGCTGCGCGAGGCGGTGGTGGGGAGTTTCGCCGCGCAGAAGTTGAAGCTCAAGCCAGGCGACGTGTTTCATCCGTATCACGGCCTGACGTTCGATGAAGAGCACGCGCACGCGGAGGAGTATGTCGTGGTCGGCGTCCTGGAGCCGTCGAACACGCCTGCCGACCGCGTAATCTGGATTCCGCTGGAGGGCGTGCAGAAGATGACCGGCCACGCGGCGGAACTGGCCACCGATGTCAGCGCCGTGCTGGTGAAGCTCCGCAGCCCCATCGCTGGCCGCGCGCTGGAGATGGCTTACAACAAACAGGGGACGCGGTTGACGTTCGCGTGGCCCATCGGCGTGACGATGGCGGAATTATTCAACAAGATTGGGTGGTTCGACCGCGTGCTGGCGCTGGTGGCGGCGCTGGTCGCGGTGGTCGCGGCAGGTTCGGTGCTGACGGGGATTTACAATTCGATGAATGAACGGCGGCGGCAGATCGCGCTGTTGCGGGCGCTGGGGGCGCGGCGCGCCACGGTTTTCTTCACCGTGGTGTTGGAGGCCGTGACCATCGCCGCCGGCGGCGTGCTCATCGGATTTCTATTTTATGGAGTCATTATGACGGCGGTGGCGGCGGTCATCCGCGCGCAGACGGGCGTGGTGTTGGAGCCGTTCGCGTGGCAGCCAGTGATGCTGTGGGCGCCGCTGGGGATGGTCGGCCTGGGCGCGCTGGCGGGCCTGGTGCCGGCGTTCAAGGCGTATCGCACCGACGTGGCGGAGCATCTGGCGCCGGTGAATTGAGATCGTGTCTGGAAATGCGTAGTGGGGCAGGCGCCCACGCCTGCCTGGGTCCGGCGGACGCCTCGCCCACCGTGCTGGCTGCGGGCGAGGCGCCCGCAGGACTTTCGCTGGCGAGGGCGCCAGCGCCACTTTCCGATCAGGTGCCGAGAGTTGCGCGTTGTATCAGCATGGATTTTCTGTCAGACAGACGGGTGACGAAAGCGGAAAGACAAATCATGCGGCGCATGGCAAATCATCGGAACGATTGGCGAAGACTCGGCGTGGGATTTTGTCTCCGCATCGCCGCCGTGGTTGGTCTGACGATGCTCGGCGGTTGCGGCAAGTCCGATCCCGTCACCACGCCGTCTCGTGAAATTCGCGGCCAGCCCATCAACGCGCCGGTCTCCACCAACGCGTCCGCTGCGTTGGCCAAAGCCAGAACTTCGACCGTTCCGTCCCCGCCGCCTTCCGCCGCCAAAGACGATCCCTACCCGCTGGCCGGCTTCGACACGCTGGCCGGCTACAACTTCGAAACTTCCGACGAGTTGCTCTCGCCCTCGACCAACAGCGCTGCGGCGGCGGCCAGGAAAGCCGACGACCAGATTCCCGCGCCCGTCAAGGCGTTGGACAAAAAGCGCGTGTCGTTGAAGGGCTTCATGCTCCCGCTCAAAGTGGAAGGCGGCCTCGTCACCGAACTGCTGATCATGAAGGATCAGTCCATGTGTTGCTACGGCGTCGTCCCGAAAATCAACGAGTGGGTCAGCGTCAAAATGCTGGGCGAGGGCGTCAAACCGATCATGGACCAGCCGGTGACGTTCTTCGGCACGCTGCGCGTAGGCGAGATGCGCGAGAACGGCTACCTCGTGGGCATCTACGCGCTGGACGGCGAGAAGATGGCGCCGCCTCCCGACAATTGAAGCCGTCCCGGCGGCGATTAAGTTTTCCTGTGCCGAACCACGATTTTTCCGACGCGGCCCTGGTACTTATCGGCCACGGCTCCACGCGCAATGCGGACTCCGCCGCGCCGGTGTATCAACACGCCGCCGAGTTGCGCCGCCGCAAAATCTTTGCGCAAGTCGTCGAGGGCTTCTGGCAACAGGAGCCGCGCATCGCCGCCGTTGTTGCCACCGTCGTCGCACCGCGTGTTTTTCTCGCGCCACTGTTCATCAGCGAAGGCTGGTTCACCGAGGAAGCCATTCCGCGTGAACTCGGTTTGCGCGCGGAGGGCCAGACGGATTTCCTGCGCATCCAGACACGCGGCCCGCAATCCCTCCATTACTGCGCCCCCGTCGGCACGCACGCCAGCATGACGGATGTGCTGCTCGCGCGCGCACGCGGTGTGGTCGCGCAACATCCCTTCCCGCGCGCACCCAAACCGGCGGAGACGACGCTCTTTATCGCCGGCCACGGCACCGGCAAAAACGAAAACTCCCGCCGCGCCATCGAACGGCAGGTCGAACTCATCCGCGCGCAGAAACTTTACGCGCAGGTCCACGCTGTCTTCATGGAGGAAGATCCGCGCATCGCCGACTGCTATTCGCTCGCGCAAACCCGCCACATCGTCATGGTCCCCTTCTTCATCAGCGACGGCTTGCATGTGCGCGAAGACATTCCGGTGCTGCTCGGCGAGCCTGAGCGCGTGGTGCGGGAGCGATTGGCGAGCGGCCAGCCGACCTGGCGCAATCCGACGGAGCGGCGCGGCAAACTCGTCTGGTATTCCGCCGCGATTGGCACCGAACCGCAACTCGCCGACGTGATCCTCGAACGCGTGCGCGAAGCGGCGGCCGGCCTTTGACAGGAGTGGTTGGCTGTCCCACAGGGCAGATGCATCAAAATTTTCGCGGTGCCGTTCGTCCCTGTTTTCCGCATGAATTCAGGACGGAGCATGAAAAACGAGATTCATGCTCCGTCCTGAATTCATGCGGGATCCGCCCGGGAAAATTTTGGATGCGTCTGCCCTGGGCTGTCCCACTTCCGTCCTTGCCCGAAACGGAGCGACGCAAGATATTGCCGGCGATGGCACCGCCTTTTCACACCTTTCTTCCGTGAGGCAACTATGAATGCGATAACCACCCGCCGGCACTTCCTCCAAACCGCCGCGAGCGCCGGCGCGGCGCTCGGCCTCGGCCAACTCGGCTTCCTCTCCCAACTCCGCCCCGTTTCCGCCGCCGAGGCGAAGCTGGAACCACGCGCCGTGCGGTTCAATCCCGACATCGAACCGCTCGTGCGCCTGCTGGAAGACACGCCGCGCGAACGGTTGCTCGAAGAAGTCGGCACGCGCATCAAGCGCGGGCTGGCGTATCAGGAACTGCTCGCGGCGCTGCTGCTGGCCGGCGTGCGCAACATTCAGCCGCGCCCGGTCGGCTTCAAGTTCCACGCCGTGCTCGTCATCAACTCCGCGCACCTCGCCAGCCTCGCCTCGCCGGACGCGGAACGCTGGCTGCCGATCTTCTGGGCGCTCGATCACTTCAAATCGTCACAGGCGCAGGATGTGAAGGAAGGCGACTGGACGATGGCGCCCGTGGATGAAGCCCGCGTGCCCTCCGCGACCAGGGCGAAGCAGGCGTTCATCGAAGCGATGGACCAGTGGGACGAACCGGCGGCGGATGCGGCGGCTGTCGGCCTGGCACGCGGCGCGAGCGCGCACGAAATTTTTGAACTGTTCAGCCGCTACGGCGCGCGCGATTTCCGCGACCTCGCGCACAAGGCAATTTACGTCGCCAACAGTTGGCGCACGTTGCAGTGCATCGGCTGGCATCACGCCGAGCCGGTGCTGCGCTCGCTCGCCTACGCCCTGCTCGACCGGGGCCGCGATGAGAACCCCGCGAAGAGCGACCTGCCCGCCGACCGCCCCGGACGCCGCAGCCTGGAGTTGCGGGAAAAAATTCGCGCCGACTGGCTCGTGGGTCAGCCCGACCGCGCCGCCGTGCTCGAAATGCTCCGCGCCACGCGCGAAGGCTCCGCCGTGGACGCCAGCGGGAAAGTCGTCGAGCTGCTCAATCGCGGCGTCGCGCCGCAATCCTTGTGGGACGCGCTGTTCGAGGGCGCGGGCGAGTTGCTGGTGAACGAACCGGGCATCCGCGCGCTCCACGCCTTCACCGCGACGAACGCGATGCATTTCGCCTTCCAGCATTGCGGCAGCGACGCGACGCGGCGGTTTCTCCTGTTGCAGAACGCGGCCTTCCTCCCGCTCTTTCGCGCCAACGCCAGACAGAAGACGCGGTTGGATCAATTGGAACCGCTCGCGCCCAAAGCCGCCGGCGCGGCGGCGCTGGAGGAAATCTTCGCCGACGTGAGCGGCGACCGGCTGAGCGCCGCGCGCAAGACGCTGGCGTGGTTGAAGGATAATCCGTCGCCCAAGCCGTTCATTGACGCGGCGCGTCTGCTCATTTTTCTGAAGGGCCGCGACGCGCACGACTACAAGTTCAGCGCGGCGGTACTGGAGGATTACGCGCACGTCAGTCCGTTGTGGCGCGACCGTTACCTGGCGGCGAGCGTTTTCAACCTGCGCGGCTCCGGCGCGGCGGACAACGATTTGGTGAAACGCACGCGCGCGGCGCTGGGGGCGTGAGCGGGGCGCGGGGAGGCGGCTGGCGAATGGTTTTTCTTCGTGCCTTCGCGTCCCCGCTGTGAAATAACTCCGCCATGAAAGCACTCACTACTCTTCTCACTCTCACGACACTCGTGGGCAGCGTCGTTCTCAGCTCCGCGCAGGATTGGGCCAAGGCGCGTCTGGAAAAGTCGCCGCGGCATCACGAATGGGTCGCCGTCAAACAGGGCGACCGCACGGTCCACTGCTTCCTCGCCTTTCCGGAAGTTAAAGACAAGGCCACCGCCGTCATCGTCATCCACGAAAACAAGGGCCTCACCGACTGGGTGCGTGGCGTGGCCGATCAGCTCGCCGAGGCCGGCTACATCGCCATCGCGCCCGACCTGCTCTCCGGCATGGCACCCGGCGGCGGCAAGACCAGCGATTACAAGAGCGCGGATGACGCCACCAAGGGCATTTACGCGCTGCCGCCCGATCAAGTCACCGCCGATCTGAAGGCCGTGGCCGCGCACGTCACCAAACTTTCCGCCGCCAACGGCAAACTCGCCGTGGCTGGCTTTTGCTGGGGCGGCGGCCAGACGTTTCGCTTCGCCAACCACCACGATAAGCTCGGCGCTGCCTGCGTCTTCTATGGCAGCGGTCCGGACAAACCGGAGGCGGTGGAGAAAATTCAAGCGCCCGTCCACGGCTTCTACGCCGAGAAGGACGCGCGCATCAACGCCGGCATTCCCAAGAGCGCGGAGTTGATGAAAGCCGCCGGCAAGACCTTCGCGCCAGTGAACTACTCCGGAGCCGGCCACGGCTTCATGCGCGCGGGCGAAGATCCCGAGGGCAGCGCGGAGAACAAAAAGGCGCGCGACGATGCGTGGAAGCGGTTGAAGGAAGTGCTCAAGAAGATTTGAGCACCGGTGCGCCAAAGCCGGTAACCGTCCATGCGAACACGAATTCTCGCTCTGCTGTCGGCGGCTGGCTGCGCCGTGTCGTTGTGCGGCGCGGCGGGCAAGGATGATTTGTCCGTGTCCCGTGCGCAAGCCGCGCAATGGCGCGCGGAGCACCGCACCATTGACCTCCACCTTCACGTCAACGGCACCACGCAACACGTCACGCGCGCCGCGAAAATCCTCGACGCAGTCGGTGTCGGCCTCGGCGTGAACCTCAGCGGCGGCACCGTCACGCGCGGCACCAACGGCGAACCATCCGAGTTCGAGCGCAACAAGACGCTCGCGGACGCGCTCTTCCCCGGCCGCTTCCTGCACTACATGAACCTCGACTACAAAGGCTGGGACAAGCCCGACTTCGCCGAACGCGCGGCGAAACAGATCGAAGAAGGCCATCGCCTCGGCGCGGCGGGGTTCAAGGAATACAAACGCCTCGGCCTCTACCTGCGCGACAGCGACGGCAAGCTCATCAAGATTGACGACCCGAAACTCGACGCGATGTGGGAACGTTGCGGCCAGTTGAACATGCCCGTCTCCATCCACGTCGCCGACCCGAAGGCCTTCTGGCTGCCCTACGACGACAAGAACGAGCGATGGAAGGAGTTGAAGGACCATCGCAGTTGGTGGTTCGGCGACACGAACATCTATCCGCCGCGCATGGAACTGCTGGCCGCGCTCAACCGCGTCATCGCGCGCCATCCCAAGACCACCTTCGTGTGCGTCCACTTCGCAAACAACTCGGAGGAACTGGAGTGGGTGGACGAATCGTTGGGCAAATATCCGAACATGATGGCCGACCTCGCCGCGCGCATCCCGGAGATTGGCCGGCACGATCCCGACCAGGTGCATCGCCTCTTCGTGAAGCATCAGGACCGCATCGTCTTCGCCACCGACTTCATGGTTTACAACCAGCTCATCCTCGGCTCCAGCGGCAAGGAGCCGCCACCCGCCGACGCCGACGCCGAAGTCTTCTACGCGAAGGAATGGCGCTGGCTGGAAACGCGCGACAAGAACTGGGAACACATGACGCCCATTCAAGGCGACTGGAACATCAGCAGCATCGGCCTGCCTGCGCCCGTGCTGCGCAAGATATACTTCGACAACGCCCGCCGGCTTCTCGCGCGCTCGCTGCCGCCGCCCGTCGCGCGGGCGCGGCGCATCAGCCGCGACTTCGCCCCCGACGGCGCGCTCACGGAGCCGGTGTGGGACATGGCCGTGCCGGTGCGCATGGAATATCAATCCGCCAGTTACGCCGCGAAACCGGAAGTGTCCACCACCGTGCGGCTGCTGTGGTCGGACGAGTTCCTCTATCTCGGCTACGAATGCCCCTTCACGACGCTCACGACGTTCGAGCCACCGCAACTCGACCAGGAACGCCTGGGCCTGTGGGACCGCGACGTGGTGGAAGCCTTCATCGGCAGCGACGCGGCGAACATCAAACGCTACACCGAGTTTGAAATCGCGCCCACGAACGAGAAGCTCGACCTCACGCTGAACCTGCCCGAACGCGACTTCGCGTGGAGCAGCCAGTTTGAATCAGCCGTGAAGGTGGACAAGCGCGCGAAAGTCTGGACCTGCGAAGTGCGCATCCCGCTCAAGGCGCTGGCCGAGACGAAGCCCAAGGCGGGCGCGCGCTGGCGGTTGAACCTCTACCGCTGCGACCGCGCGAACAAGGCGTTCCTCGCGTGGAGTCCCGTGCTGGCCGGCAGCTTCCACACGCCCGAAAAATTCGGCGTGCTGGAGTTCACCGAGTAGCGGACAGCCACCCGCCTCGGCCGGATTTGCCCCGCACCGCGCGCAGCGTCTTGGACTTTTATGAAAAAGCCCTTTGCAACCCAGAGAACATCTGCGGTGGCAAGTCCGACGCGACCCCGCACTCCACGACACTGGCACGGGCCGGTGGCTGCCGGCGGAGCGCGGGCCTCCGGCCCGCTTTGGACAGGCGTATTGGTGGGAAGTCCGAACACCAGACCGGGCACCAACCGGCTGCGGAAACGCCAGACGGGCCGGAGTCCCGCGGTCCACTGCGGTGGTGACACCACTGCGCCGCGCCATTCGCGTTCCTCCCTCCTCTGCATTCGCGTAACGAGACCGCGCGCGCGTCCGGCGAAGGCGTCACACACTCCAGGGAAGGTTTCGTACGCCACCAACAGCGTTCCGGGAGCCGACGCCGGTCTCACCGGAGGCGTGATGCGCTTCACCGGAGCTTACGTGGGTCTCCAGGGAGGCGATGAAGGCAAGGACTGCCACGAGAAAACCTTCGCCGGGCGTGATGACGGCAAGGACTACCCTGTGAAAACCTCCGTCAGGCGTGATGACGGCATGGACTGACATGAGAAAACCTTCGCCGGGGCTGTGAAAGGAAAGGACTACCCTGTGAAAACCTTCGTCGGGCGTGATGACGGCATGGACTGCCCTGTGAAAACCTTCACTGGAGTTTGCGGCGGCAAGAATTGCCGCGTGGAAAGTGTGGTCGGCGGCGTGGCGGAAAAGCGCAGACAGTGAATCCCAACGGGATTGGCCGGGGCAGTCGCCGACTCGTGTGCAATGAATGGGCGGGGCGGTAGCGGCATCGCGCTGCGATGCCCCCGCCCGCGTCCAGCGGGCGGAACAAACCCGGGCGCGGACCATTGCGGGCGCGCGTTGCGCCGCTGAACGCGGCGCGCCGGTCCCTACCATAAAATTAGATCCGTCTGCCCTGGTCCACAGGACCAGTCGCGGCGGCTTCGCAGGCAAGGGGACGTTGGGTAAATCGATCAGTCAGAAACTGCGGAAACGGCTTCAATTCCACTGGGTTTTGCTAAAAGCATCATCATGTTCATACGATCCCATTGGTTTGGAACCCTGTTTCTTGCTGTTTGGCTTGCTTCCACTTCAGCACCCGCGCAACCCACCATTACTAACGTCACCGTCGGCACGGCTTTTCGCTATCAAGGCGCGCTCCGAGGCGGGTTTCCCTTCTGGCAGGTGCAGAACGGGCTGGTCGCATTCCAGTTCGGCTTGTGGGATGACCCCGTCAATACCAATGTCGTATCGCAGATGGCTCCGAACATCTTCACGATACTAAACATCAGCAACGGGTTCTTCTCCACCATGCTCGACTTTGGGGATGTCTTTAATGGCCGACGCGCATTCTTGGAGGTGGCCGTATTTGCCAACACGAATAACATCTTTCCTCCTTCGAGTAACTGGGTCGCCGTCACCCCGAGGATGGAAATCGGCGCGGTGCCTTACGCAATGTGGGCATTGAATGGGGGGAATAAAATCTTGCGGTCAGATGGGGATTATTTCTGGAATGGGAACACAGTTCTAGTCTGGTGTCCAACAAGTCATTTACATTATAGGGTTGCGGGGTATCCTCTGGTGATGCCCCGCCATGCCGCGCCCCTGACCTTGAGCGATTCGGAGAGCAAACAACTGAACGCGCGCGTTCAAGATCGTCGTTCCAC
>JANNEF010000456.1:0-12175 GCA_031378375.1 Verrucomicrobiota bacterium | reverse complement strand
GCGGTGGACATCGCCAAAAAGTTTTCCACGCAGGACAGCGGCAAATTCGTCAACGGGATGCTGGACAAGATCAAGGGCCAGTTGCTGCGCCCGGCGAGGATTGTGAAGTGAAGAGAGTAACCAGTGAATCAGTAATCAGTAGGTCAGTAAACAGTGGGCGGAGTTCCCGCCGCCGCCTGACAACTGGCTCACCGGCCTACTGATTACTGACTCACTGACCCACTGAATGTTCGCCGACCTCCATCTGCACACGAACTTTTCCGACGGCACCTACACGCCGGAGGAACTGGCCGGCGAGGCGCGGCGGTGCGGGTTGCGCGCCGTGGCGCTCACCGACCACGACACGATGGAGGGCTGCCCGCGCATGGCCGCCGCCTGCCTGGCTGCCGGCGTCGAGTTCATCCCCGCCACCGAGTTGACCGCCGAGGCGGACGGCCACGAACTGCATTTGCTCGGCTATTACCTGGACGGCGCGAATACGAGGCTGTGCGCGGAACTGGCGAAGTTCCAGGACGTGCGCCAGCAGCGCATCACGGAGATGGCGGCGCGGTTGAACGGGCTGGGCATCCCGCTGGCGGCGGACGCGGTGTTCGCGCTCGCGAACTGCCGGGCGCCAGGCCGCCCGCACGTCGCGCGCGCGCTGGTGCAGGGCGGCTTCTGCCGCAGCCTTGAAGAGGCGTTTGACCGCTTCCTAAAAAAAGGAAAACCCGCCTGGGTGCCGAAATTCAAGATTTCCGCGCCCGACGCCATCGCCTTGATTCATCAGGCGGACGGGCTGGCCGTGCTGGCGCATCCGGGACTGAACCGCACGGATGATTTCATCCCGCAGTTGATCGCCGCCGGTCTCGACGGGCTGGAATGTTTTCACACCAAGCACTCCACCAGCACGAGCGAGCACTACCTCGAAATGGCCGAGCAGCATCGCCTGCTCGTCACCGGCGGCTCGGATTGCCACGGCATGAACAAAGGCAAGCCGCTCATCGGCACCATCAAGCTCCCCTACGAATACGTCGAGCGCCTCCGCGCGCGGCTCATCCAGCGCGCGGCGGAAAACGGCCTGCTCCTCGCGGGCGCTATGCCCCGGCTTCATCCCTCGTAATTCATCCCTCATCCCTTTCCGCATGGGCTTGTTCCAAAAATTCAAGGCCGGTCTCCAGAAGACGCACGCCAAACTGGTTCACGAAATCAAGCGCATCGTCACGCTCTCGCCCAAGCTCACCGGCTCCACGCTGGAGGAACTGGAATCGGCGTTGCTCGGCGCGGACCTCGGCACGGCGATGACGCAGCAAATCCTCGCCGCTGTGAAGCAGGCATACGAAACCCAGGGCCGCTCCGGGCTGGAGATTTTTGAAATCGCGCAGCGCGAGGTGGAGAAAAGTCTTTCGACCAATCACGCGCCGTTGAACAAACAAGCTCAGGGCGTGACGGTCATTTCGCTCGTCGGCGTCAACGGCACCGGCAAGACCACCACCGCCGCCAAGCTCGCGCACTTGATTCAATCGCGCGGCGAAACCGCCGTGCTCGCCGCGTGCGACACCTTCCGCGCCGCCGCCATCGAGCAGATCAAACTCTGGGGCGAGCGACTCAAGGTGCCCGTGGTTTCCGGCGCTTACAATGCGGACCCCGCCGCCGTCGCGCACGACGCCATCACCGCCGCGCAAGCGCGCCACGCGGACTTCCTGCTCGTGGACACCGCCGGGCGTCTGCACACCAAGCGCAATCTGATGCTGGAGTTGCAGAAGGTTCATCGCGTGATGGACAAGAAACTCGCCGGCGCTCCGCACGAAATCCTGCTCGTGCTCGACGGCTCCACGGGCATGAACGCGCTCAACCAGGCGCGTGAGTTCCACAAGGCGGTGAAGCTCACCGGGCTGGTTATCACCAAACTCGACGGCACCAGCAAGGGCGGGATGGTGGTGGCGATTCAAAAGGAACTGGGCCTGCCGATCAAATTCATCGGCCTGGGCGAACAGCCGGATGACTTGCAGCCGTTCGACGGGAAGCAGTTTGCGGCGGCGCTGTTTGAAGCCTGATCTGGGTTTGCGTCGTTCAACCGGTTCAGCTACCGTTCACGTATGAAAACAGTTCTCGGAGAGAAGGAGCAGTTCGTCGTGGATGCTTCCGGCCAGCGCGTCGGGGTGCTGCTGGATTTGCCCACCTATGACCGCTTGCGCGAAGCCGCCGAGGACAACGCCGACCTCCACGCCTACCGCGCCACCAAATCGCGCGTGCCAGGAGAAGTCACGCGTGGTGAGTCAGCGACGCTGGAGGAATACCGCGCCAGTCATTCGCGCCAATGCAAATGAACTACTCGGCATTTTTTACGAACGTATGAAAACTTTCAGTCACCTCCTGCTCGCCGCAACTCTGGCCGTGCTCAACTTCACCGCCAGCGCCCAGAGTTGGCTCACCAACGGCCTTGTCGCCTACTACCCGTTCAATGGGAACGCGAATGACGAGAGCGGGAAGAGGAATCATGGCACAGTCAACGGTGCCTCACTGTCCTCCGACCAGTTTGGGCGGAGCAACAACGCCTATAGCTTCGATGGCACCAACAATTTCATCGAGTTGCCGCAGACTGCGGTGTTTGATTCCCAAGATTACACCGTCAGTTTGTGGTTCAACGCTGCCCGGTTTCCTGACTCATCTGACCATGAGCACGAAGCGGCGTCTCTAATCTCCAGAGGCAGGGACGATTTTGAAGTTCACATTGGCGCTCCGCCCTTTGCCGACACGGGAATCAGGTTCTTGCCGCGGCTGATCAATGCCAACACGGGACAGCATTGGGATGCCCGAACTACTGGGCTTCAAACGAACAGATGGCAGCATCTTGTCGCGACTTACGAGCGGTCGCTGAACCGCGCTCGTGTATTTCTGAACGGGGAAGATCTCGTCTTAGACTACCTCACCGGTAACGATGGGCCACCAGATAACAGACCAGCCCGATTGGGAGTGAGGTACGGTGGGGGTATTCCCTTCCAGGGCCGTATGAACAGTCTTCGCATCTACAACCGCGCGCTTTCGTCTAGCGAAGTGGCGCAATTGTTTGCAGTTGAGTCCGCGCCGCCGTTGAACATCAAGAAAGCTGTCTATGTTGATTCCGACCACCTCAAAGTCGGCACGAACTACCAGCTTCAGGTCACGACGGACCTGAACTCATGGATCAACTACGGCTCGCCGTTCACCGCCACGAATTCAGCCTGGCGCACTACCAACTACTGGGACGTGGACAACTGGAACAAGCTGTTCTTCCGCCTGCAAATCGCGCCGTGACAGATCTGCTCCGGCTGCGTCTCGCGCTGCGTTTGGCCCGTCGCGGTTACGGTTCCACTTCCCCCAACCCGATGGTCGGTGCCGTGCTCGTGAAGCGTGGCAAGGTCATCGGCCAGGGCTGGCATCGGCGCGCGAGCGGACCGCACGCGTGGTGAGGATCGCGCTGGCCGCCGGCGGCGACCTGCGCCTGGTCACCAACGTGGGGCCGGCGGCCCAACAAGAGGATGCTCGGACTGATCCAGATGTATCAACTGGGCTGGGTGAGTCGGGAAGAACTGCTGAAGGGCTTGGCGCGGGAAGAAACGGCGGCGGCGCGGCGCAAAAAAGCAAGTAAACCGCCCATGGACCACTGCGCGGCGGTGAGGCCGCGGGCGGAGCTTTGCCCTGGAAAGAAGCACCCCCACCCACTGTGCCGTCGCCCCGCCGCCGTGACCCCTGCGCCGTTGCCCCTGCGCCGTTGCCCCCCGGACCCGCCGGCGCACCCTTCGTGCCGATCTCAACTGGCACCGGGCGTGCGGCAGGCCGTGCGCTGGATCGCCCGGCTGGGCGGCTTCCTCGGGCGCAAGCGCGACGGCGAGTCCGGCCCGGTGACCTTGTGGCGCGGCTTGCATCGACTCCACGACCTGACGGCGTTGTGGCGGCTGTTTCATGCCAAAAACCAAAAGCAAAAATGTGCGCAATGATTAGCCCCTATGTGAGGCGTCATCGCTTCCTTCCGTGCTCCGCCCCGTCGGCCTGACAGCCGACGGGCGCTTTCTTTTCGGTCATCCATTTTCATCCCCATCCTGTTCACCCATTTGGAAATTCCAGGCGTGAGCATGCGCGCCATTGCGGAATCGTTCAGAAGTCTCAACTTACGCAGCAACTCCCGACCTGGATCGCACGTCCCGCAAACCACGATTCACCGCTCGTGGTTTCCAATTCGGTCGTGACTCAACCTGGCCCCGCCAGCAAAGGGGTTGAGCCAATCAGGTCCACTGGTCCACCGAGGCTGATTCACTAATCCGGAACCATTGAGTTCAACCACGAATGGACACGAATGCACACGAATGAAAACGGGCCGGGGAACGCCCCCGATCCGTCGTCGGCTCGGTCACTGACGGGTGACTGGCATGAAGCTCGTTCCCACCGCCGTACCACTCCATGGCATTCGTGTGCATGGGTGTCCATTCGTGGTTTCCTGCTGCATGGGTTCGGCTAATACGATTGGGCAAAGGTCAGGCCGTTCCAGCCCGCCGCTACTTCTTCTTCTGAAACGCAGCGTGTTGACGGCGTCCGGCGGACTCGATGAACGCGAGCAGATCGAGAATGTCTTCCTTGCTCAAGGTGTTCGCGAGTTCCGCAGGCATCGGCGAGAGCTTCGACGCGGCGCGCTGGGTCACGTCGGATTTCTTCACCGTGATCTTCGCGTCCGGCTTGAGCGGGTCGGGGATGAGCGTGAGTTGATCGGCGGTTTCATCCACCAGCCGGCCGGTGTGATCGTCGCCGTTCTTCAGCCAGACGGTCGTGTTCTGGTATTGCTCGGAGAGCACCTTGCTCGGCTCGAGGATGCTTTCCAGCACATCGCGGCGGGTGAAGCGCGAGCTGACCGCGGTGAGGTCGGGACCGGTGCCGCCGCCTTCCAGTCCGAAGCGATGACAGGCGAGACACTGCGCATCCGCAAAGGCCTGACGGCCCTTCTCGAAGCTGCGGCCGCTGCTCACGGCGTCGAGATCGTTGGCGAAGTCAGCCATGGTCCACGCCTTCACCACAGTGGTGCGCGGCTTGGGCGCGGGGAAATCACTGTTCGTCTTGCGGCCCGCGGGCGCGCCGCTGGCGATGGTGGCCAGCAGCGGAGCGAACTCCTCCTTCTCGGCGGCGGAGAAATTCGTGGCGGCTTCCTTGAGGAAATTCTTGAGGAAGTTGTTGAAGCTCGCCCCGTCGCTGTAGGGCCGGCCCGCTTCCTCAAACCATTTCAGGAGATCGCCCTGGCGCGCGTAGCCCTTGCGGTCCTTGAGCCAGTAACCGAGGTATTCGCGGCGCTGCTCGGAGGTCCAATGCTTCGCGGTGCGCAAATGAAAGAGGTAATGCATCATGTCTTCCTGCGTCGTGGCGCGCGCCATGAGCGTGAGCGACTTCTCGACCACGTCGGGCGCGCCGAGAGCGATGAGCACCTGCGAAAGCTCGCGATTCACGAGGCCGCTGGCGTTCGGGTAGCTCGCGCTGAGTTTTTCCGTCGCCATGGTCACGAGTTCGGCGGAGGGCAAGCCGTGACGCGCAAGGCTGACCTGGATGGTGCGGAGCTTGTCGAGTTGCTGGCGTTCCGAAAGCGTCGCGAGCGGCCACTTGCCGAGGGCGCGAAGTCCTTCCTCCTGCGCGGGCTTGCCGCCAACGCGCGCGAGGGCGAGCACGGCGGTGATGCCGGCATCGGCGGATTTTTCCGCGAGCGCACGATCCTTCCACTGCTCCACGGGCTGCGCCTCCAGCGCGATGCGCGCGGCGTAACGAATCGAGCGGTCCGGGCTGTTCAAGTGCGGCCAGATGAAGTCCAGCGCCTTGGAATTGGGCTGGCCATGGAAGGCTTCAATCTGGTGGCGCAAAGCGCGGGCCTCGGAGCCATCACGATTGGGCGCGAGAGCGGGCGCAGTGGATTCGCCGCCGGTGTAGCTCACGCGATAGAAGCCCGAGGCGGTGCCGCGTCCACCGATGGTGAAATACATCGCGCCGTCGTTGCCGATGATGAGGTCAGTGACGTTGAGCGGAGGCTTGGGCTTGCCCGCTTCCACAAGACCGGCGGGCGCGACGAAATTCTCCCAGGTCGCGGTGTAGCTCGCGCCATCGGGCTTGAGATGCACCGCCATGAGGCGTCCGAACGTCCAGTCCATCACGTAAAGCGCCCGCTGAAACTTCGCCGGAAACTTGGAGCCATGACCATTGCCCACGCCGGTGGGGCAGCCGATGCCGATGTCCACGACCGTGCCAAGGCTGTCGGCGTGGTAGTCCGGCCATTTGCCGGTGCCGTAGCGCCAGCCGAATTCCGCGCCGGAGACGGCGTGATTCACGCGCGTCGCGCGATACCAGGGCGAACCCCAGTCGTATTCCATATCCGCGTCCCAGGCGAAGAGCTCGCCATCGACGTTGAAGGTGAAATCGTATTGGTTGCGGAAGCCGCCGCAGAAGAAGTCGAACTTCGTCGCCTCCTTGTTCACGCGCAGGATGTAGCCGCCCGGCGCCATGATGCCGGTGGCGTGGCCGTTGCCATCGGGCTGGCGCGGCAGCACGTGATCCTCGGCGTAATTCTTGTGCGGCGAATCCGGAGAGAGACCTTCTGGCGGCTTCGTGTGATTGCCGGCCATGACCCAGAGATTGCCATCCGGTCCCAGCTCAACCGCGTGCGGCCCATGCTCGCCACCGCCGGGGATTTTCTTGATCAACTCGATCTTGCTCCACGTATCGCTGCCGTCATCGGTGATGCGATAGAGGCCCGAGTCGAACTTGGTGGAATACTTGTTCACCACGACCCACAGCGCGTCATAGGCGAAGACCATGCCCTGCGCGTCATAGAGCGGCTTGGCGATGAACTCGCGCTTCGCGACCTTGCCATCCGCGCCGAGCGTCACGCGCAGCAGGCCGCCGTCGGGATTGCTCGCGCGATACTGCGGGCTGAGGATGAAGCGACCCTTGTTGTCCTTGCAGAGATTGACCCAGGAACCTTCCTCCGGCTCGCCGTTGAGAAGGAGTTCGACCTTGAAGTCCTTCATCACGTAAAGCTGCTCGGCGGGCGTGGCAATGCGCTTGTTTTCAGCCTTCGGCGCGCCCTTGGCGGCACCCGCGACGGTCGCGGCGAAGACCTGGCCCCACGGCTCCATGCCGACCTTGCCGAGCGACTTCGCGGCACCCCAGCCCGTCTCGTCGAAGCCCGGCTTGTTCCAATTCGGCGCTGAACGCTCCGCCGCCTTCCACGAGGCATCGGTGACGATGAGTTGTTTGCCCTTGTCCGTGGTGACCGTGAGCTGGGCGATGGCTCCGGCGGGCGAGGCGTCGCTGTTCTTGGCGCGGATGCCGATCACGTTCGCGCCCGCCTTGAGCTGGGCTTTCACGTCGGCCTTATGACCGCTCTGCCAACTGCTGGCCGAGAGCACCTGCTCGCCATTCACGAACACGACGAGTTCATCATCAGCGGTCGCGACGAGTTCGGCCTTGGCCACCGGGCCGTCGATGGCCACCGCTTTGCGGAAGTAGCGGGTCTCGGCTTCAGCGGACTTGTTGAACCAGATCCACTCCGGCGTCTGGGCGGCGGCGGTTTGAAGCAAGGCGACGAGGGTGGCGAACAGGCAGACGATTCTCATAGATAAATAAAATGTGTCGAACAAAGACGGCGGAAGGCAGTGGCGAATTCAGTCCGCATTGGTGTGAGCCTGGCTCGGGATGCCAGACAGACTTGGTGATGGCCGGCGCAAAGCCGCGCCGCCGCGCCGAAGTGATCAAATTGAAGCCGGTGGATTTCTTTCCGTGAAGTGAAGCAAGTGAATCGGTGCGATGGTTCTGCCAACACGAAAGGAAATGAAGCTGCCCGCTGCTCACCAGCCTTCGGTTCCCGGCTTTTTGCCTGCAACTGGAACTTGCGGCCATACCCAATCTTGGCGGACCACGAATCGAGTCTTTGCTGGCCAGTGCCCGCCTTCACGGCACGTGAATTCCCTACATCACCTTGGGCATCCTCGCCCGCTGATTACACAACAAGGGAACCAGCCGCGCTCAGCCGAACAGCGATTCGATGGGTTTGCCCAATCCGTCGCGCGTCACGTAGAACGGCCGCTTCTCCACCTCGTAGGACAGCTTCGGCGAGATGCCCATCGCCCGGTAGAGCGTGGCGTGCAGGTCCTCGATGACCACGTGGTCCTTAATCGTTTTGCAGGGGCGTTCGTCGGCAGTGACTCCGTGGAGATGCCCGCGCTTGATGCCGCCGCCGAAAAGCAGCACGCAGCCCGCGTCGGTAAAATGGCGGTGCATGCCGTAGTGTTTGATGTCCTCAATCTTGTCCGGCACCTCCACCTGATCCTTGATGGGCTTGCTCGGCTTGCCTTCCAGCATGGCGTCGCGGCTGAACTCGCTGGCCAGCACAACCAGCGTGCGCTTCAGTAGGCCGCGCTCCTCCAGATCGAGCACGAGTTGGGCGATGGGCGCGTCGATGGCCTCCTTCATGTTCACGAGCTTCTCATGCCCGTGCTCGTGCGTATCCCAGTTCAGGAAGGGGATGTATTCCGTGGTCACCTCGATGTAACGCGCCCCAACTTCGGCGAGCCGTCTGGCCAGCAGGCAGCCGAGGCCGAACCTGCCAATGGTGCTCTTCTCATAAGAACCGTCACGCGTCTGCCCGGCCTTGGAAAGCTTGCTCAAGTCCGTGATGCCGCCGGTGTACTTGGCGAGATTGTCCTTGGGTTCAAGCGAGAGATCGAAGGCCTTGGCCGCAGGCGAGGCGAGCAGACGATGGGCATTGTCAAAAGCACGGAGCAGCGATTCGCGCTGGTAATCGCTGCCATGCTGCATCACGGGGCTTTCAGCGAGCAGGCGGCGATAAAACTTATCGCGGTTCTCGAAGCGAGAGGGCGTCATGCCGCCGGGCGGCCGCACGCTGTCGGCCGCCTGATCCGGGAACGGCACGTTGAACGGACCGAACTCGCTGCCGAGAAAGCCTGCGGTAGTGAACGCCTTGAGCTCCTCGGCCTCGCCGTTGTCGAAGCGCTGCCCGATGTTGATGAACGCGGGCACCGCCGGATTCAGCGGCCCGAGGGTGCGCGCCATGAATCCGCCGATGTGCGGGCACGCAACGGTCTGCGGCGGCTGATAGCCGGTGTGCCAGTGGAACTGATGCCGCGAGTGCAGGATGAACCCGAGGTCGCCTGCGGTGTAGGAGCGGATGAGGGTCCCGCGATCCATCACGCTGGCGAGGCGCTCAAGCCCTTTGGAAAACTTGATGTGATCCACCTTCGTATCGATCTGGGGGAAGGTGCTGAGCACGTCGTTGGACTTGATGCCTTTCTCGAATGGCGTGTAGCGCTTGGGATCGAACGTCTCTGTGTGAGCCATGCCGCCGCCCATCCAGAGCACGATGATGGTGTCGGCGGTGGGCGCGATCTTTTCCAGGGCTTCATTGCCCAGCGCCCAGCGCGGAGAGCCGGCGGTGAGCGCGCCCAGCGTGGCGGCGCTCGCGGTCTTCAGGAAGTCGCGGCGATGCATTTGGTTCTTCGGGTTCATGGACGTTGGTTCCTTTCAGTAAATCAATTGAAACTCCGGCAGCATCGCCATCGACCACAGCAAATCCTCCACCTGCTCGCGTTGCACGGGCTCACCGAGGAGTTCCCCGGCCAGCTTCAATTCCTTCGCCGTCGGTTTGCGACCGAGCGCCTTGCCGTAAAGAGTCGTCACCAGCTCGCGGGAGGATGGCGCCTTGTCTGAGAGAATCTTCTTCGCGCCGGCAGTCAGAACGCGGTTAAGCGTGTCGCCATTGGTCAGCTCCAAAGCCTGCAAGGTCGTCGCCGCCGAAGGGCGCGTCGTGGCAACCTGCTCGCGTGGCGGACGGCCCAGCGCCACGGTCAAGGGGTCGGACGCCACCAGCGACGCACGAACATCCCGATGGGCTTCGCTCATCGCCAGCGAATCGGTCAGCGCAGTCGTGACGTTCCACGGCGCGAGCGAGGGAGGTCCCAGTTCGACGGCGGGACGCGCTTCAGCGAGCGCTCCGCCTGCCTTCATCCAGTCAGCGCTCTTCTGCCGCGACCAAACCCAGGTCTGGTCGCTGACAATCTCCGTCGTCTTTTCCTTCGATTGAAGTTTTGCCACAAAAATGAATCCTGCCGGATTCCGCTCCGCGTCCGGCGCGGCACGACCCTCTGCGGGCGGCTTGTTGTCGCGGGTATGATTCACCGCGGCGACGGCGATGAGGTTAGTTCCCTTTTTAAGGTGCGGACGCAAATCAACCAGGTTGGGCGCGTTCCAATCGCTGCCCGCCGTGACCTTCGAGCCGTTGACGTAGAGCGTGAAGCTGTTGTCGCAAGCGACAGCCGCCCACGCAGAAGACGGCACTTCGGAAAGCGTCACCCGCTTGCGGAGGTAAATCGTCTCCGCCGCCGCGCGGGAGACGGCGTCCGGATCGCTCCAGATCCACTTCAATGTTGCGGGGAGCGTGACCGAGGCTTCTTTGGAGCGCTGAGCCACCGAGAGGTTCAAACTCTTCGCGGGCTCGGAATACCACACGCCGGTCAACGCGCCGAGAGCATCGCGGAACTGCTCCGCCGTCATGCGCCGGATGGCCGGACCGGTGAAGACGTAATCGGCATGCACCTGCTCGTCCATGCTCACCGCGGGAAGTTGGTAGGCACGTGAGGTCAGGATGAGGCGCATCGTCCGCTTCAGGTCGTAGCCGTTCGACGCCAGATCTTCCGCGAGCCAGTCGAGCAAATCCGGATTCCATGCGGGCTGCTCCATCTCATCGACGGGCTCAACCAGGCCGTGGCCCAGGAATTTTTGCCAGAGCCGGTTCACCATCGTGCGGGTAAGCCGGCCGTTCTTTTTCTGCGTGATGAGTTCGGCCAGCCGCCGGGTGCGCTCCGCCTTGTTCGCGTCGGCGGGAATGCTGCCCAGCTCCGGATAGATGAAGCTCATCCCGGCCTTCTTCCCGGTCGGCTTGTCGCATTGGAAAAGTTCCAGCGGCTCGTCGGCGTAAATGTTCGCGAGGTTGTAGGCGTCGGCGAGCGTCCAGTCGTTGATGAAGCTGTCGTGGCAGCTCGCGCACTTGAGGTTCACGCCCATGAAGACCTGCGAAATGTTCTGCGCCGCCTGCATCGGAGGAATCTGGCTGGCGTTCACCGTCCCGCGCCAGACGATGCCTTTCACAAACCCTTGCGCCGGCTTGTCCGGATTCACCAACTCCGCCACGAAACGATCAAACGGCTTGTTCTGAAACAACGCCGCGTAAAGCCAGGTCGAGATGGGTTCGCGTCCGCCGTCGATGTAGCCCGTGCCCTTGTAATCATTGCGCAGAAGATCATTCCAAAACGCCAGCCAGTGCTCGGCGAAACGCCGGTTGTCCCCCAGCAGATGCGCCACCAACCGCTCGCGCTTGTCCGCGCGCTTGTCCGCGAGGAAGGCGGCCATCTCCTCCGGTGACGGCAGCAAGCCGATGACATCGAGATGCACGCGCCGGACGAACGTGCGGTCATCAACCGGCTTCGCGGGCTTGAGGTTGTGCTTCGTGAAGTAGGGCTGAAGCAACCGATCCACCGGATGCTCAAGACCGCGCGCGACCGGGGGCAACTCCGGCTGACGCGGATGCAGATTCAGCGGCGGCGGTTTGGCGAAGGTGATGGAGGCATCCCACGTCATGCCTTGATCAATCCACGCGCGCAGCAGTCCGACCTGACGCGCATTCAGCTTCGATCCTTTCACCGGCATGACGTTCTCCGGGTCGAGGCCGGAGACCAGTTCAATGAGATAGCTCTCGGCGCTCTGGCCCGCGACGGCTGCGGCTCCGGAGTCGCCGCCCTTGAGGAATGTCTCGCGCGTGTCGAGGCGGAAGCCGCCCTTCTCCTTGCCGCGCCCGTGGCATTTCACACAGCTCGCCTCGAAGATGGGCTGGATGTCGCGCGCGAATTCCACCTTGTCGGTCGCGGCGGCTGGCAGTTGGCGGCGCTGCTCCACGGTCAGCTTCGCCTCGCAGGACAAGACCATTGCGAGGATGATGCTTGATGAGATGAATGCGGGCTTCATGAACACTCACATCTCTAGTCTGGTGTCCAACAAGTCATTTACATTATAGGGTTGCGGGGTATCCTCTGGTGATGCCCCGCCATGCCGCGCCCCTGACCTTGAGCGATTCGGAGAGCAAACAACTGAACGCGCGCGTTCAAGATCGTCGTTCCAC
>JANNEF010000453.1:0-35137 GCA_031378375.1 Verrucomicrobiota bacterium | reverse complement strand
CCGTGCGTGTGAGCGGAGCCATGCCCGGCTCCGGCGCGCGGCACGCGGGATGACTTCAGCCACGGCAGTTCGGTCCTCCCTTTTCACCCCGCCCCAACCAACCGTTCCCCAACCTCATCCTGCAAAATGAGAATTGCTGTGTCGGAATCGACCGAGGTCGCCGACGTGACGCGCAAATCCGGCAGGGCCATCGCCACGAACGCGGCGCGGCGCACCTCCGGCGTCACCTTGATGGCACCGGCCTTGCGCATGGTTTCCAGCGTGTCGAAACGCCGGCCGGCGTCAAAGGTCTGCACGGCCAGCCGCGCTTCGGCCAGGTAGGCACCGTGCAGGCGCCCGAGGCCTTCGCGCTCGGCCGTCTCGGCGCGGCTGCGCAGGGCTGACTCCTTCGCCCGGGCTTGTTCCGCGACCCGGGTCCGCCAACCGCTGAACAGCACGCCCGCCACCGCGATGATGGCGACCGCCGCCGCCACCAGGCCGCTGCGCCGGGCCAGTTTCACCCGGCGCTCCAGCACGCGCACGCGGCGGATGCTCTGGCCGCTGTGCAGCACGGCGAGGTCGGCCTGCATCGCGGCGGCGCTGGCATAACGGCGTTCCCGCTGGGCTTCGCAGGCTTTGAGGATGACTTCGTTGGGTTCCATCGCCTCCGCGCCGGCGTGTTCCGCCAGCCATTCCGGTGGCACGTCGGGAAAGCGTTCCTGCGGCAGGCCGGTGCTGGCCTCGTAAAGCAGGATGCCGAGCGCGTAAAGATCGCCCTGGGGCGAGCCGGGGCCTTCCGGCGCGATGTAACCCTCCGTGCCGACGAACGTGCGTGCCTCGCCATCCGCCGACACCAGCCCGATGTCCGCCAGCTTCGCGCGACCGTTCACAAAGATGACGTTGGCCGGTTTCACGTCGCGATGGACGAGGCCCTGCTGATGCAACCGCGCCAGTCCGCTCACCACGTCGAGGGCGAGCCGGAGGCAGTCGGCGGTCGGCAGGCGGCCGAGGCTTTTAAGATCGGAGCGAAGGGTGCGGGGGGAGTAATCAGTAATCAGTGAATCAGTATTCAGTGAGCCAGCGGGATGACCTGCGCCATGGTCCACTGATTTACTGATGACTGACTCACTGATTACTTTCCCCTCCGCGTCCGCCAGCTCCATCACGCAATAAAAATATCCCGCCGCGTCGTTGCGCCCGACGTGCAGGACATGCACCAACCCGTCCGCGCTGCGCGAGACCGGCTCGTAGGCCTGCACGCCGGCGAACTCGCGCTCATACGGCCGGTCGCTGTCGAACTGCCGCCGCTCGACGATCTTCACCGCGCGCAGGGCGCCCATGATGTTGCGCGCCAGCCACACCTCGCCATACGCACCGCGCCCAATGGGCCGGAGCAGCGTGTGGTCAGGGATGGACGGGGGTGGATTCGTAACGGCTCAACGGTTCTAGATCCTGATTGGTTCGGGCGCAGACTAGTTCATTGAGCACGCAAAATCAATCCCATAGCCGGCCGATGAAGGTGCTCACTCTGTCTCCTGCCGCAGCCGTTTCACCTCCGCCTTGAAGGCCTTCCCCACGCGATGCCGCGCCAGGTACACCTGTGCGATGCTCACGCCCAGTTTCTTCGCCACCAGGCTCAAGGGCAGTTCCTCCTGCGTCGCGAGGCGGAAGATGAGGAGTTGCTGGGAACTGACCTTCGCCCGGATGTGACGCAAGGCCGTGGCGAGGAGGTTCTCCTCCCATTCCCGCTGCCATTGTTCGTCCAGCGCGTCACCCGCCGGGTCGGCGATCGCCTCCCATGCGGCGCTCCCTTCGTCGCCCGGCATCGGATCCCGGACCAGGGGTTGTTGTCGCTCCTCGGCGCGACGCCGCACGGAAATGCGCGAGCGCGTGACGACCCGCAGCCAGGACTTGAACGAGCCGCGCGCCTTGTCGTAGCGAAAGTTGGGCATGCGCCGCGACAGGTAGATGAACGTCTCCTGCACCACGTCCTGGGCGTCGGCATCCGTCAGGCCGGACTTCCGGGCCACGCTGTAGATGAGCCAGCAATAGGTGTCGAAAAACTCCCGCCAGCCGGTTTCATCCTGGCAGTCGCGCAGGCGCGAGAGGAGGCTTTGTCGGGTCGGCAGGAACGAGTCCGTGCCACGTTCAGCGGTCGTCATGATTTTTAGTGTCAGTAAGCCGGCCTGCGGGAGAATCTTTCAACAAATCGCCGCGCGCCCCATTTTCACCGGCCAACGACCGCAGTAAGCAACTGGTGCTACCGGGCCGACCGGTCCCATTGGCGGTCGGCGAAATTGAGGAACACCGCCCAATCGTCCGCCGTCATCGAGTGACGGCCTTCGCGGATGTAGTAACCGAGGCGGCTGTCCACGAGTTGACCGGACGGCGGCATCGCCTTCGCGGACAAGCCCTCGACACCGAGGAAGCGATACACCGGGTCGGCGGCTTGCAGCACTTCAAACTGGCCGGAGGGATTCGCCCACTGATCCTCCCGCGCGTTCGAGAACAGCACCGGGCGCGGCGCGCACAGGGCCACCAGGGCGTGCTGATCAAAAGGCAGCCGCTCCGGCGCGGCGTCGAACTTCTTGAACTCACCGTTGAACCAGTGCGGAAAACTGCGGTTAATCACCGGAGTCGTCTCGGCGATGGGGCGTCCGTTTTTTTGCGCCGCGGCCAGCGCCGGAGCCACCCGGTTCGGCGCGGTGCCGCCGCAGCCAGCCTGATGCGGAATCGCCAGCGCGATGCGCTCGTCGAACGCGGCGGCAAGCAGCGCGGTCTTGCCGTTGCGCGAGTGACCCACAGCGGCGATGTGACGCGCGTCCACCTCGCGGTCGGTCACGAGGTAGTCCACACAGCGATGGAAGCCCCACGCCCACGCGGCGATGGAGCCGCGGTTGGTCGGATTGTTCTTCGCCGGGTCGCCCCCGGCTAGCCAGGCGTAGATGCCGTCGCTGACTTCCTTGCGGTCCGAATCCACGTCGCCGCTGTAAAACGCCGCGAGGGCGTAGCCGCGCCCGATGATTTCCGCCAGCGGCCAGTCCGCCGCCTGGCTGCCGCGCGCCGCCTCGGTGGCGGCGTTGTTCGTGCAGCCCTTGCAGGTGTTGTAAAGCCAGCCGCGTGCGAGCGGCACGCGCGAGTCGTCGGTGAGCGCGTGGTTGCCGCAAAAGTTCATCGTGAGAAACACCGGCGCGGGACCGCGGCGTTTGTCATTCGGCACGACGAGCATCAGGTCAATGCGCGGCGCGGGCGCCGGGCCGGTTTCCAGCGTGATGAGCTTGAGAGTCGCGTGGCCGCCCAGGAAGTCGCTGTACTCGGTCACGCGCTTGAACCGCATCTGCGCGGGCTTGGGCGGAATCGCGCCGTACATGTAACGCTGGAAGAGCGCCTGCAATTCGGGCCGGCGCTCCCTGACCCACTGCTCGCGCGAAGCCACGCGGCGGCCATCGAACATCACCAGCGGGTCAGGCAGCGCGGGCTGCGGCGGCAGGGTGGCGGCGGCGGGAAAGTTCATACGGGTGGAGTTGGTCACGCAGCCGCCGAACAGACACGCGAGCAGTGCGGCGGCCATGATAGTTCTTGAGTGTGGTTTCATGTGAAATTGTTGATTGACCCCGGCACCCATCACGGATTTCCGCCAAGCTGGCGGCGGATGGCCTCCGGCATGCGTTCGGTGAACTGCGGATATTTTTCGGCGATGCGGATGAGATCGAGTTCATCCTTCTTACGTTTGGAGAGACGGCGGGTCGGGTCGCTCCACGCCCAGGTCTTGGCCTGCACCAAATCGGCCAGCGACGCGACGCGCAAGCGCACGCCAAGAGTTTCGCGGGTTTCCGCGCGCGAAGGAAAATCCGCGTAACGCGCGTCCTTGGTGAACTGGATGCGAAGCTGGCTGCCGGCGCGCAGCGCGTTGAGCGTGTGCGAAAGATCCTCGACCGCGAAACCCAGCGCCTCCAACCGCTGCCGCACCGGCACAAGCTGCGCGGCAGCGAGCGCGAAATCCGCGTCCATCGTGTAAACCGGCTCGACGTGGCAGTTGATGGCCAGGCCGCCAATCAGGCAGTAGTCGCGCAACGATTCACACACAGCGACGACTTGCTGAAAGTCGTCACCGCTGCCGGAAATGGATTCAAAGGCGTCGCTGGCGGTCATTCCTTGGCCAAGCTATCCATGCGCGGGCTGGTCAGGCAAGGTGCGGCTTCACATCAAACCCGCCGTCTCCGGAAAGCCGCACAGCACGTTCATGCTCTGCACGGCCTGGCCGCTGGCGCCTTTCACGATGTTGTCCTCGGCGCTCATCACGATGAGACGCCCGGTGCGCGGGTCCAGTCGCCACGCGATCTCGATGACGTTGGTGCCGGTCACGTTCTTGGTGTCGGGCAGCGCCTTGCCTTCCAACAAGCGCACGAACGGCTCGTTCGCGTAGGCGGTCTGGTAGCAGGTGGAGATTTTTTCGTTCAACGCGGAGGCCTCGGCAGCAGTGCTGAAATGCGTCTCCGGCGCGAGATAAAGTGTGGTGAGAATGCCGCGATTCACCGGGATGAGGTGCGGCGTGAATTGCACCACCACCGGCACGCCGGCGGCGAGGCTCAGTTCCTGTTCGATCTCTGACAAGTGACGGTGCTTGGGCACGCCGTAGGGGCGCACGCTTTCGTTGCATTCGACGAAGAGATAGTCCGCCTCCGCCTTGCGCCCGGCCCCACTCACGCCGCTCATCGAGTCGGCGATGATGCCGCTCGGTTTGATCAGCTTGGCGCGCAGCAGCGGCAGTGCCGGCAGCAGGATGCTCGTGGGGTAACAGCCCGGCGACGCGATCAGCGAGGCGTTCTTGATCGCCGCGCGATAAACCTCCGGCAAACCGTAAACCGATTTCGCGAGCAACTCCGGTGCTGGATGGTCGTGCGCGTAAAAGTCCCGGTAAACTTCGGCGCACTTCAGACGGAAATCCGCGCTCAGATCAATTACGACGCAACCGAGCTTGAGCAGCGGCACGGCGAACTCGGCGGCCACCCCGTGCGGCAACGCCAGAAAAATTATCTCCGCCTGGCGCGCGAGCAATTCAGCGTTCGGATCGGAGAAGCGAAGCGCGCGCGACCGGGGATGGCTGGCGAACTTGGGGAAAACCTGCGCGATGGTCTGCCCGGCGTTCTGCCGCGACGTGACGGCGGTCAATTCGACGTGCGGATGATTCAACAGCAGCCGCACAAGCTCCTCTCCGGAGTATCCAGACGCGCCGATGACGGCGACTTTTTTCGAGTTCATGGTTTGTCAGTCAAGGTTGCCGGTCCTGTTCGTAGTGATTTCTCATCAGCGCCGCAAGCTCGCGCTCAATGGGGCGTTCGGACTGGCTCAAGGCTTGGATGACCCCGGCAGCGTCCTCGGGCCGGCGATTCTGGCTAAGTTTGAACTTGGCCTCCAGGCGCGTCACTTGGATTTCAAACCCGACGATGGCCTTCACCTGCCCCGCCTTGAAATCCGCCGGCAACTCGTCGCGCCACGGTGCCGGGCGTGGCGATTCATACTTCTCGATTGTGGCCCGCAGTAGTTCCGCCACTTCCGAATCGTCGGTCAACAGGCGCGGCGTGCCGTAGGCGTGTACCGCGACGTAGTTCCACGTCGGCACCGCCAGCTTCGTCTGATACCAGCCGGGCGAAATGAAGGCATGCGGCCCCTGGAAAATCGCGAGCACTTCCCGGTCGGCACCGAATTGCTGCCAGTGCGGATTGGCCCGCGCGAGGTGCCCGGCAAGAACGCCGTGCGGGCCGCGCTCCGGCCAAAATAGCATGGGCAGATGGCTGGCAAACAGGCCGGCGTCGCCGTGCGATACCAGGGTGGCGAAACTGTGTTCGTGCAACAGTGCGGCCACCTGCCGCCGGTCTGTTATTTCAAAATGTTTGGGTAGATACACCGCTTGATCCTTCTGTCGCCTGGGGCTTGAAAGCAAAAAGCCCCGCCGGCACTGCGCCAGCGGGGCTTGCAAATCGGCACTCGGCCTAGCGTTTCGAGTATTGGAAGCGTTTGCGGGCACCCGGCTGGCCATACTTCTTGCGCTCGCGCTTACGCGGGTCGCGCGTGAGGTAGCCGGCGCTCTTCAGCGTCGGACGCAGATTGATGTCGGCCACGAGCAGCGCGCGGGCAATGCCATGGCGCACCGCGCCAGCCTGGCCGTTGGGACCGCCACCGGCGACGTTGATGCGCACGTCGAACTTGTTACCCGTCTCGGTGGCGACGAAAGCCTGGGACGCCACCATCCGCAGGGTTTCGGTGGAGAAATAATTCTCCAGCGGACGTCCATTGATGACGAACTTGCCGCTGCCCGCGGCGAGCCGCACACGGGCAACCGCGGTTTTGCGACGACCGGTGCCGAGAAATTCTGAAATTTTGGTTGCTGCCATCTCTGTTTGGAGGTTGTGAGTTTGGAAATTTGGAGATTAGTTCGCGGCCTTCAAGGTGTCCGGCTGTTGCGCGGCGTGAGGATGGTTGGGGCCTTTGTATACTTTTAATTTGGTCATCAACACGCGACCGAGCCGGTTCTTGGGAATCATGCCCCGAACGGCGTGAGTGATGAGTTGTTCGGGCTGCCGGGCGCGAACCTGGGCCACGGTCCGGAACTTCTCGCCGCCTCTCCAGCCGGAGTAGGACATGAATTCCTTGTCGGTTTCCTTCTTGCCAGTGACCGCCACTTTTTCGGCATTGATCACCACCACGAAGTCGCCGGCGTCCAAATGCGGCGTGTACGCGGGCTTGTTCTTGCCCCGCAAAATATTCGCGCACTGCGCGGCCAGACGGCCGAGCACCGCGCCGTTGGCATCAATGACGTGCCACTTGCGTTCGTCCACATTTACTTTCGGCAAATACGTTTTCATTCAAATCCAATTTAAGGAGCGGTGAGGCTAGCAAACGCGACGCTCAAGTCAACAGGCATTTTTGTTTGTTTCTCGCGCCCTGTTCCCGGCCCGATTCTCAGTCGGGCCACCCGGGAGCCGGTTCGACTCACGTTTCGATGCGAATCTTGCGCGGCCACTGCTGGTTGGCCTCCCAGTACGTCTTCTTCAGCTTGATGCGCGGATCGTCGCCGGCGGGCTGCACCCGGCCCTCGGTGTCGGTGGCGCGGGAGACGAGCGTGTGTTCGCCAGGCGCGGGCTTTTGCCAGTCGAAGTGCCAGAACTGCCACGAGAATTTTCCGGCGTTCTTGCGGTCGAGTTGCGCGGACTGCCACGGACCGTCGTCAATTTTCACTTCCACCGCCTTCATCGGCGTTCCGTCGCCCCACGCCGCACCGGTCACTCGCACGGTGCCGCTCTTGAGCCGCATGGCGCGGGCCGCGATGGACTTGACCAGCATCGGCCCGATGCTCGTCTCGCGCCAGCGCGTCTGGCCTTCGCATTCTTCGCCGCGCAGGGTGACGTATTCGCGCGCCATGTATTTGCTGGCCACGCGGCGGTCGAGCACCTCGACGCGCGCGAGCCATTTCACCCACGCCACGCCATACCACCCGGGCACCACCAGGCGCACGGGAGCGCCGTGCGCCTCGTTGAGCGGTTCGCCGTTCATTTCGTAGCAGAGCAGAATGTCGTCGCGCATCGCGTCGGTGATGTGCAGGCCGCGGGAGAAGTTGACTTCATAGTCGTTCTTGCGGATTTCTTCCTTGCGCTGGTCCGCGCCGAAGAAGGCCACTTCAATGCCGCGCTTGAGCGGGCCGCATTCCTTGAGCAACGGGGCAAGCGGCGTGCCGGTCCAGTGCACGTTGCCGACCGCGCCCATGAATCCGGGGCTGCTGCCGTTGCCGGAGCATTCGATGGTGGCGGTGAGGGTTTTGCGGCGGCGCGCTTTAAGATCGGCCAGGGTAAGCGTGCGCGGGTGCCGCATCAGGCCGCCAAGTTCGAGCTTCCAGTTGGCCACGTCCACCTTGGGCACGCCGTAATGCTGCACCTGGTAAACGTCCTTGTTGTCCGTGATCCAAGTTTTAAGTTGTTCCCAGCGGAGCATCTTGCCCGGCGGTTGCTGGTCCAGGAACGGAATCAGCACCGCACCCTCTTCCGGTGCAGGAATGCCGAAGGCGGAGAGCGGATTTTGCGCGAAGGCCAGCGCGGCGAACGCAACGCCGCCTTTGAGCAGATCGCGGCGGGTGAGTTGGGATTTCATGGACGTATAGTTGGGGGTTGCGTAGTAAGTGTCAATTTTGAAGCGATGCACGGAAAAACTTTTTGCGACCAGCTTTCACTTGGCGGCGCTTTGCGCGGGCTTGATCGGCACAGGGATGAATTCTTTCACCAGCTCGCCTTTGGCCGTTTCAAACACGCGCAGTTTGCCCTCGAAACCACCGGTCACGATCTGGTTCGTCAGCGGGTTGAACGCGACGGCGAACACCGCACCATCATGACCTTTGGCCGTTGCGGTGCGCTTGCCGTCCTTGCCGTTGAATATTTTCACCTCACCGCCCATGCCGCCCACCGCGAGCGCGGCGCCGTCCGCGCTGTAGGCAATGGCGTGGACGGGCCCGGTCAACCGCTCCAGTTCCTTCACCAGATTCACGTCGTTGTTGGCGGCGGTGCGGCCCTGGTTGTCCGCGATTTTGTAAATGCGCGTCGTGCCGAGGTCGCCGCCATACGCGACCACGTCCTCCTTCGGATGGCGGGCGAGGCACTGCACCGGCTCCAGCAACTTGTTGATGTCATCAATGAACTGCCCGTTGGCCGCGTCAATGAGCTTCATCGCACGGTCGCGGCTGCCGGTTAGCAAGCGCTTGCCGTCGAGCGTGAACGCGGTGCCAAAGACCCAGTCACTGTGATTGTCGAACTTGAGCAACTCTTTGCCGTCGCTCACCTGAAAAATCCGCACCGTCTTGTCCGCGCAACCCACGGCGACTCGCTGCGTGTCGGGCGCGAAGGACAGCCCGAAGATCGAGTCGGTCGTGACCTTGTAGGATTTCCACGGGCCATTGGTGGCGGCGGGGCCGTTGGTGGCGATGGTGGCGAGGTCCCAGATTTGAATTTCGCCAAAGCGCGCGGGCGCACTGCCGGCGACGCCGAGCAGCTTGCCATCGGGCGAAAACGCGAGCGACTCGATGCGGGGGGATTCGCCCACGAGCCGGGCGAGCAAGTTCGCGCCATCCGCGCTGCGCAGGAGCACTTCGTGATAGCCGGACACTGCGAGGATTTTCCCATCCGGCGAGAACGCCAGCGCGGTGATCACCGGCGGCACCGGATACACCGGCGGCTCGCTGAGTTTGAAGGAACCCGCATTGGCGGGTGTGTCATCCTTCGCGCCCTGCAAGATCCACCGTTCGATGAGCGCCACCTCCGGTTTGGCGAGCGCGTCGCCCTCCTTGGGCATGGACGGTTCCGCGCCGCTGATTTCCTCCATGATCAGGCTGCCCTTGGCGTCGCCCGGCTTGAAGCCCGCGCCATGTTTGCCGCCCTTCTGGAACGCCGGGTAGGTGGTCAAGTCGAGCTGGCCCTTGAGTTTGCCCGGATGGTGGCACCCGTTGCAGCTTCGTTTGAAGATGGGCATGACTTCCCGGTAGAAGCTGACGGGCTTTTCCTCCGCAGCAACCGCGGCGTTTGCCAGCAGGGTCATACCGACCGCGCGCGAGATGAAGGTGGAAAAGTTGAATTGTTTCATCGCCTATAACCGACGCTGCCGGGGTGTCGCTATTTCAAATTATCCTTGGAACCACGAAGCGCGTAACCGCAAAGAACCCCAGGCTCGTTCAAACGGAGGCAAGGGCACCTTGGGGAGACGGAATATTTCCAGGCGCGTATTCACCGGGGCGGGTTCAACGGGCGAGACAGCGATGGCTCGTGCGCGTGGCGTTTCAGCCACAAAACCTGGACTGAAACCGATGCCGATCCCTGCTTGCATCCGAATGGTGAACGGCTAGGCTTCCCAGCGAACGGAATCGTTCAACTTATGCATCTACTCAAAACATCCATCATCTGCGCGGCGGTGCTGTCGGGCGCGGTGGCTTTTGCTTCCCAAGGCAAAGTCGCGGCTCCGTCGGAAATCCGTCCTTCCGCAGCCGCACCGGCGTCTCCCGCCGCCGAGGAAACCGTGACCCTGACGGTCACGGGCATGACCTGACCCGTCAACTGCCCAGTAAGAGTGCGGTCCGCACTCCAAGGAGTTGCCGGTGTGGTCAGTGCCGAAGTCAGCCACCCGGACAAAGCGGTCGTCAAGGTCAAGGCCGGCAAAGTCAAAGCCGACCAACTGATCGCGGCGGTCAAGAAAGCGGGTTACGGCGCGTCGGTGAAGAAGTAGCCTCCGGGCTGCTCGCCACGGCGCGCTTCACAAGAAGCAGGCGCCGCGTCAAAAAAAACGCGGACACGGAATTGTCCGCGCAGAGTTGTTTTGCCTTTTGACGGGCGAAGCCGGTTTTTCCGTCCGGTTCCCCCGTCATCTTTCCTCGGCAACAAAGCCCGCGACAATCGGGCGGTGGTCCGAGCCGACGCCCCAGTTCGACAGCGTGAGCACGCACGTTTCCTTTCGGTTCCACTCCTTTTCCATGCCCCGACTCAGCAGGATGTAATCAATGCGGCTGTAGGTATCCTCCTTGCCGTAGTGGTGCGTCCAGGTGATGCGGCGCGGTTCGTAACGCGGGTTGGGGTTGGGCGCATCGTCGCCGTTCTGCTCGGCCGGGCGCGTGTCCACCAATCTCAGGTTGCCGCGCCCCATGAGCGTGCGCGTGGACCTGGAATCTGTCACATCATTGAAATCACCGAGCACAACAAGGTTCGCGTCCGGATTGGCCTTGAGCCGCGCGGAGATTTTTTCACGCAGAATTGCAGCCTCCGCTTCGCGCAACTCGGCTTCATCCGCTTCAGGCACCTCGCGCCGCGACTTCAAGTGGGCCGTGATGAGCGTGAACGTGTAACGGGCGTTGACCTGGACATCCACTTCCGCAAACCCACGGCTGACGCGAAACCGCCGCCCGAGCAGGAGAAAACTGTCATTCGTGTGCGGTCGGCGCGCGGTGAAAGGGAAGCGGCTCAACACGGCGACGTGAATGTTGGTGTCGAAACCACTGACGTGTTCCCAATGTGGATAGTCAAGCCCCTCGGCCTTGAGCCCGGCGCGCAATTCAAGCAACGCATTGGTTCCGCCCATTTCCTGGAGCGCGACCACGTCCGCGTTCAGCGCGCGCAAGCCCTCACGGATTTTCGCGCGGCCATCGGCGGACTTGGCGGGGCGCGTACCGGCGGGCGCGTCGAGATAGTTGTCGAGATTGTAAGTGGCGACGCGAAACGTTTCCGCCGCCCGCGCCGGACCATGCAGGCACCACGCGGCCAAGCCGAGGGCCAAACCCAGCCAGCGTACCGAAGGGATCATGCGGCAGTTGATAACCATCCCGAGGATCGAAGTCAAACTTTGAGGGGAATTGGAGCCAGCCCTGGCAACCGGCCGTGTCCCCACTCAGCGACCCGGCCTCACGGCGATCCCACTCCATCCAGTGCGCGGATGGGGAACAGTTCCGACTTCACATGCTGTTCGCGCAGCAGCCGGCTGAGTTTCGCAACCACCTCGGGATTTTGTGCGGCGACATCCCTCGCCTCGGCGGCGTCACTGGCGAGGTCGTAGAGTTCGACGGGGCCGGGATTGAGCTTGGCCTTGGGCCCCGGATTGAGCCGCTGGCGCACGGCCTTCCAATCACCAACGCGCACGGACTGCTGGCCACCATAACCCGGTGTCTCGCGGTAAAGCAGCGGGCGCGCCTCCTGCCGCCGCCCCAGCAACGTCGGCGCAAAGCTCACGCCATCGCCGTCGGCGGGCGCGAGATCACGCGCCCCGATGAGATCGAGCAGCGTAGGCAGCCAATCCTCGAAGCCGGTAACGCGCGCGGACTCACCTCCGGCCCGGATGCGGCCCGGCCAGCGAACCAGACACGGCACGCGCACGCCGCCTTCGTAGAGCGAGCCTTTGCGGCCGCGAAAACCGCCGGCGCTTTGGAAGAAATCCGTGTCCGTCCCGCCCAGTTCGTCATACAGCGGCCCGTTGTCGCTGGTGAAAATGACGATCGTTTTCCCGTCGAGACCCAGTTCATTCACGAGCGCGAGGACGCGGCCAACTTCCCGGTCGAGACGCGTCACCATCGCGGCGTAGGCCGCGCGGGGCGTGCGGTGCGGGAGGTAGCCGCGCCCGCCGGAATACGGTTGCTCAGGAAATTTTCCGGCGAATTCCTGAAGTGAATCCTCCGGCACTTGCAACGCCAGATGCGGCACCGTCGTCGGGTAGAACAGGAAAAACGCACGGTCCCTGTGTTCGCGGATGAACCGCAGCGCCTGCGCGCCGATGAGGTCGGGCGCGTAGTCCTTACCGGTGAACGAAGCGTAGCCGGCGGGCGCGTTCGTGTCGGCGCCGGGTGGCAGTTTCTGGTGCGCGGCAAACTTGGGATTGTTCAGCGCCACGCGCGTGTCGTTCGACCAGAGCTGCGTCGGGTAATAATTGTGCGCCACGGCCTGGCAGTTGTAGCCGAAGAAGCGGTCAATCCCCTGGCGCAACGGCTCGCCGCTGGTGTCCGGCGCGCCAAGGCCCCACTTGCCGAAGGCGCCGGTGGCGTAGCCCAGTTGCTGAAGGAGTTTCGGGAGCGTCACGGTGCCGGCGGGCAGCGGCCACTGGCCTTCGCCGCCGGGTTGATGCTGGCGGTTTTCCCGGATGTAACCGTGGCCGGGATGCCGTCCGGTCATCAGCACGCAACGCGACGGCGCGCACACGGCGGAGCCGGAGTAATGCGTCGTCAGCCGCATGCCATCGGCGGCCAGTCGGTCAATGTTCGGCGTGCGGAATCTTTTTTGCCCGTAGCAACTGAGATCGCCGTAGCCGAGGTCATCGGCGAGGATGAAGATGATGTTGGGCCGGGCCGACGCGGTCTCGGCGGCACCGAGGTTGACGGTGAGCGAAGCGATCGCAAGCCCGACCGCAGCAAGCAGGGAAAATCCCGGAATTTTCACAGCCGCAATTCTAGCCAAAACTGCTTCCCGCGTAGCCCGCCTACGTGAAAAGCTTCGTGACGGCCTTGGCCTTCACCAGTTCGCGCGGCTGGTTCAGATGGTTGTAAACGATGGTCTCCGGGTTGATGCCGAAGGCGTGGTAGATCGTCGCCAGCAGGTCCATCGGATGCAGCGGGTCTTCCGCCGGGCTGGAGCCGGTCTTGTCGGACTTGCCGTGGACATAGCCGCGCTTGATGCCGGCGCCGGCGATGCAAGCGGTGTAGCAATAGGGCCAGTGGTCGCGTCCGTCGGCGCTGTTGCCGTTGCCGGAGGTGCTCACACCCTTCTCGGGGCTGCGGCCGAATTCGCCCAGCGCCACGACGAGCGTCTCGGCGAGCAGTCCGCGTTCGTCGAGATCTTCAATGAGCGCGGAGAGACCTTGGTCGAGCATCGGGCCGGATTGAGCCTTCATGCGCTGGGTCAAACCGACGTGGTGATCCCATGAATGGTTGTCCGAGTTCGCCACCTTCGGCCAGATCACTTCGACGACGCGGGTGCCAGCTTCGACGAGGCGACGCGCCAGGAGGCAGCTTTGGCCAAAGGTGTTTCGACCGTAGCGATCGCGGATCTTGTCCGTCTCGCGTTCGATGGTGAAGGCTTCGCGGGCGCGCCCCGAGACGATGAGATTGAGCGCGCGGTCGTAGTATTCGTTGAGATGGTATTGGGCGACGGCCTTGTCCATTTCCGGCATGGCCTCGCTCATCGCTTCGCGCAGGCGGGCGCGGCGCTGGAGGCGCACGGCGAAGACGTCCGGGTTCAGCTTGAGGTCGTCCACGCGAATGCGGTTCATCTTCGCCATGTCCATGTCGTCGCCTTCGGGGAAAAGCGTGTAGGGATCAAAACCCTTGCCGAGGAAGCCGGCGGTGCCGCCCTTGCCCACGACGTTGCTCTCCTGAAGCGGGCGCGGAAGCATGACGAACGGCAGCATCGGATCATCGGTCGGCTTGAGGCGGATGATGTTCGATCCAAAATTCGGAAAGTCCTTCGGGCTGGGCGGCTCGAGCTGGCCGGACGGGCTGACCTTGTCGGTCGTGTAGCCGGTCATGATCTGGTAGATGGCGGCAGTGTGGTTGAAAAGCCCGTTCGGCGTGTAGCTCATCGAACGGATCATGGTCATCTTGTCGTTGACCTTCGCGAGCTGCGGAAGGATTTCGGTGAAATGGATGCCGGGAATTTTCGTCGGGATGGTCGTGAAGGCGCTGCGGATTTTGTCCGACACGTTCTCCTTCGGGTCCCACAAGTCGAGATGGCTCGGCCCGCCTTGCAGGTAAACCAGGATGACACTCTTGGCCTTGCCCCAGCCGGGTCCGCCGCCAGCGGGCGCGGCTTCCTTCGCGCGCGCCTGCAGTTCGAACATCGAGCCGAGCGTCAGGCCGAGCAGGCCGGAGCCGCCGACACGGAGCATGTCGCGCCGCGTGAGTTTGAGGTGGGAATCGCACAGATCCTTGCCGAGTTGTCCGGGGACTCTGATCATAGTTTTGTCTTGGTTAACAGGTTTGAGCGAAAGGGAAACGGCGGAGTCGCTTTGGTTTGATTACGCGGCCAGCCCATTCGGCGGCCTTATAGGACCAGCACTGATTCGGCCGGATTAGCGTCGAGTGTCTGGATGTCCGGCGCGTGAGCCGATAAAATCCTGGTGAGATCATCCCGCGTGCAGTTGCCAATGCGCAGCCAGACAAGTTTGGGCGGCGGCCCATAAAGCAAACTGCGCTGATGAAAGTCCGAGTCCTTGGAAACAAGAATGAAACCGTGGGCGCGTGCATGCTCCCAAACCTCCTCATCTGACAGACCCTTAAGCCCGCAGTCACGGACATGCGTGCTGTTCGGAAAAAATTCCGCAAGCAATCGAGGCAGCTTGGGAGAAAGGTTTTCATCGAAGAGCAGTTTCATGCGGGACGACAGTCAAACGACGGTCACGGTCGGCGGCGAAAGCGAAGCACGCCTGAATGTCATCGGCGGTCAGGTCGGGAAAATCATCAAGCACTTCCGCGATGGTCATGCCTCCGCCGAGATAATCGAAGACATCGGCGACGGTGATGCGCGTGCCACGGATGCAGGGCTTCCCGCTGCGAACGCGAGGGTCAATGGTGATGCGCTCTCGATAGTCCATGGTGGAAGGATAACTTCTTTGGTCGCTCCGTCTAGTGGTTAAACAAAAACGCCGGGTTGTTGATGAGCGCCCACGCCAGATCCTGCGCGCCGGTGAGGCGCTTGCTCTCCAACTGCGTCGTGCTGGCAGCGGCGTCTTGACGAATCTGGACGAGCTTGGCGTCGAGCTTGATCGGTTCCTTGGCCAGCTTGATCGCGGCCTGGCGCTCGACCAGTTTCGGATCGCCGGGCAGCGGTTTCTTCGCGACGAAGAGCGCCATCTGTTGCTTGCGGAGATCGGCGTCCTGGTCCTGTTGATACGCCGTGAGCGTCGCGAGCTGTTCCTTCGTGCGTGCGGCCTGATCCTGTTTCGCCACGGCCAGCACGTCGGCGGGCAGCCCTTGCTCCAGCGGCTGACTGGAAGCGGTGAGCCAGAGGCGGAAGCGACCGATGCTCATCCCGTCGCGATAATTGTGCTCCAGCTTGAAGGTGAGCGCAGTGCCCTTGCCGCCGCCGATGGGCTTCTCCAGCTTGAACGTCGCCCAATGCGGCTGCCCTGGCGTCGCGCCGCCGATGCGCCAGCCGGCGCGCAACCCGGAGTCCGCCTTGCCGTCGATGGCCGCTTTCACGTCGAACTCCTTCTGCGTGTAGTCCGCCCGGGCGTCGGTGAACTTCGCCGCCGTCGGGTCGGGCTTGGCCTTGCCCTTGGCTTTGCCGGTCCACTTGAGGCTGATCTCGCTGAGGAGGAAGTCGCCCTTGTCGCGACCGGGGCCGAACTCCGGCAGGCTCTCGTGCGGCAGCACCTCGAGCATCACGCCGGTGATATTTTCCAAATCCGTCTCCGCCGTGATCGTGTAATCCGTCTGCACCGTCGGGCCGGAGGCGAGGATGGTGCCGTCCTTCAACTTCTCCAGCTTCACGCCGGTGCGACCTTTCACGTCCTTGGCGGTGACGGGCAGCCAAGCGGTGGCGAGCCGGTTCGAGTTCAGCGTCTTTTCCCATCCGGCGAATTGTTCCGTCACCGTCCGCTGGCGCTCCTTCACCGCGTTCTCCGCTGCGGCGATGCGGTCGTTTCGTTCCTTCTCCTGCTTGGCAATGGCGGGCGCCATCTCCTTTTCGTAGGCGACGAGATCGGATTCGGCCTTGGAGATGGCCGCCTCCCGCTGGCGCTCCTGTTCGGAGATGACGGGCGCAAACTTCACCTCCATCACGCCGAGATCGACAGCGAGCTGCTTGTGATCCTCCTCGATGCCGGCCAGCGTCTTCAACGCGCCCTTGACCTCCGCCGCGGTCGCCGGGCGGTTGAGCACGCGCATGAAAATCTCCTCGACGAGCTTGCGGTCGTCGCTGACCGATTCGGCCAAACGCGCGATTTCGTTTTTCGGATCGTTGATGGCGTCGGAGATCGTCGAGCCACTCAACAGCGCCATGATGGAGCCGAGGCGGATGTCGTTGCTGCGTTCGCATTCGCAGGAACTTTCCCGCACGGGGCGGCCGAAGTTCGCGAGGAACCCGCTGGGCAGGTCGAGGCCGGAATCGGCCAGTTGCGCCGCGCGTCGCACGGTCTTCCCGCCGGGCAGCTTCGGCTCGGAACCGGTCACCTTGATCACCGAGTCAAAGAGCGCCTCGGCGGGCAGCCGGCGCGCGGTGGCGTGCGAGTAATTGATCGCGTCATCCCGGTTCCATTGATGGGTCGCCAGCGAAAGCTGGTAGGTGCGCGACTGGCAGATCATCCGCATGAGCTGGCGCACGTCGAAACTGCTCTTCACAAACTCGCGCGTCAGATGGTCGAGCAACTCCGGATTGCTCGGTGGGTTGCCCGCGCGAATGTCGTCAATCGGCTCGATGACCCCGACGCCGGTGAGGTAGCCCCAGACGCGGTTCACGTAGCTCATGGCGAAGTAGCGGTTGTCCTCGGAAGTCATCCACGCGGCCAGTTTCTCGCGACGCGTGGGTTTCTCCTGCTCCAGGGCGGCGGACTTCGCCGGAAACGGAAACTCCGGCGGCGCGATCTTGCCGGTGCGGTCGTGCTTCAGGTCGCCCTCGGCCTTGTCGTAGGCGATTTCATAGAGCGGCTTCGCGCCCTCGACGGCGGTGCCGCCGATCTTTTTGTCGCCGGCCTCGGGGTCTTTCTTCAAGTCCACCTGCGCGAAGAACGCGGCGGTCTGGTAATACTGATCCTGCGTCCACCGCTCGAAGGGATGGTCATGGCATTTGTTGCAGTTGAAGCGCGTGGCCAGGAACAGGTGCGTGGTGTTCTCCATCGTCTCGGCGGGCGTGCGCAGCACTTTGTAATAGGAAGCCGGCGGGTTCTCGCGGTTCGAGCCGGACGCGGTGAGCACCTTGTGCGCGAACTGATTGTAGGGCGTGTTCGTCGCAACCTCCTTGCGAATCCAATCGCGGAACAGCTTCGCGCCTTCCTCGCCGAGGAACTTGCGGTTCACTTGCAACATGTCGGCCCACTTGTTCGCCCATTGGTCCACGTAATCGGGATTACCGATCAACTGGTCAATCAGCTCGTCGCGCTTCACGCGGGTCGCGCGCGGGTCGGCGGCGAACTTCCGCACCTCCTCCGGCGACGGCGGCAGGCCGGTGAGATCGAGCGACACGCGGCGAATGAACGTCGTGTCGTCGCACAGCTCCGACGGGAGAATCTTCATCCGCTTCCACTTCGCCGCCACCAACTCGTCAATGCGGTTGTTCGCCGGCTGATCCTTCCAGACGAAGCCGGCGCGGTCGCCCATGACCGTCACGGTGGTCGCCGCGTAGGCGCCCTCGTAGCGCGCCAGGATCGGGGCTTCGCCGCGGCGCACGGTCAAGACGATGCCCGTGCCGTCGGTGGTCGCCACATCGGCGTTGCCCGTGTCAATGAACGCCTCGGCGGTCACGTCGCGCGTTTTGCCGTCCGCGAAAGTGGCCACCACACGCATCTGTTGCCGCGAACCGATTTCCTGGACGACGGGATCTTTGGGAACGATTTCGATCTTCGCCACGCGCGGGGAGTTCAAGTCGAGCTTCACGCCGTCGGCGATCCAAGCGCGGAGAATCTGGTAATACTTCTCGTCCATCTTCGTGCGCTGGCCGCCCTCGTGCGGCACCGCGCCGGTGGCCTTGAGCAGCATCAGGCTGTCGTCGGGTGAAGCCACGTTCACACGGCGCGCGGCCAGATCGTCCACGAAAGCGCGCACGTCGAAGATGGGATCGTAGCCGCGCAACGAAAGCTTGAAACCGTTCCTGCCGTCCTTGGAGCCGTGGCAGGTGCCGGCGTTGCAGCCCAGTTTTGAGAGCACCGGGTTCACGTCGCGGATGAAGTCGGCGTGGTAGTCGCCGGCCACGCCGGAGATTTCGACGGGCACCGTGATGGTCTTGCCGGCGAGACTCACTTCGAGTCTGGCGGAACCGTTCTTCAACGCCTGCACCTGGCCCTTGGGCGAAACCGTGGCGATGGCGGAGGAGAGTTTGAACTTCGCCAGCCGGGTCGCGTCGGCGCTGTCGCCGCCGGACAACCGCGCCGTGACGAGGAGTTGCGCGTAGTCATTGCGGCTCGCCAGCTTGATCGTCGGCGGTTGCGCGTCGAGCGACACGACACTCGCGCCTTTGGGCAATGACTCCGATTGCTCACCCGCCGACGGGCTGGCGGCGGGCGTCGCCGCGAGTTGTTCGCCCTTGGACGTCTTGCCCTTTTTCACCGCGACCGCCGCGAATTCCTTCACGATGACGCCGTTGGTCGTGTTGATGAGCCGGATCAGTCCGTCCTGTCCGGCGGCGGCGACCGTGCGGCCATCCGCGCTGAACGACACCGCGTAAACACCGCCGCTCGCGACGTCCACCTTCGCGCCGAGCTTGATGCCTTCGCTGTAAAACTTGTCGAGTTCGATCTTCTCCTCCGGCTTGTAGTCCTTCACTTCCTTCTCGATGATCTTTTTGATTTTCTCTGGGAGATTCGTCGAGACATTGACCTGATAGACGACGACCTGCCCGCTGTTGTCGAGCGAACTCGCGGCGGCGAACTGCTGGCCGTCGCGGCTGAAGCCCACGGCGAAAATGCGCCCGGGCATTTCGGGGAACTTGCGCACGAGGTTGGCGTTGTCGCCAATCTTGCGCGCCGTCAGACGGAAGATGCGATAGATCTGCGGAGCGCCGTCCGAGCCGCCCACCAGCACCTGATCCACTTCCGGATGCCGCGCGATGGCGTGCAGCCCGCCGCGCAACGCGCCCGGCGTGATCGAAGTGACGTTGTCCACGAACCGCTGTGTCGCCGTCTCGGTCAACTTCGCCGACATGTCGCGTCCCACCGAGATGATGTGGTCGCCCTTCACGGAGAACGCCGTGTCCAGCACCCAGTCGTTGTGCGAACCTTGCTTGAGCACTTCCTTGCCGGACTTCGCCTCGATGGCGCGCACGGTGTTGTCCGCGCAGCCGAACGCGATGAGCGAACCATCCGGCGACCAGCTCACGCCGTAAACCGTGTCGTAAGTCACGGGCGCGGAAAGCGTCAGCTTGCGCTTCGTCACGTCCCACACCTGCACCTCGCCCATGCGCGCGGGCTGCCCGCCGGCGACGGCGAGGAGCTTTCCATCCGGCGAGAACCGCACCGACTCGATGCGCTCCGACAACCCGACCAGCCGCGCCACCAAGCCGGAACCATCCGCCTTGTGCAACAACACTTCGTGAAAGCCCGCCACGGCGAGCAGCGATCCATCCGGCGAATAATCCAGCGACGTGATCACCGGCGCGCGCGTGTAAACCGGCGGATGCGCCATGTCGTAACGCTGCCGTGCGTTGGCCGGCGTGTCGTCCGCCGCGCCCTCGGCGATCCACTTGCGGACGAGTTCAATCTCGTGCGCGGCCAGCGGCGGCTTGCCGCTGGGCATCTCGGCTTCGCCGTTGACCGGCGTGATCTGCTTCACGAGCAAACTCTTCTCCGGACTCTTCGCCACCACCGCGACCTCGCCGCTGTCGCCCTTGCCGATGAGCTTCGCGAACTCCGTCATCACGTAACCGCCCTTGGCCTTGGCCGGCTGATGGCATCCCTGGCAGTTCGCCTGGAAGAGCGGGCGGATGTGTTTGTAATAGCTGACCGGGCCGTTGGTATTCGTGTCCTTGCTGGCCGGCGGCGCGGCGCGAAGGCCGGCCGGCAAAGCCGCAAGCAGCAGCAGCGTCAATAGTGCGCGAAATGGCGTCATAGTCATTGGTCCGTAAGGGCTTCTTAGCAGACTCGCCTTCGGAGGCGATATTCAATCAATCTCCTTACCAGAAACCGCTTGCGGCCGCCAGTTTAATTTCCCCTTCCAAGCTGCGGCGGTGCCCCGGCCCGCTACCTGACCGGGCGGCGGCTGCTCTTCTACGGCACGGCGGACAACAACGTGCATCCGAACAACGCGATGCAACTGATCCAGGCGCTGCAAAAGGCGGGGAAAAGCTTCGAGGTGCAGGCCGGCCCCGACGAAGGCCACGCCTCCATCAACCGCGACCGCATGATGGAATTCTTCATCGAGAATTTGGTGGGCAAGTAAACCTTCGTATCACTCGCAACGGACAAACGAGCGAACTCAACGACCCGGCCCGTGAGAGGCTACGATTGCAACCACCACACGACACAGGTCAAAACCCAAATGCCTCCGCTAAACGACACTTTTTAATGGTCGCCTGTGCATGAGCTTCATCTGCCACCGAAAACTTAAACTTCCAAAAACCGATGTCTTCTACTCGGGGCAACAATTCTACGTAATAATTCTTTCCAGCTTCCAAGTCTAAACTGATGTTTCTCTGTGAATCGGCACTGATATACGCGAGTGAGTGGCGACCGGGAGACACAGAAAAGTAAAAGAAAGTGCCAGCTTTCAAAGACCCCTTCATTTTCTCGTCAATTACGATCTGGGTGAGAAGTCCACTGCCAGCATACTGAGACTTGCGAAATACATACAGCCCCGCCTGATCAACCATTGTTCTGAAGACCAAAGCCTGTGTTTCCTTTTCCTTCGACGCGTGCGTAACTGAAGCGCAACCAGAAAGTAAAACTACGAACGAAAGAAGTGTCAAAGTGATCGGCTTGAGTTTGTAGATAGCGTTCATATTCAAATCGAACTTTGTAAGATTGTGTGCTCGTGGCGCTGTAGCGCACTGATTAGGTCACGGGGTGGATCTCATGGGCAATTTCGCTCCAAATAGCATCCCATTTCTGTTTAGCTTTCGCTTCATCCGTCTTGAGCAAGGCATCAAGTTCTGGCAGAAGGGCAACGTAGCGAAAGACTGCCGCCTTCTCATCTTTGGTGGCATCTATCTCGGCAAGAAGGTCGCTAGCCTTTTTGGAAAGCCATGCGATCTCCACTTCCTGATCTCGCCGCCCGGTAGCTCTCCGACCGAACGCGGCAATGAACATGGCAATCTGAGCAAGGCTGAGTCCAACGCGTCGGATAGACTGCTCGCGGCGCTCGACCTCCTGTCTGGTAGATTCGATCTGTGCCAGCTTTGCGCTGAGTCCGGTAATTCCCAGCGTGAATGATTCAAAGCGGTGAATGAAGGCTATGAATAATCCAAGCACGCAAAAAAATACGACTAGCGACACGAAAGCTGTCTCTCCTATTTGGGAACACACCTTCAGTTTGAACGATCCAAACACTCCGATGCTCGCCACAATAACCCCACCGATAATTCTCCCAGTGCCGTTTACGATTTTCATATCTTGCATGCCGTAATGGGGTTGGCGGTCGCGTGGTGGTTGATGTGGCCTGACATCATTATCAAGCCGCAACTCGTGCAGGTGTGCTGGCAATCGGGTTAGCACAGCCGGTTTTGCTTCCTGTCTTCATCGTCCGCATTTACGCCGCCGCCGGGGCCGCTGTCACGCCCCAAAATCCACTGCGCGCCGCCGCTTCTCCAGCCACCGTCCGCCCAGCCCTTGCGGGTGGAGAGTGCGAAGCGGCGCATCGGATCGCGCGAAGCTTTTGGAGTGCGGAGACTTGTCTCCGCTTTTCGGCGGCGCGGCGCGGGACGGGCGCGGGCCTTGTCGGGGGTGCGGTGCGTCCTTCCAAAAGCGCCGCCGAGTCGGCGCACTCCATACGCTCCGCGCGGTTTGCCAGCGGCAGATGGAGACACGCATCAGGCCGCGCGCAGCGTTTGGAGTGCGGCGAGTTCTCGCCGCTTTGGCGAGGCGACTTGTCGCCGTCACCCGCCCGCGTCGCCTCCTCGCCCAACGCCCCGCCCCGCCGGGCGACCAGTCGCCCGGCACGAAAGCGGTGACAAGTCACCGCACTCCAAGGCGCTTCGGGACGTGCGGGGCGGGCGGCGCGATCCGGGGGAGATGGTCGTCACGGACGCAGCAGCAGCACTTTTAGTCTGGCCGGGCGCGGGCCGTTGGGCTATAAATCTGCATTGCCCCGCCGGTCGGCTGCGCGGGAATTAACTTTCGAGCCATGATGCGAAACAGACTTCTCTGGTTGCCGGGTGCGCTGGTGTGGCTGGCGGTGGTCAGCCCCGCCTGCGCCGCGCCCAAGGCCGCGCCGACCGCCATCGAGTTCAACCGCGACATCCGCCCCATCCTGTCGGACACCTGTTTCAAATGCCACGGGCCGGATGACAAGGAGCGCAAGGCCAGGCTGCGCTTCGACCGCAAGGAGGACGCGCTCAAGCCCGCCAAGTCGGGCGACCTCGCCATCGTGCCCGGCGACGTGCAGAAGAGCGCGCTCATCGCCCGCATCACCAGCAAGGACCCGGACGAGTTGATGCCGCCGGCCAAGTCGGGCAAAAAGTTGTCGGCGGCGCAGATTGATCTGCTCACGCGCTGGATCGCGCAGGGGGCGCAGTGGCAGGAGCATTGGGCGTTCAGCAAGCCGGAGCGGCCGGCGGTGCCGGTGGTCAGTAGGTCAGTAATCAGTGAATCAGTAATCAGTGGGCGGAAGGGCAACGCCAAGCGCACTGGTTCACTGAATACTGATTCACTGATTACTGTTCCCTCGAATCCCATAGACGCGTTTGTGCTGGCGAAGCTCGAACGGGAGAAGCTCGCGCCGTCGCCTGCGGCGGACAAGCCGACGCTCGCGCGGCGTGCGGCGCTGGATCTCACCGGGCTGCCGCCGACGCCGCAGGAGGTGGACGCCTTCCTCGCGGATGAGTCGCCGGAGGCTTACGGGAAGCTGGTGGACCGGCTGCTGGAGTCGCCGCGCTACGGCGAGCATCAGGCGCGTTACTGGCTGGACGCGGCGCGTTATGCGGATTCGCACGGGTATCACATTGATTCGGAGCGGAGCATGTGGAAGTGGCGCGAGTGGGTGGTGGACGCCTTCAACCGGAACATGCCCTATGACCAGTTCACGGTGGAGCAACTGGCGGGGGATTTGTTGCCGGAGCCGACGGTGGAGCAGAAGATCGCGTCGGGCTTCGTGCGTTGCAACATGAGCAGCGGCGAGGGCGGCGCCATCGTGGAGGAGTATCAGGCGAAGTACACATTCGACCGCGTGGAGACGAGCAGCACCATCTGGCTGGGGTTGACGCTGACGTGCGCGCGTTGTCACACGCACAAGTATGATCCCATCCAGCACCGCGAGTATTACGGGCTGTATGCGTTCTTCAACAATCTCAACGAGTCGGTCATGGACGGGAACCGGCCGAACCCGGACCCGTTCATGAAGCTGCCCGCCGCGGAGCAAACGCGGCGGCGGGGGGAGTTGAAGGAGTTGAGCAGCGCCGGGCAGACGAACCTGGATCTGCCGCGCCCGGAACTGGACCGGGCCGAGGTCGCGTGGACGAAGCAGTGGAACGAGAAGTTGAGCGAGGGCTGGACGACGCTGGCGCCCGCGAGTGTGAAGTCCACGGGTGGGGCGCAGTTCAAGACGCTGGATGATCAGTCCGTGCTCGCCGAGGGGCCGAACCCGGACTCGGATGTTCACGAGGTGACGGTGAAGCTCGCCGCCGACAGTATCGCGGCGCTGCGGTTGGAGGCGTTGCCGGATGATTCGCTGCCGAACAAGGGCAGCGCGCGCGCGGAGGACGGGGCGTTTCGCTTGTCGGAGTTCGAGGCAGAGATTGTTGCGCCCGCGAAGCCGGACGCGGACGGCAAGGCGGTGGAGGCGAAACCAAAGAAGCTCAAGTTCACCCAGTCAGCGGCGGATTCCGCCGTGGCGGAGCGGGACATCGCCAAGGCGCTGGATGGCAAGGCGGAGACGGGCTGGCAGCCGGACACGTCGAATGATCCGCACGTCGCGCTGTTCGCGCTGGAGACGCCGATGAAGGTGGCGAAGGGAGCCGAGTTGCGCGTGCGGTTGCGCTACGAGGCGTCGAAGAGCAAACGCGCCATCGGCCGTTTCCGTCTCGCCGCCGCAGAGAACGATGAGTTGGTGCGGCTGCTCAATCCGCCGAAGTTTGATCCGTGGCGGGTCGTCGGGCCGTTCAAGACGGAGAACCTGCGCCAGGGTTTTACGAACAGCTTCGCGCCGGAGACGGAGATTGATTTGGCGAAGAAATACCCCGGCGTGCGCGAGGAGATCAAATGGGACGAGAAGACGGCGTTCGAGGACGGGAAGAATAACCTGCTCGTGACGGACCTGCACGGGGTTCACGGGGCGTATTACCTTTACCGCGTCATCAAGGCGCCGGCCGCGCGCAAGCTGGAGTTGAGCGTGCGCGCGGACGATGCGCTCAAGCTGTGGGTCAACGGCCTGCTGGTCGTCGAGCGCGCCGAGGAGAAACCGGGCGACGGCCTGATGCGCGTGAGCGTGGACTTGAAGAAGGGCGAGAACAAATTCCTGCTCAAAGTCGTCACGGTGCAGGGCGCGGCCCACTTCACCTTCAACCATGAACTGAACGATGCCGAGAGCGTGCCCGCCGACATTGCGACCATCCTCGCCACCGCGAAGAAACCTTCCGGCGCGCAGCAGACGAAGGTGCGCAATTACTTCCGGCGCTCGCACTCGCCGGAGTTCAAGAAGGTCTTCGACGACGTGGCGAAGTGGCGCGAGGAAGACGAGGCCATCGAGAAGGCCATTCCCACCACGATGGTCGCCAAGGAAATGGACAAGCCGCGCGACACCTTCATGCTCGTGCGCGGCGAGTACGACAAGAAGGGCGACAAGGTCGGGCCAGGCGTTCCGTCCATCCTGCCGCCGCTGCCCAAGGACGCGCCGACCAACCGCCTCGGCCTGGCGCAGTGGCTGGTGGACCCAGCGCATCCGTTGACGGCGCGCGTGACGGTGAACCGTTTCTGGCAGCAATACTTCGGCGTGGGGCTGGTGAAGACCACGGAGGACTTCGGCGTGCAGGGCGAGCATCCGTCGCATCCTGAATTGCTCGACTGGCTGGCCACGGAGTTCATCCGCACCGGGTGGGACGTGAAGAAATTGCAGAAGCTCATCGTCACGTCGGCAACGTATCGGCAGTCGGCCAGGGTGACGCCGCAGTTGCTCGCGCGCGACCCGGAGAACCGGCTGCTGGCGCGCGGGCCGCGTTTCCGCGCGGACGCGGAAGTGGTGCGCGACACCGCGCTGGCCGTGAGCGGGCTGCTCATCGAGCAGCGCGGCGGCAAGAGCGTGAAACCCTACGAGCCGCCGGGCTTGTGGGAAGCCGTCTCGTTCAACAACTCGCAGAAATACGTGCCCGACACCGGCGAGGGCCAGTATCGCCGCAGCCTCTACACTTACTGGAAGCGCCAAAGCCCGCCGCCGAACATGCTGCTGTTCGACGCGCCCTCCCGCGAGTATTGCAGCGTGCGCCGTTCGCGCTCGAACACGCCCTTGCAGGCGCTGGCACTGTTGAATGATCCGCAGTTCGTCGAAGCCTCGCGCGCCTTCGCCCAGCGCATCATGCTCGAAGGCGGCAAGGATGCGGCCAGCCGCGTCGCCTACGCCTTCCGCCTCGCCACCGCGCGCAAACCGGGCGCGGATGAAACGAAGGTGCTGGTGGGCGTGTTCAACCAACAGCTCGACGGCTTCCGCAAAAACAAAACCGCCGCTGAGAAGCTGCTGGCCGTCGGCGCGTTCAAGGCGGACGCGAAGCTCGACGCGAGCGAACTGGCGGCGTGGACGACCATTGCGAGCATGATTTTGAATTTGGACGAAACGGTGACGAAGGGATGAACGACCTAGGCCCAAGCAATCGAAGCTCAAAGCTCAAAGCTCAAAGCTCAAGAGAAACACCAAGCACCAATGGTGAAAGCCGGATTGCGCCGGGGGACCGACGCAATTGGTGGGAGGATGAGGAGAGCAGCGAGCCGATGGCTTTGCGTGATGGGCCGGCGGCTTCGCCCCCTCCGCACCCGTGGGATCTGGAGGAACGCACGTCAGTTTTCGGCGAACGTGTGATCCGGTTTGCGAAGAGGATTCCACGCGGACCCGGAAATGACCGCGTGATCGATCAGCTTGTGGGCGCCGCCACCAGTGTCGGCGCAAATTATTGCGAGGCCAATCAGGCAGTTTCGAAGAAGGACTTCAGATTCACCGTCAGCCGATGCGTGAAGGAAGCCAAGGAGACAAAATTCTTTCTGCGGATGGTCGTGGCATCCGAGCCGCAACTCGCTGACGAAGCGCGCCCGCTTTATCGTGAAGCGCATGAACTGCTCCGCATTTTCGGCTCCATGCGCAACAAATGAGAAACCCACGCCGCATGACAATTGGAGCTTTGACCTTGGTGATTTTCTTGAGCTTTGAACTTTGAGCTTTGAGCTTACGCCTATGAATCCACTCCTTGAAAACCAACTGTTGCTGACCCGCCGCCATTTCTTCGGCCGCATGGCCACCGGCATCGGCGCCGCAGCGCTGGGGTCACTGGTAAATCCGGGATTGCTCTCGGCGGCAGGCGCGACTGCGGAAACGCCACAGTTCCCGCTCAGCAAACCGCACTTTGCGCCCAAAGCGAAGCGGGTGATCTACTTGTTCATGGCGGGCGGCCCGTCGCAGATTGATTTGTTCGATCACAAGCCCTCGCTGGAACAGCTTCACAACACCGAATTGCCCGACTCCGTTCGCATGGGACAGCGCATCACCGGCATGACCAGCGGGCAGAAGAATTTTCCGTGCGTGAAGACGATCTTCAAATTCGCGCAGCACGGCAAGGCGGGCACCTGGTTCAGCGAATTGATTCCCCACATCGCCGGCCTGGCCAACGACATCGCGGTGATCAAGACCGTCAACACCGAAGCCATCAATCACGACCCCGCCATCACGTTCATCCAGACCGGCTTTCAGCAGCCGGGCCGGCCGTGCATGGGTTCGTGGCTCGGTTACGGCCTGGGCAGCGACAATAAGAATCTACCCGCGTTCATCGTGATGATCTCCAGCGGCAAGGAAAGCGACCAGCCGCTCTACCAGCGTTTGTGGAGCGCGGGCTTCATGCCGTCGGAACATCAGGGCGTGCAATTTCGCGGCGGCAGCGACCCGGTGTTGTTCCTCAACAACCCGCCCGGCGTGGACGCGGGCACGCGCCGCCGGATGCTCGACGGTCTGGCAAAGTTGAACGCCAAGCAGGCCGCGACCTTCCAGGACCCGGAGATCAACGCCCGCATCGCCCAATATGAAATGTCCTTCCGCATGCAGACCAGCGTGCCCGACCTCGTGGACATTTCGAAGGAAACGCCGGCCACGCTCGACCTCTACGGGCCGGATGTGAAGAAGTCCGGCAGCTTCGCCAACAACTGTCTGCTCGCGCGCCGCATGGCCGAGCGCGGCTGTCGGTTCATCCAGCTTTATCATCGCGGCTGGGATCAGCTCGGCGGCCTGCCGCGCCGCATCCGCGAGCAATGCAAGGACACCGACCAACCCAGCGCCGGGCTCGTCGCGGATCTCAAGTCACGCGGCCTGTTGGAGGACACGCTGGTGATCTGGGGCGGCGAATTCGGCCGCACCGTCTATAGCCAGGGCAAGATCGAGAAGGACAACTACGGCCGCGATCATCACGGACGCAACTACTGCGTGTGGATGGCGGGCGGCGGCATCAAGCCCGGCGTCAGCTACGGCCAGACGGACGACTTCTGCTACAACGTCGTGGAAAACCCCGTTCACATCCATGACATGAATGCGACCGTGCTCCACTGCCTCGGCCTTAACCACGAGAAGCTGACCTACCGCTTCCAGGGCCGGGATTTCCGGCTCACGGACATCCACGGCGAAGTGATCAAGGGCATTCTGGCCTGAAACCAGCCGCAGGCCGCCCCCGGTGTTCGCTCGGACGAAGCGCCGCACAAAAATCTGGGATTGTGTGAGACCGGCATCTCTCCTAGCTTCGCCGCGAACAGTGGCATGAACATTTCCGCCTGCCTCAAATCACCGGCGCAACTTCGCCGCCTGAGCCGTGCGCTCTTGCTTGGAACGGCATACCTTGTTTCGCTCATGGCGATGACGGCCCGCGCGGCCGAGGTGCCGGACACCAATGCGCCGTCGCCGCTGACCACCATTGCCGCCGTGCGGGGGCTTTCGACGGAGACGGCCCGTCGCAAACTGCCCGTGCGGGTTGAGGCGGTGGTCACATTCCACGATCCCATCGGCAGTTATCTTTTTGTGCAGGACGAGACGGCGGGCATTTACGTTTACAACGCGCAACCCGCCGGGATTAAGCTGCCAACCGGCCAGTTCGTTCGGTTGACCGGCACGACGTGGCACGGTGAATTCGCGCCCGTCATCGCCGATCCGACAGTGGAGGTGCTCGGCATGAGGCCGCTGCCGCCCCCGCGCCCGGTGACCGCCGAGGGCTTGCAGACCGGAAGCCTGGACGGCCAGTGGGTCGAGTTGTCCGGCATCGTCAATTCGCTGTCCGTTTACGGTGCCAACCAATCGCTCGAAATCAACGTGGCCGGCCTGGTCGAGAATTTCACCGCGCATGTGCCGGGATTCACCACCAACACCGCGCGGCCGGACTGGCTGGTGGATGCGCGGGTGAGAATTCGCGGCACGGCGGGGACCGTCTTCAACAAACAACGGCAGGCGCTGGGCTTTCAAATGTTCGTGCCGGCGTTGGACGCCTTGGACGTGGTGCGGCCCGCGCCTGCGGATCCGTTTGCGGCACCGGCCCGGCCGATTCGCGCGTTGTTGCAGTTTGAAGCCAGCACACCGCCGGGTCATCGCTTCAAAGTCGCCGGCACCGTGACGCTCCGGTGGAACGACCGTCAGATTTATCTCCAGGACGAATCGGGTGGCGTGTCCGTGGAACTGTCCGCGCCCTGCACCGCGCAGCCCGGCGACCGCGTCGAAGTCGTCGGCTTTCCCAAGGCTGGCAATTTTTCCCCCAAGTTGCGTTACGCCGTGTGGCGCAAAATCGGCGATGGCCCGCCCGTCGTTGCCGCCAGACGCACTCCGAAGGAAGTGCGCAAGGGCGAAGCGGATAGCCAGCTCGTGCAATTGGAAGGCGTCCTCGCCAGCGGTGCCAACCAGGACACCCGCCGCGTGCTCACGCTTCAGGATGGCGACTGGAGTTTTGAAGCGCACCTGAAGACCAACCTCGTCACCCGTGCCCTGACCGCGCTCCAGCCGGGCAGCCGGTTGCGCGTCACGGGCGTCTGCGAAGTGCAGATGAGCGAGCGCGAAAAACCCAGCGGCTTTCGATTGTTGCTGCGGTCACCCGGGGACGTGGTGCTGCTGGCTGCGCCGCCCTGGTGGACGGTGCCCCGCGCGCTGGCAGTGCTGGGCCTGGTCACCCTGGCTGGCGGCGGACTGCTGCTGTTCTTTTCGCAACGGGTCTCGTGGTTGCAGCGCAAGTACAGCCGGCTCTTCGCGAACGCCAGCGACCTCGTCTATGTGCTCGACCCACAAGGCCGCGTCACTGCCTTGAACCGGGCGGGTGAGAAAATCACCGGCCACACGTTCGCTGAAGCACGCGGACGGCCCTTCGCCGAATGGGTGGCGCCCGAACACCGCGAGACATTTCAGGCCTGGTGGAACGCGGTGCTCGCCGGCGGTCAGCCGCCGAACCCGGAGGTGAACCTCAAGACCAGGGAGGGTGGCGAAGTCGTGCTCGAAATCAGCGGTCGCCTCCTGCGGCGGCGCGGCCAGCCCGTCGAAGTCGAAGGCATCGCCCGCGACATCACCGCGCGCAAACAGGCCGAGGCGCAACGCCTGCTGATGGAACGTCGCATGTTGGACAGCCAGAAGCTCGAAAGCATCGGCGTGCTGGCCGGCGGCATCGCGCACGATTTCAACAACCTCCTCACCGCCATCCTCGGCAACGCCAGCCTCGCGGCCCTGGCCACGCCCGCCAGTTCCGCGCAGCGGACCTATCTCCAGAACATCGAGAAGACTTCCAGCCAGGCGGCCGACCTTTGCAAACAACTGCTTGCCTATTCGGGGCGCGGCCGCTTCATCATCCAACGGCTCGACCTCAACGCGGTCATCGAGGACATGCGGCAGTTGCTGCAACTTTCCATCTCAAAAAAAGCTGTGCTTGAAATTGATGCCGCGCCCAAGTTGCCCGCCGTCGAAGCCGACCCGACGCAAATCCGTCAGGTGCTCATGAACATGGTCATCAATGCCTCCGAGGCGCTCGGCGACAAAAACGGCTCCATTCGCATCCGCACCGGTCTGCAACACGCCGACGCCGCCAGCCTGGCGGGGGCTTACCCTTCCGGTGACCTGCCGCCAGGGCCATACGTTTTTTTTGATGTCACCGACACCGGTTGCGGCATGGATGGTGAAACCATTAGCCGGATTTTTGATCCATTTTTCACCACCAAGTTCACCGGGCGGGGACTGGGACTGGCCGCAGTCTCCGGGATTGTCCGCGCCCATCTGGGCGCGCTGCGCATCACCAGCGAACCGGGGCGCGGTTCGACCTTCCGCGTGCTGCTGCCATCGTGCGAGGCCCCGGCTGATCCCATCGCGCCACCCGTCCCGGCGTCACCCAAATGGCGGGGCAGCGGCACCGTGCTGCTGGCCGACGATGAGGCGGCCGTGCGTGCCGTCACCAGCCAGATGTTGAAAAGTTTCGGCTTCGACGTGCTGCCCGCCGTCAACGGACAGGAGGCGATCACCCTGTTCCGCGAGCACGCGGGGAAAATTGTTGCCGTCATCCTCGATCTGACCATGCCGCATTTGAGCGGCGAGGAAGCGCTGGCCGAAATCCGCGCCCGGCAACCGGACGCGCGCGTCCTGGTGGTCAGCGGCTTCAGCGATCAGGACACTCTCAAACGTGTCGGGGCGCAGGTCGGGAACAATTTCCTCGCCAAACCCTTCAAGCCCGACGAGCTCCGGGAAAAAATGCAGGCCCTGCTGGCTGTGGCTGGCAACGGTGAAAAAAGCACTGCTGCCGCATCCGCCCGTCGTTAAAGCCGCAGAACGCGGCTACACGGCGAAAACCTGCTTGAGATAGGCGAGGCTTCGCGTGGCGATGGTTTCGGGGCCTTCGTCGAAGTTGAACACCTCCACGGACACCACTCCGTCGTAGCCCACTTCGCGCAACGCGGCGGCGATGGGTTTGAAATCCACTTCGCCGAAGCCGGGACCTTTGAGGTTTTTATCGTTCGCATGGAAGTAGGCGAAGTGCGGCCAGCTCTCGCGGATGATTTGCGGGATCGGCTTCGCCTCGGAGGACATCGCCTTCACGTCGAGGATGATTTTGAAGTGCGCGCTCTGAAACTGTCGCACGAAGCGAATGGCGTCCGCCGCCGTGTTGATGAAGTTGGTCTCCACGGGGGCGAGCGGTTCCAGGCAGAGCGTCACCCCGCGTTCTGCCGCGTGGGCAACTGCGGGCGCGAACGTTTCCTTCGCCCAAGCCCACGCCTGCTCCAGCGTCACGCCTGCCATCAGGTTGCGCTGCTTGGGGGAACCGACGACGATGGTGCGCCCGCCGATGTCCGCGCAGAAATCCACCAACTCGCGGAAATACTGCGCCGTCCGTGTCCGCACGGCGGCGTCCGGGTGGGTAAGATACATGCCCTCGGCCTGCACGAGCACCCAGTGGATGCCGGAGATGGCGATGCCCGCGCGCGCAGCGGTTTCTCGGATGCGCGCGCGCTCCGCCGCCGGGATGTCGGTGACGTTGTTGGCGATGGTGAACGGCGCGATCTCAATGGCGTCGTAGCCGGCGCGCGCGGCGAAGCTCATGGCGTCCTTGAGCTTCCAGTCCTTGAAGATTTCGTTGCAGATGCCGAATTGCATGGCGGCGAAACTCCCGATTCAACGGACGAAGTGCAAGGGCAAACGGAACCGATCCGGGCTTCACCGGGCGGTCCTTCAAGCCTTTCGAACTCCCGGTTCGTAGGCACTCCGAAACCCGGCTGGCGCGTGAAGTTGACGAGGCTTGCGTGAGAATCGCTCATTACCCCGCCTGCCCGCCGCGCATTTATGCGAGACTTGCGTCCGGCATCCGGGCTGCTAAAGTAAAACCGAGCAACAGAACGTGGAGCCATGAAACTTCTTCACTCACAAGACAAGGATGTAGGCTTCACGTTCACTTTTTTATTTCTGCTCCTGGCGACGTTGGCGCTGATTGTGTTTCCGCTCTTGCCGACGCTCGCCGGGAGTCAAGCTGACTCGTAAGACCCAAGACCCATGCACCCGGCTCGCGCCAGAAAACAGAGCCTCCGGGCGATGACGTTGGTGGAGGTGGTAGTCGTGATGTTTATCATCGCCTTCCTCGTCACCCGGTTCCTTCCCGCACTCCGGCCGCCGAAATCTCACGCTTCACGCGTCAATTGTGTGAACAACCTCAAGCAAATCGGCCTGGCATTTCAGGTGTGGTCCAACGAACACGAAGAAGACAAGTTCCCGATGCCTTTCCCGATGGCACTTTCGACTAACAAGCATGGCACTCTGGAATTCGCCAACAGTCGTGAAGTGTTCCGTCATTTCCAAACACTGTCCAACGAACTGGGCTCAACCAAAGTTTTGGTTTGTGGCGATGATGCCGCTCGCAGATGGGCGACCAACTGGCAGTCTCTCAGTGATTCCAACCTCAGTTACTTTGTCGGCTTGGATGCAGACAGGGCCAACCCGCAAACGATTCTATCCGGCGACCGTAACATCACGACGAACGGGCTAATCACTTCCGGCATCCTGATGCTCGCCACCAACAGCCCGGTCAGTTGGGCCAAGAGCCTCCACGTTGACTACGGCCATATTGGATTGACCGATGGCAGCGTGCAAAGGTTCAGAAACGCCTTTCTCGAAGACTTGTTCCAGCGGAACACCAATTGGCCGGTGCGCCTAGCGATCCCTTGACGAAGTGAAACGCAGGGCTGCTCACTCTCCACCTTGCGCGTTCACGCTCATCGAATTGCTGATGGTCATCGTCATCATCGCCATCCTCGCCGCGCTGCTGCTGCCGGTGTTGCAGCGGGCGGGCGGCAAGGGGCGGGCGGTGCAGTGCGCGAACAATCTCAAGCAGATGGGCGTCGCGTTCCACGCCTTCGCGCACGAGCACGACGACAAGTTCCCCATGCAGGTGTCCACCAACGCGGGCGGCACGCTGGAGTTCGTCCGCGCGGGCAACCGGCTGGGGAGCAATTTCTTTTTTGCGTTCCGCCATTTCCAGGCGCTGTCCAACGAACTGGGGGAGACAAAGATCCTGGTGTGCCCGACGGACGCCCGCGCGCCCGCCGCCGGCTTCGCCACGCTGAAAAATGAAAACGTCAGCTACTTCGTCGCGCCAAACGCGGAGTTGGGCCGCGCCGACGGCTTCCTCGCGGGCGACGGCAACCTGTCCCGACCCTCCGGCGCGGCGGGGGCGATTCTGCGCCTGGGCGCGAACGATGCCGCGCGCTGGGCGAGCAACCTGCACGCGCAACAAGGGAACATTCTCTTCGCCGACGGACATGTGGAACGATTGAACGACGCCAGCCTGCACAGCGCGTTGAGCCGTTCGTCTCCGGCCACTGTGTTGCTGCCGCCCGTGACGCCGCCCGCCCCAGTTAGCACGCTGGCCAGCGGTAGCGGATCCAGCAGTGGCGAGAGCGGCACGGGGGAAAGCAAGACTTCCGGCAGTTCAGCGGGCGGCACGAGTGGAACATCAGGCGCACCGGGCGGAAGTGGCGGAGCCGGCCGTGCGGCGGGCAACGCCACAAGTGAAACCATGGCCACTGCGCGCGGCACTCCCAGTCTCCCCGTGGCGGAAAAGAGCCGGCCCGCCGCTGTCATCCCGCCGGATTCGACCACGCCAAAGCCCCTGCCGCCAAGCGCACTTGCCACCGCAGTGCCACCACCGGGCGAAAGCCGTTTCCCTCGAACCGGATCTTCGGGCAGCCTCGCAACCAACTCACTCACGCAAACTGTCCCGCCGGCCGTGAGGTCAGATCCTCCTACCACTTCAAACACGATTTCGTCGCCGGCCTCATCAGCCTCGCTGGCCCGCCGGGGGCAACCTCCGCTGTTGCCGCGCCCACCTGTCGCCGATGGCACCACCGAGGAGACCGCGTCGGCGGAATCCACGTCGCCGACCGGCAATGTTTCTTCCGTCACCCCTCCCGATGCGGAGCCGTCACCGTCGGAACCGGAGAACTGGATTGCCCTCGTCGCCGGCTACATCGGCAAGCTGGGAGCGAAGACGACTTACTTCATTCTGTTCCTGATTCTGGCCACGCTCATCGCGCTGGAGGTTGCCCGCCGCCGCCACGCGACAAAGGATCAACTGCGGGGCGAGGACGAGTAACTCGACCGTGAAACTTTTCTACAGCGGCCCGCTGGTAAACGCCGAGATGCTCGTGGCGATGCTGGACAAGCACGGCATCACCGCCGCGCAGGAGTTTGCCGACCCGTCGCTGCCGGACGATGGCGACTTGAGCCGGGACGCCCAGGTGCTGGTGCCGGAGGCGGATTACGCCCGCGCATACCGGCTGTTCTACACGGAGCGGGAGGATGAACTTTGAGGTCCGAGGTGTCTGGAGCGGGAATTTTTAACGCAGAGGAACGCGAAGGGCGGATGTTCATCTCTGCGGCCTTTGCGAAAACCTCCGCGTCCTCTGCGTTAAGATCCGATTCCGGTGGACGGCAGCGGTTCGCAATCTTTTGAGTTTCCTCCAACCTTCGGCCTGGGCTAGTCTGGTGTCCAACAAGTCATTTACATTATAGGGTTGCGGGGTATCCTCTGGTGATGCCCCGCCATGCCGCGCCCCTGACCTTGAGCGATTCGGAGAGCAAACAACTGAACGCGCGCGTTCAAGATCGTCGTTCCAC
>JANNEF010000449.1:0-3898 GCA_031378375.1 Verrucomicrobiota bacterium | reverse complement strand
GTGGAACGACGATCTTGAACGCGCGCGTTCAGTTGTTTGCTCTCCGAATCGCTCAAGGTCAGGGGCGCGGCATGGCGGGGCATCACCAGAGGATACCCCGCAACCCTATAATGTAAATGACTTGTTGGACACCAGACTAGGTCCGGCGGCCGAGGCGCGTGTCTTCTATCCACACCACCGCGCGAGCCGATCTTTTAACGCTCCGAGGTTGGAGGCTTCGTGCAGGGCGTTGGGGAAATCTTTCAGCAACTGGTCAAATGTCGGCACTTCACCCCACGCGGTCACGGTGAACACTTCCACCGCCCGAGTTGATGCGATGCCCAGTTCCCGGTTCTTCTTCTCAAATCGCCGCCGCAACATCTTCGTCCACTCATCCGGCGACTGCGGCGGCGTCATGTCATGCCGGCCCACCCACGGCAGCCACTCGGCGATCTGCGACTGGTGGCACCAACTCGTCTCGGCGATCTTCGCGAACGCGCTCTCCACATCCACCGCGAGGTCGAAGGCGTTCGCGCCGGACATGTAGGCGTCGTAGCAGTTGAGAATCACCGGCGTCTTGCATGGGCGGGACGCGGTTTCATCAGCGGGATATTCCGGCGTGAAGGCGTGCGGCACGTTGATCATGTAGGCCACGCGGCGCACGGCATCGGCGATGGTGGCGTGGTCGTTGTGCATTCCCGCCAGCGGGTCGGCGGGCAGCGGCGGGCAAAACAAATAGTCCGGCTCGAAATCGCGGATGGCCTTCCACAAGGCGGCGAGCAGTTCCGTAGAAACTTGCAGACACGCCTCGCGCGGCGGCTGGCCATTTGGCAGGCGCAGCAATTCAAACTCGTAACCGCCCGCCTGCGCGGAGGCTTCCTGTTCGCGCAACCGCAGTGCGCCCGTCTCCTCGCGCGTGTGGAGGTGGTGCCCCGCCTTGCCGTCGGTGCAGACGACGACCCGCCCTGTGAAATCGCGGCCCAGCTTGCGCCGCCACAATTCAAACGTGCCGGCGGCGACAAATTCGTAATCGTCGTAGTGCGCGTGGAGGCAGAGGGCTTTCATGTTTGTAAATGCGTTGAGGTGTTGATGCCGGCGGCGAACCGCACCGCTTTAGCACTTCAACCTTCAACGCCCCGACAATATCATGCCGGCGAGCAAGCAGAAGCCCGAACTCGACTCGCATGAAAAGCACAACCGTCCTCGGCATCATGTCCGGCACCAGCCTGGACGGCGTGGACTACGCGCTGTGCTCGGTGAACGGCGAGACCATCCGCCTTCAGAAGCTCTGGCGCGCGAAGTTTCCCCCCGCCTTGCAAGCGCGCCTGCACGCGGCGGCGCGCGGCGCGGCCACGAGTTGGGAGCTGGCGCAGTTGCACCATGACCTTGGGCGGTTCTACGCGCGGCACGCGGTGAACAAATCCGCGCCGCGCCAGCCGCAGCTTGTCGGGCTGCACGGCCAGACGATTTTCCACAACCCGCGCCGCCCGCAACCCGCCACGCTTCAACTCGGCGAGCCGGCATATCTCGTCGAAGCCCTGCGCGTGCCGGTGGTGAACAACTTTCGCGTGGCGGACCTCGCCGCTGGCGGACAAGGCGCGCCGCTGGCAACGATGTTTCACGTCAAAGTCTTTGGCCGGTGCGGCGAACACATTTGCGTGAACAACCTCGGCGGCATCAGCAACGTCACGTCCATTGACTGGACGCGCGGGAAGGTGCCGTCCGTCGCCGCGTTTGACACCGGCCCGGCGAACGTGCTGCTCGATCTGGCGATGCGCCACTTCACAAACGGGAAAAGTTCCATGGACAACAACGGCGCATGGGCCGCGCGCGGCACGGCGAACGAGACCCTGTTGCGCCTGTGGCTCGCGCATCCCTACTTCACCCGCAAACCGCCTAAGAGCACTGGCCGCGAATTGTTCGGTGAACCGTTTTTCGCCCGCGTGCTGCCCCAGATGAAGCGCGCCGGCCTGTCGAAGTTCGACATGCTGGCGACGCTCACCCGGTTCACCGCGCGCTCGCTGGCGTTGAACTACCGGCTGCACCTGCCCTCATTGCCGCGCGCAATTGTCCTCGCGGGCGGCGGCGCGGCGAACGCAGTTTTGGCCAACGCCATTCGCGACGAGTTGCGGAAACTTTCTCCCGCCATTCACCTGAAGACGAGCGCCGAACTCGGCTGGCCCTTGCAAAGCATCGAGCCGGCGGCCTTCGCGTGGCTGGCCTATTTGCGCGCCAGTGGGCAGCCGGGGAATTTGCCGCGCACGACCGGCGCACGCCGGGCCGCGCTGCTGGGACAGATCAGCGCGCCGTGATTCAACTCCGGCAGTGCTCGTCCAGCGGATGGCGGGAAAGATTCTGCGGCCCCGCCCACGCAATGATCGCGAGCGCCACCAGCCAGAGCGAAACCGCCGTCAGGATCGGCGGCGCGGCGGAGGACGCCAGGAACACGTCCGTAATTTTCGGCGCGTGATTGAACAGCACCACCAGCAGGAGGCTCCCGCGCGTGTTGTTGTAAATCCAGGTCGAGAAAATCGTGCCGGGTATCACCATCAGCAGCACCGACGCGAGCGACAGCACGTACCCCACCGCGCTCTGCGGCCCCAGCAGCGGCAGTGTCCACACGCTCCAAACCAGCGCCAGCACCACGCTCGCGCCGAGCGCGCTCAACCGGCCTTGCAGGTGCGGCAGTGCGAAACCGCGCCAGCCCAACTCCTCGCCCACGGCGCTGCCGGCCAGCAGCGTTTGCAGGAAGAACGGAACAAGAATCGTCCAGACGTTGAACTGCGCGTAGAACGACGGCAGCGCCGCGTGGTAAATCGGCGGGTCGGCGAAGTTCGGCGCGTCGCCGCCGAACATCGTGTGCAGCGCGGTGGTCAGCAGAGAAATGACCGCCGGCAAGAACAGCGCCGCCAGATACCAGCCCATGCCGACGCGCCAGACCAGCAGCCGTTCGAGAAACCGTCGCAGCCCTTCCCTCCCACCAACGACCGCTGTCACGATCACCGCCGCCAGACACGGCCCGAAGGCGCCGAATAACTGCGCGCGGTCTGGAGCGACCGGCAGCGCCCATGACCAACCGCGCGCCACCGGCAGCCAGATGCCCCAGGAAAAAATGAACATCAGCGCGAAGAACGCGAGCAGCGGATGGCGTTTCATGGGCGGAGTTAATACCGGGAACGGTGGAGAAAGAAAATGCCCGAATGTGGAGACTTCCTCAATGACACCGGGAACTGGTCAAGGTCAACAGGTGATGATCGCTTCCCGGCGCAAGCAGGGTATGAAAAAACACCCGGAAAGTTCTTGCAATAAATCTCCGTTCCGCCATGCTCGCCCACGTTCTCCAAAAGGTTCTGCGCAGATGAAAAGGTTCTGCGCAGATGGGAAGAAAGGCTGCGCGGATGTTCCGATGTCATTTCAACACATCACTTCGCAAGCAACGCAATCCGACGGTTTGCGCTGTTCCGAGCGGTTGTCGGCTTTCCCCTCGCCGTCCCGTCCCACCCCTCGCGCGACGCGGTTTGGTACCGCTGCGGCGCGATAGGGTACAGCGCGGATGCGGCAGGGTACACCGCTGGCGTCACAGGGTACATGTACCTTTTCATTTCAGCGCTGTACCCTATGTCATTGGCGGTGTACCCTGCGGCATCCGCGCTGTACCTTTTCGCTCCGTCGTTGTACCCTGCGGCATAAGCGGTGTACCCTTTCAAAAGGTACCCGTACCTTTTGAAAGGGTACAGCCGAAAAACAGCCCTTCCGCCCGCCGAACTCGCTCCGTAACCGCCTTATACCAACTACGTTAATAGAGTAGTATAACGGCTCTGGAAGAAGTGTTTGCTTGAAGCAGCAGCCAATCGAAGACGAGGGAGTGCACGCGGCGGGCGTCTCGCCAGAAGCGTTGCAGTTCGGCCTGCAACACCGC